>NZ_SMNT01000029.1 GCF_004348265.1 Methylobacterium segetis
TGTTCGAGGCGGTGATGGCCTTCGGCCGCAAGGGGCTGCAGCTCCAGCGCTACAAGGGCCTCGGCGAGATGACCGCCCAGCAGCTCTGGGAAACGACGCTCGACCGCGACGTGCGCTCGCTCCTGCAGGTGAAGGTCAAGGACACGACCGACGCGGACGACCTGTTCGTCAAGCTGATGGGCGACGTGGTGGAGCCCCGCCGCGAGTTCATCCAGGAGAACGCGCTGAGCGTGGCGAATCTCGACGTGTGACGGGACGGCCTGTAATTTCTCAGTAAAACATATCCCGGGAAGCGAGTTATGTGGACCGATTTACTGAGAAGCCTGACCTCGCCGGCATATCGGCCGGTTTTCAGGCCGGTAGAGCATTGATTCAGAGATGCTCTCCGCTGTCAACATCGAGCTTTCGTCAGTGCCCTTTGGTGACCGAGATCCAACGCTTCGGGGATGGTTACCTGCTGAGCGCCATGGCCGCCGAAGCCGTCGGGGTACGGACCGCTTAGGTTCGGAGTGGGTAAGGAAGACGGGGTTCCATCCGGCGTTGGTCGTCGCGGCGGGTGCCAGAGCGGGCAAACACCCTCGCAACGTCGACCGGGCGTCGGAGGAGGCCCAAGCCCTCATGGGGCCGCCCCCCTTCGGTTATGATTAAGCCGCCCGGCTCCTGAAAGGACTGCCTCATTGTAAGTGCTGGCGCTCAGAACAGCATCCAGCCGGTCCTGCAACCGCTCCGGCAGTACGGACTCTCAGTCCACCATCGCGGGCGTACCGACCAAGCCGACGATGGCAGCTACGGCCGCCTCACACTCGCCGGCGTCCATCTCCGTAACCTTGGCGTAGATGTCCGGCGAGCGTGGAAGACCCTTCATCCCCGCGATGCCCGATACCTGAGCGGGGGCGAACGTGGCTTGGGTAGCAAGGTCGCCGTCCTCCAGGGCGAGCATCGGGATGGACGAGTAGAGATCGTCGAGCCTCAACTCGACCCCGATGGCCGCTAGCCGGAGGACGGCGTTGGTCCTTGTTGGACTTCGTAGTGCCATCCGTCTCCCTGACGGTGAAAGAAATCAACCCGGCGCTGGTCCTGCGCGACAAGGACGAAATGCATGAGGTCCGGCAGCGTCTGGTATTCGAGCCATTTCCCGCCGCGGTCGTACCGTCAGGTCATCGAGGGGCCGGGTCAAGGCATCGTGGGCGATGGAGCCGCCGACCAGCATGCGGATTACCTGCCCGTCGATGTACTCCAGCCGCTCCCCTTCCTCCGCCGCTTCGCAAAGGCGTTCGTACTCATCCAGCCCGATGAAGTCGTCGCGTAACGCAGCGGGCATGCTATGGCCCTAGAGGTTCCCCCTCCTCATACGCTTGGACGTGGCGATCCGGAAGCTGCGGGCAAGGCACGGTGGCCGTTCGGCGCTCGCACGGGAACGTCCGGGTCACCGCGACGCCTGCGCTCCCTCTGTCGGATGCCGACCGGCCCTTTGCGGGAGGAGGACGATGAGCGCGACGATGAAGGCCCCGATCACGGCGGAGGCGAGCGGCCGGCTCAGGTTCAGCCCGCCGTCGGCGACCGGCTTGTCGAGGAAATCGCCCACCGTGGCCCCGAGCGGGCGGGTCAGGATGAACGCCGCCCAGAAGAGCGTGACCCGTGAAACGGAGGTCCGGTAGTACAGGGCGATGACGACCGCGAGCGCCGCCGCGAAGACGAGGGCGCCACCCTCGTAGCCGAGGCCGCCGGTGTCCGCGAGCCAGTCGCCGAGCGCGGTGCCCAACGTCTGCGAGAAGGTGATCGCCCCCCAATAGAACGCCTCGACCCGCGGGGTCGAAACCGTGTCCACCGACACGGTGCCCTCGGTCGCATACCAGAGCCCGAGCACGGCCGCGAGGCAGGCGAGGAGCAGGGTCGATCCGCCGGTGTATCCGATGCCGAGCGAGCGGTCGGCGAAGTCCGCCATCGTCGTACCGAAGGTGGTCGAGGCGACGATCGTGGACCAGTACAGGACCGGGTGGAACCGCTTCGACATGATCTGGGCGACCACGAGCCCGACCAGCAGCACGGCGAACAGGGCGGTGCCGGCGAGATAGCCCCAATCGAGGGTCATGGTGACGGTGTCGCCGCCGGTCTCCCCGAGCGTGGTGGCCAGGATCTTGACGATCCAGAAGCCCAGCGTGACCTCGGGTACCTTGCTCAGGGCGCGTTCGTAACGGTCGTCCATCGGACCTGCTCCTTCTTCGAGGGGAAACCTGACGGCGCGTCGGCGCAGGCCGCCCGGCGACCGGCACGCTGCGGGATGAGGAGGACGAGCCCGACCATGACGATCGCGAGGACGCCGGAGATCGTGATGTCGTCGATGCCCAGGCCGCCGGAAGCGACCGGCTTGTCGAGCGAGTTGGCGAGGGTGGCGCCGAGCGGCCGCGTCAGGACGAACGCCGTCCAGAACAGCATCGGCCTGGAAACGCGCGTACGCAGATGGAGGGCCGTGACCACGGCCAGCGCGACGAGGATGAGGAGCGCGCTCCCGTTGTACCCGAGCCCGCTGCTGTCGGCCATCCAGTCGCCCAACGCGGTGCCGAGCGTCTGGGAGAACATGACCGTGGCCCAATAGAAACCTTCGGCCCGCGGGGACCGCACCGTCTCCACGGCGACCGTGCCGAGCGTGCGCTTCCACAGGATCAGGGTCGCGACGACCGATCCGAGCAGCACCAGGGACCCGCCCGCGTAGCCGATGCCGAGGGACCGGTCGCAGAAGTCGGCGAGGGTCGTGCCTGCGAGCGTCGTCGCGGTGACCACGGCCCAGTACAGGAGCGGCTGGAAGCGGTCCGCCCGGACCTGTGCGGCGAGCAGCACCGCCAGGGCGGCCCCGAAGATCGCCGTGCCGGCGAGATAGCCGAGGCCGAGCGTCAACGTGACGGCGTTGCCGCCGACCTCGCCCAGGGTCGTGGCCACGATCTTGATGGCCCAGAACCCGGCGGTGGCTTCAGGCACCTTGGCGGGTTCGACGTGTCCGGGTCGCTCGGTCGGTTGCATCGGGCTGCCGTGGGAAAGCGAGTGCCGGCTCAGGCGGTGTGGGTCTGGTCGATGATGGCGAGCAGGTCGTCGACCGCGCGACGGCAGGCGGCCGGATCGGGGTTCGACGCCCGCAGCGCGTCGAGGGCGCGGTCGATGGCCTTGTCCACGACGTGCCAGTCGGCGGCGGCTCGCGGCTTCAGGCCGGCCTCGGACGCGTCCCAGGACAATTCCAGGTCCTTGATGCGCGTCTTGGCGGCGGCGAGGTCGCCCCGGTCGGTCATCGCCTTTACGTCGACGACGATGGTCCGGAACTTGGAGAGGTCGCCGAGCTTCGAGGCCGCCATCGCCTTGGGCGTCGCTCCGACGGCGGCGTCCTGCATCGCCTGCAGGCCCAGGGGGGCGGCCGTGGCGCCGATGACCGTCGCGGCGATGGCGGCGAGGAGGATGTTTCGCATGGTCATTCGCTCCGTGTCGTGCGGCGTTGGAAGGACTGGAGGATGGGGATGCGGGAGGCGGCGGACGGTCAGGCCCGCCGCTGTCCGGCCGGCTCGCCAGGGCGTCCGGAGACGAGGCTCAGGGACGTCACCAGGGCGACGATGACGGCGAAGAAGGCGAGGCTGGTGGAGGCCGTGCCGAAGCCGAGGCCGCCGTATTCCCGTGCCTGCGACAGCAGATCGCCCAGCGATGCGCCGAGGGGGCGCGTGACGATGTAGGCGAGCCAGAAGATCGTCACCGGGTTCGTGCCGAGGCGCCAGGCGAGGGCGAGGGCGGCCAGCATCGTGCCGAAGATGACGACGCCGAGATTGAAGCCGAGCCCCAGCGCCTCGGTAGCCAGGTCGCCCGCGGCCGTGCCGAGCGCGAAGGTCAGGAGGATGGCGAGCCAGTAGAACGCCTCGCGGCGCCGGGTCACGATGGCGTGGATCGAGAGCGTCCGCTCGGTCGCGTACCAAAGGGCGAACACGGTGGCGAGGGCGGCCGCGAACACGCCGGTGCTGACGAAGAGGCTCACGCCGAGCTTGTCGGTCAGGATGTCGGTAACCTGCGTGCCGACCACGCTGACGAGGACGACGGTCGACCAATAGGTCCAGGGCAAGTAGCGCCACTCGCGCACCTGCAGGGCGAGGACGGCCGCGAGGAGGCCGGCCGTGAGGGTGGCGGTGACGGCGGCACCCAGGCCGACGTTCACCGCGAGGTAGTCCGCGCCGGTCTCGCCGACGGTCGTGGACAGTATCTTGATGACCCAGAAGACCGCGGTGACCTCCGGTACCTTGTTCAAGATCTGGCGCTGGATCTCGCTCATCCCCGTCTCCCGTCCGTCATGGTCGGGCACCGTGATAGCGAGCCATAATGAGGGCAGAATGAGCTTCGTCCAAAGGAGCCGCAGGCTCGGCCTCAGGCCGGCAGTCTGACGGTTGCGAGGGTCCCCTGCCCGTCACGTCGGTTTTCGACCGTCAGGCCGAGGTCGTTGCGCTCCGCGATGCGGCGGGCGATGGCGAGCCCGAGCCCTGTGCCTTCGACTTCCGGTGGCGCGGCCCGGAAGAAGCGGTCGAACAGGCGGCCCTCGCTTCCCGGCGGCAGCCCGCAGCCGGTGTCCCGAACCGTGACGACGCACGCACCGTCCCGGTTCAGCAGACGGACGTCGACCTGGCCTCCGGACGGCGTGTAGCGCAGGGCGTTGTCGACGAGGTTGGCGAACAGGACGCGGACCTCGTCCTCCGACGCGTGAAGCGTCGCGGGTGTCTCGATATGCACGCCCAGGTCGATGTCCTTGCGCTCGGCGAGCACGACGTGGTCGGCGACGCAGTCGAGCAGGAGCTGGCCGAGGTCGACGGATGCAGGACGCGCCTCGGCACCGTCGTCGAGCCGGGCGAGACGGAGCAGTTGATCCACCAGCCGGTTCGCCCTCCGGAGGCCGTCCGCCAGCGCCGTACGCCGCGCGTCGCTCCCGCCACCGGCAGGCCCGCCGAGGGAGTCGAGTTGGATCTGCATCGCGGCGAGCGGCGTACGCAGTTCGTGCGCCGCGTCGGCGACGAACCGCTTCTGGGCGGCCAGAGCGGCCTGCAGGCGAAGGATGAGCCCGTTCATGGCCTCGACGAGGGGCGCCACCTCCGTCGGCACGCCGCGCGTCGGCAAGGGGCCTTGGGCGGCGGCGCCGCGCCCGGCGAGGTCATGCACCAAGCCGTCGAGCCGCCCGAGCGCCCGGTTCATCGCCCAGCCGACGACGATCCACGACAGCGGGACGAGGAGCAGCAGGGGGGCCACGGCACCGAGCGCCGCATTGCGTGCGAACTCCGCCCTCACGACGTCGCGCTGGGCGACCCGGACCGTCGTTGTGCCGTTGGCGGTCGTGTATGTGCGCCAGAGCTCGCCGCCCATGACGACGTTCGCATATCCCGTGCGGCCGGGGTGGCGGACGTCGACGCCGCGGTCGTCGCGCAGGACCTGCCCGTCCTTCCAGATGGTGACGGCGAGTTGGTCCTCCGGGTCCTGGTCGGCGGCGGGCGGCGCGTCCGCGTCCGTTAGCCCGGGACCGGCGTTGAGGGCGACTTGCCGCAACTGCCCGTCGAGGAAATCGGCCGCCTCGATCCGCGCGAGGGCATAGGCCGCGACCATCGCGGCCAAGCCGATTCCGGCGAGCAGGGCGGTCATCCAGACGAGCGTCGTGCGGCGCAGGGAGGCGGCCCTCATGGCTTGGGTACCATCCAACCTGCGCCGCGGACATTCAGGATCACGCCCTTGCCGACCTTTCGACGGACCGTGAGGATCAGGGCGTCCACCGCGTTGCTCTCGACCTCCTCGCCCCACCCGTAGATGCGTTCCTCGATCTGCGCACGAGAGAGGATGCGCCCCGGTCGCTCCATCAGGGCGTGCATGAGGGCGTATTCGCGCGCCGACAGGACCGCGACGGTCCCGGCGTGGGACAGGACGTGGCTTTCCGTGTCGAGTTCGGTCTCGGCGGCCACGAGCCGCGCGCTCGCCCGCCCGGCCCGACGGCGCAGGATGGCCCGCATCCTGGCGAGCAGCTCGCGCATCTCGAACGGCTTGACCAGGTAATCGTCCGCCCCGAGGTCGAGGCCTGCGACGCGGCTTTCGAGGCCGTCCCGCGCCGTGATGATGAGCACCGACGTGTCGATCCCGGCCGCCCGGGCGGATCGAAGCACCCGAAGTCCGTCCCCGCCCGGCAGGCCGAGGTCGAGCAGCGCGAGCGCGTGGCCGCCGTTGAGCAGGGCCGTCTCGGCCTCGCCGCCGTCGCGGACCCAATCGACGGAATAGCCCTCGGCCGAGAGGCCGTTCGACAGCCCTTCGCCGATCATCCGGTCGTCCTCGATCAACAGCACGCGCATCGGTCGGTCCGTCCGGTTTCGAGCCCTCGCCCTGGACTGCGCCGCGACGCATCCCTTCCCGCCGGCTTCATCCTCGATAGGCGACGAGCACGGCCCCGGCGGCGATGAGGGCGACGCCGAGCCAATTCGGTGGAGATAGACGTTCGCCGAGGAAGACGACCCCGAAGACGGCCACCAGCACGACGCTGAGCTTGTCGACCGGGGCCACGCGGCTGGCCTCGCCGAGCTTGAGGGCGCGGAAGTAGCAGATCCATGAGCCGCCCGTGGCGAGGCCCGAGAGCACCAGGAACACGTAGGTCCTGGCCGAGACCGACCCGACCGGTACCCACTGGACCGTGCCGACCAGGATGGCGCCGAGGGCGCAGAGTATGACGACCGTGCGGATGAAGGTGGCGAAGTCGGAATTGACGTTCTCGATGCCGACCTTGGCGAAGATCGCGGTCAACGCCGCGAAGGCGGCAGAAAGCAGCGCCCACAGCTGCCAGGATCCGAGCAACGTCCTCATGCCGTGTTCCCCTCGATGCGGACCTGCCGCGACGCAATCCTCACGGCCCCCGACAGACCATCGGATGAGGGATGTCCGGCACCCGACGCCCCCCCTGAGCGTCGCCGTTCCAACGCTCGCCGTGTGGTTCCTAATTCGCCCTGGACGGCCATTGCCGATGCAGGTCGTCGATGACGAAAGCATGCTCGTGCCGGCCCTGACCGATCCCCCGCACGGGGGGGTGGGACGGGTCGAGGTCCGCGTGGGCATGTGCGACGACGTCCGGGTCGGATGCAGGCCAAAGCATGGCCGCCGCCGCGACGCCCGCGACGGTCAGGGCGCCGAGTGCCGCCAGGGTCGCGGGCATCCCGACGGCAGCGCCGAGGCAGCCCGCCAGCGGGTAAGTGAGGAGCCACGACGCGTGCGAGAGCGCGAACTGGGCGGCGGAGTAGCCGATCCCAAGGACGAGCCAGGTCCCGAGCAGTACGGGCCAGCCGATGGCCCCGCACCAGGTCAGGGCAGCGACCCCGACGAGGACGACTCCGAGGAAGGCGGCGGACGGCAGCATCACACCCCTGTCGGACAGGCGGTCCAGGACCCGCGGTAGGACCAGGGCGGCGGCCATCGAGCCCGCGCCGAAGGGTCCAAGGGCAAGGGCGACGTCGTGCTGGGGGCGTCCGAGCAGGGCCTGGACGATTACCACGGTATTGACGATGACCATGGCGCCGGCCGCCGCGACGGCGAAATTCAGGGCGAGCAACCCGCGCAGGCGCGGTGTCGCCAGGAAGATCCGCCATGCCCAGTTGGCACTCGATACGGAGACGCCTAAGCCTCAGTGACGGGCCGGGCACCGAGCACAGAAAAGGCGACAGGCGCGTCAGGTCCGCGGGACCTCTGCTCTCCGTCACCAACACTCGATAACTGATAAATGGTCTCATCGGATTTCAACCAAGAGATCTACGCAAATCTTGGACGAATGCCTTCGCGAGCGCCGGCGCCTCGGCCACCACCTCTTCGTAGAACTTGGTCCCCACGGGGCCTGCCTGGGAATAATCCGGGGGCAACTCACCGATTGTCGCCGCGATCTCTGCGAAAACCTCTTCCCGTTCAGGTGCTGAAAGTTTTTGCATGAGAAGGGTCATCATGGCGATGGTCGATGTTCTCAGAACCGCAAGCATCGCCGTTGTCGTCACGGCAAAATGGTGCGTTTGTAGATCATTCATTGAAAACACCTTGCATAGTCAAGCATCATTACTCAGGCATCACTTCATGAGGTGCTTGAAGTATTGGAGAAACAATACGGCCAGAGGCAATCCGATACAGATCGCTATCATCATTCGATCCGCGGCTTTGCGGACGTATGGCCTGACCCGTCGCTTGCGCCGAGGATTTGGCGCCCACTCGCTCTGCAGCCGCGCCGATTTCTTGCTCATGCCGGATGCTCGCCGTCACACGGGCAGGCGCGCGGCCTCGGCCGAAAGCGCCTCGTCCTCGACCTGGACGGTGACGTGCTCGATGCCGTGTCGCTCCTTCACCAGACGCCGGACCGCGCGGATGAGGTCGGGTCCGGCGGCGACGTCGTCCATGACCACGTGGCCGCTCATCGCGTCGAAGCCGGAGGTCAGCGTCCAGGCATGAAGGTCGTAGGCGCGCCGCACGCCAGGCATCGCCTCGATCTCCGTTCGTAGCGCGGCAAGATCGACACCCAGAGGCGTTCCCTCCAGCAGGATGTGAAGCGCCTCGCTCAACAGGCGCCAGGTGCGCGGCACGATGAACAGGCCGATGCCGGCGCCGACCAGCGGATCGACCCATCGCCAGCCCGTCGCCATCACCACGAGGGCCGCGGCGATGACGCCGACCGAACCCAGCATGTCGGAGAAGACCTCGAAGTAGGCGCCCTTGACGTTGAGGCTTTCCGACGATCCGCCCGCGAGGAGTCTCATGCTGGCGAGGTTCACCCCGAGGCCGACGAACGCGACCAGCATCATCGGCCAGCCGAGGATCTCGGTCGGCTCGAAGAAGCGCCGGTAGGCCTCGTACAGGATGTAGGCCGTCACCCCGAGCAGCACGACGGCGTTGGCGAGGGCCGCCAGGATCTCGAAGCGCATGTAGCCGAAGCTCTTGCCCGGCGACGGCGCCTTGGCCGCGTAGTGGATGGCGAGCAGCGACAGCGCGAGGCCGCCGGCATCCGTGACCATGTGGGCGGCATCGGCCAGCAGCGCGAGGCTGCCGGTGAGCAGGCCGCCGACGACCTCCGCGGCCATGTAGGTCAGCGTCAGGGCGAGCGCCCAGGCTAGGCGCCCCTTGTTCCTGCCCGCCGCCGAGCCCGCGGGTATGCCGCCGCCGTGCGAATGCCCGTGGCCGCCGCCGTGCGCGTGTCCGTGTCCCATGTCGCTCCCAGTCTTTCGTTGCCGTCCCGGACCGGCCGCCTCAGGGGCCGGAGGAGCCGATGAGCTCGGCCACGTGCGCGCCGGCGGGGTGTCCGGTCGCGGCGAGGTGGGCGGCCGAGCAGGCCGCGTAGCCGGGACCGAACGCCGCCATGACGAGCTCGTGCCGCCCGTCCGGAGCCTCGCGGCTGGCCAGGAGAGCCCGACCGCCGGGCCAGAGCTCGGAATCGGCCGATGGCCCCGGTGTCGGCTCGCCGTAGCGGCGCACCCCTTCGTCGTGGATGGCGCGGCGCACGCGCGCGAGTTCCTCGCCCGCCAGGGGGAGCCCCACCCAGACGACCTCCTGCAGACCCTCCTCGCGGCAGACCACCAGCACGACCTCGGCCGTTGCCGACCCGACGGCCGGCCGCCAGCCACGCGGGTAGTACAGCGCGGTCAGGTTGGCCTCGCGGTCGGCCTTGAGCGGGCGCGGCACGTCGGCGACGGGCCCCCACGCGAGGCCGAACGGAGCCTCGCCGACGCCTCCGTCCGCGCCCGGAGCCGCACCCGTCAGCGCGAGGAAGGCGAAAGGAGCCGCCAACCAGGTTGGGACGCGTCGCATCTCGTCTACTCCGCCGCCTTGAGGTGTCGTGGCCCCGGCTCCCGCGGCCGCTCCGCGACCTTCGGGACGACAACCTTGCCGAACCGGGCGTACAGGGCCGGCAGCACGATCAGGGTCAGCAGGGTGGCGCTGATCAGGCCACCGATGACCACGGTGGCGAGCGGCCGCTGGATCTCGGCGCCGGTCTCGGTGGCGATGGCCATGGGCACGAAGCCGAGCGAGGCGACCAGCGCCGTCATCGCCACCGGCCGCAACCGGGTCATGGCGCCCTCCAGGATGGCCTCGCGCTTCGGCCGGCCCTCCGCCACGAGCTGCTTGATGAAGGTCAGCATGACGAGGCCGTTGAGGACCGCAACGCCCGAGAGCGCGATGAACCCGACCGCCGCCGGTACCGAGACCGGCATGCCGCGCAGCCAAAGCGCGAAGATGCCCCCGGTGAGGGCAAGCGGCACCGCGCTGAACACCAGCAGCGCGTCCCGCGGCGAGCCCAGGGCCGAGTACAGCAACAGGAAGATCAGGAAGAAGCAGACCGGTACCACCACCATCAGCCGCCGCTTGGCCGAGGCGAGGTTCTCGAACTGCCCGCCCCAGGTGAGGTAGGAACCTGGCGGCAGCTGCACCTGGCTTCCAACCTTCGCCTGCGCCTCCGCGACGAGCGAGCCGATGTCCCGCCCGCGCACGTTGGCCGTGACCACGACCCGCCGCTTGCCGTTCTCGCGCGAGATCTGGTTCGGTCCCTCGGTGACCGAAAAGCTCGCCACCTGCTTGAGCAGGACCGAGCTCGCCCGGCCGTTCGGGCCCGCCGGCAGCGGCACCGGGATGTTCTCCAGGGCCTCCCGGTCCTCGCGGACCTTGTCGGTCAGGCGCACGACGATGGGGAAGCGACGGTCGCCCTCGAACACGACGCCGGCGTCCCGTCCCCCGATGGCCGCGCCGATGACCTCCTGGATCGCCCCGGTGCTCAGGCCGTAGCGCGCCGCCTCGGCCTTGTTGATCTTGATCTCCAGGAACGGCAGGCCCGCCGTCTGCTCGACCTTGACGTCCTCGGCGCCGTCGATGCCCTTCAGGACCGCCGCGACCTGGTTGGCCGCCTTCAGCATCGGCTCGAACTCGTCGCCGAACACCTTCACGGCGAGGTCGCCCCGGGTGCCGGCGAGCAGCTCGTTGAAGCGCAGCTGGATCGGCTGGGAGAACTCGTAGACGTTGCCGGCGAGCGCCCCGACCGCCTTCTCGATCTGCTCCTGCAACTCGGCCTTGGACAGGCTCGGCTCGGGCCACTCCTCCTGGGGTTTCAGGATGACGAAGGTGTCTGAGGAGTTCGGCGGCATCGGGTCGGAGGCGACCTCGGCGGTGCCGGTCTTCGAGAAGACGTAGGCCACCTGCGGGAATTTCGAGACCACCTTCTCGACCTTGAGCTGCATCGCCTGCGACTGGGTGAGGGAGGTCGATGGGATTCGGGTGGCGTTGAGGGCGATGCTCTTCTCGTCGAGCTGCGGGATGAACTCGGTCCCGAGGCGGGTGAACAGGATGCCCGCCCCGACGAGCAGCAGGAGCGCCGCGCCGACGAAGACGAACGGCGCCCGGACCGCCGCGCCGAGCACCGGGCGGTAAGCGGCCTTGAGCGCCCGGATGATGAGGTTGTCCTTCTCCGTGACCTTGCCGGTGATGACGATGGCGATGAGCGCCGGCACGAAGGTCAGCGACAGCACGAAGGCCGCCACGAGCGCGATGATCACGGTCAGCGCCATCGGCTCGAACATCTTGCCCTCGACCCCCGTGAAGGTCAGGAGCGGGACGTAGACCAAGATGATGATCGCCTGCCCGTAGAGCGACGGCTTGATCATCTCCTCGGCTGAGGCGCGGACCGTCTGGAGGCGCTCCTCGGTGTCGAGCCCCCTGCCCAGCTCCTGCTGCTTCTCTGCGAGGTGGCGCAGGGCGTTCTCGGTGATGATCACCGCCCCGTCGACGATCAGCCCGAAATCGAGGGCGCCGAGGCTCATCAAGTTGGCCGAGATCTTCGCCTCGACCATGCCGGTCATGGTCATCAGCATGGCGACCGGGATGACCAGGGCCGTGATGATGGCGGCCCGGATGTTGCCGAGCAGCAGGAACAGGATGACGATGACGAGAGCCGCGCCCTCGGACAGGTTCTTCACCACCGTCTTCACGGTCGCCTCGACGAGCCGGGTCCGGTCGAGGACGGTCTGGACCTCGACGCCGGGCGGCAGGCTCTTGCGGATCTGTTCCATGCGCGCGTCGACCGCGGCAGCCACCGTGCGGCTGTTCTCGCCGATCAGCATCAGGGCGGTGCCGACGACGACCTCCTGGCCGTCCTCGCTGCCCGAGCCCGTGCGCAGGTCGCGCCCGATGCGGACCTCGGCGATGTCCTTGATCCGCACCGGCACGCCGCCCCGGGTGGCGACGACCACGTCGCCGATCTCGTCCATGCTCTCCAGGCGGCCGGCGGCGCGCACGACGTAGCCCTCGCCGTTGTCCTCCAGGTAGCGGGCGCCCTGGTTGGCGTTGTTGGCCTCCAGCGCCCGGGCGACGTCCGAGAAGGACAGGTCGAGGGACGCGAGCCGCGTCGGGTCGGGCTGGACGTGGTACTGCTTCTCGAAGCCGCCGATGCCGTCGACCCCGGCCACGCCGGACACGGTCTTGACTAGGGGGCGGATGATCCAGTCCTGGACGGTGCGCAGGTAGGCGGTCTGCTCCAGCTCGGTCTTCAGGCGCTGGCCCTCGGGGGTCAGGTAGCTGCCATCGGGCTGCCAGCCGGGCTTGCCCGCCTTCGAGACCGTGCGCTCGCCGGGCTTCGCGTAATGGATCGACCACATGTAGATCTCGCCCAGCCCGGTCGAGATCGGCCCCATGCTGGGCTCGGTGCCGGGCGGCAGGTCCCGCCTCACCTGCGCGAGGCGCTCGGCGACCTGCTGGCGGGCGAAGTAGATGTCGAGCTTCTCCGCGAAGACCGCGGTGACCTGCGAGAAGCCGTTGCGCGAGAGCGAGCGGGTGTATTCGAGCCCCTTGATGCCCGCGAGCGCGGTCTCGACCGGGTAGGTGACCTGCTTCTCGATGTCGACGGGCGAGAGCGACGGCGCCGTCGTGTTGATCTGCACCTGGTTGTTGGTGATGTCGGGCACCGCGTCTATCGGCAGCTTGGTGACCGAGTAGCCGCCGAAGCCGGCGGCCAGCAGCGACAGGAGCAGAACCAGCCAGCGCTGGTGCACGGAGAAGTCGAGGATGCGGCTGATCATGTCGGGCTTCCTCAATGGTCGTGGTCGGCTTCGCTCTTCCCGAGCTCGGCCTTGAGGAGGAAGGTGTTGGCCACCGCGATGGTCTCGCCGGGCTTGAGGCCCGAGACGACCTCGAAGCCGTCGTCGTCGGAGCGCCCGAGCTCGACCTCGCGCTTTTCGAAGCCCTCGTCCGTGCGCACGAAGACGACGCGCTTGCCCTCGACGGTCTGGAGCGCCGACTTGGCGACCCGCACCGGCACTTGGTCCGTCGCGGTCTCGACCTCGGCGGTGACGTAGGTGCCGGGCCTCCAGGCCATGTCCTTGTTGGGCAGCGAGACCACGACCCGGGCGGACCGGGTGTCGGCGTTCAGCAGCGGGCTGACGAACACCACCTTGCCCTGCTCGCTGCGGCCGCCGCGGTTCACGGTGACCCGCGCGCCCTCCCGGACCTCGGCGAGGTCGGAGGTGGGGACCGCGAGCTCGATCCAGACGGTCGAGAGGTCGGCGACGGTGTAGACGTCGGCAGGGTCGCCCTCCTTGCCCACCGCCGTGCCGACATCGACCTTGCGCTCCACGATGCGGCCGGCGATGGGCGCCCGCAGCTCGTACTGGCGCAGCGTCGAGGCGTTCGGCGTCGCCTCGTCGCGTTTCTGCGCGGCGGCGACCTCGGCGGCGTTCAGGCCCAGCGCCGAGAGCTTCTGGCGGGCGAGGTCGACGCGCAGCTGGTTCTCCTGGAACACGGCCTTGGCGTTGTCGAACGCCGCCTGGGATGCCGCCGCCGACGCCAAGAGTTTCTGCTGGCGCTCGAAGTTGATCTTCTGGAGGTCGGACTGGACCATCGCGGTGAGGTACTCGCTCTTGGCGTCGGCGACTTCCCGGCTGTCGAGGAGGGCGACCACCTCGCCCTTCCTGACGTCGTCGCCCAGGCGCTTGCGCATCTCGGACACCGTGCCGACGACGCGGGCGGGGACGCGGGCGATCCGGTCGGTATCGGGCGTGATGGTGCCGGGCACCAGGACGTGTCGCGAGAGCGTCCCGCCCTCGGCCTTGGCGACGCCGATGTCCTGCCCCTCGACCTGCTCGGCCGTCATCTTGACGTGGCCTTCCTCGCCCTCCGCCTCGGAATGCTCGTGCTCGCCGTGAGCGTGGGCTCCCTCGGCCTTCGGCGCGGCGGCCTTGCCGTGGTCGTGGCCGTCGCCTTCGGCATGGTCGGCCTCGTCCTTCGGCGCCTTCCCGCCAGGGGGCGGGCCGGCGGCGAAGGTGAGGATGGCCGGCGGCAGCCCGGCCGATGTCAGGAGGCCGCGGACGAACGCGGATATGGCGGGGACGGCGGCGCCGACGACGATGCCGGCGGCCACGAGGACCGCGGTGATGAGGATGCGCATGAGACCTGCTCGGCCGGGATCGGGCGCCGTTCGGACGGACGCGGCAGTCCCGCTTCTGTGGCGTGAGGAGTGGCCCGGAGCGCGGGCTCCGGGTTCGGGACGCGCCTCTGCGGCGTCACCTCAGGCGCGGGGGGGCCTCGGCAGGCGGTCCGGCGAGACGGAGGAAACCGTCTGGCTCAAATGCGCATAGGCCAGCCGGGCGACCCCGAAGACCGGCTCCGAGAAGTCCGCCACGGCGGGTGCCGCCTGGTGGCAGCCACAATGGAGGTGGCAGGCCATGCCGGGGTCGGTCGCGCCGGTGTCGGGCGCGGCCTCAATGCTCGCGATCTCCGTGACGTGCCTGCCGCCGCCATCGTGGTACGCGACGTCGGCGGCGAGGCCGGCGGCGGGCGCGACGAGGGACAGGGCGAGGGCGAGCGCGAGCAGGCGTGCGGCGAACGCCCACCATCCCCGTGCCGCCCACCTGCGGCTATGCCCGCGTCCTGAACCCATCTCCGGCCTTATGCGCGATTTATCCCGGATCGGACAAGGCATCGTCCTGGCCTCTTGAACCCGGTCTGAACAGATTTTGTGGCCGCCATGCAAGGTCAGCCGCGGTCACGACGCGAAAGCGGCCAAGCCGTTTCTCGCTCGGCCGAGACGAATACCGGGCGAGGAAAATCCGGGAACGGTTTCGCGGGGGGCCGCATTCCCGGCCGACCGCGAAACATGGAGATCCTTGGATGAAGATCATGTTCGCCGCCGCCGCCGCGGCCGCCCTGGCCCTCGCGCCGGTCGGTGCGCTCGCCCAGCACGTGGACGTCGGCCCCGGCGGAGTCGGGGTTCACGGCGACGGCCACCGCCGCGATGTCGACCATACGCACACCACCGTCGAGGAGAACCATCGCGACCGGCCGGTCGTGCACGAACATCATGACGACCATCACGAGAAGACCGTCGTGGAAGAGCACCGCCACTGAGCGGCTGACATCGCGACGGGGCCGGGCCGGGGGCAGCGACGTCCGGCCCGGCCCCTCGCATTTCGAGGACGTCGGCGAACCTGGGGTGACGGCTTCCTGAACGACGGTCTCAGAACCTGTTCAACGGCCGCCGCGCAAACCGCCGCAATAGGAATCCCCGGAGGAGACAGCGATGCGACGGCACCTAGCAGGCTTGATGGCGGCGGCCATCCTCCTCGCGCCGGCCGCGGCCTCGGCCCAGTATTACGAGCGCGGCTACGGCTACGGCGAGCGGCGGCCGCACGACCATGTCGATGTCTACCGCCACGGCAACCATGACGACGTCGTGGTCCGGCACCATCACCCGCGCCGCGAGGATTACGGGCCGGGCCGGTTCGAGCGGCACCATCACCATCACGACTTCGACGACTGAGGTCGCCGCCTGGCGTCGAGAAGAGGTCGCCCGCACCGGCTCGCGCCGGTGCGGGCGCATCACGACGCGCGAGGGGTCGGCGCATCGTGAACGACGTGCCGAGCAGGCTCGGCGAGCGCGTAGCCGATCACCGCGGCCAGGAGCGCGAAGACGACGAGCAGGGGCAGCATCCGCATGTCCGCGCCTCCCGCCCCCGCGGCCTGCCCGGCGAGCTCACTTCTTGCCGGGCTTGTCGTGGCTGTGCCCGTGGGCATGCCCGTCGTTGTCCGAATGCGCCGGCTTGCCGTCGGGCCGCTTCTCACGGGCCTCGCTGACGCGCGGGTCGTCGCGATGGGCCGGGCCGCCCGACACGCCACCGGTGTTCGGGACGGCGCGCTCGGGGTTCGAGGCATTGCCGTGGCTGTCCACGGCGAAGGCGGACCCCGTGGCCGCGGCCAGCATCCCGGCGGCGAGGACGGCGGCGAGCGTGCGCTTCATCTGTCGGTCTCCTGTTCGGCGCCGACCGCGTCGGCCGCTTCGAAGTCCGAGATAGCCAAGCCGTTTGTCTCCGGGACGCCGCGTTCGTGACGAAGTGTGTCAGCCGCCGCGCCCAGCCCGGGGCACGCGGATCTCGGCCCGCAATCCGCCCTCCGGCCTCGTGGTCAGGATGAGCGTGCCTCCCTCCGCTTCCACGGCCCGCCGCGCGATGGTCAGGCCGAGTCCGGTCCCGCCGGTGTTTCGGTTGCGCGACCCCTCCAGGCGGGTGAAGGGCTCGAAGGCGCAGGCGACGTCGCATGCCGGGATGCCGGGCCCGTCGTCGTCGATGCGCAAGACCAGCGCTGTCTCTTCGGCCGCCAGGGCGATGCGCACCCGCGCGCCGTAGCGCACGCCGTTGTCCACGAGGTTCTCCAGCGCCCGCCGGAAGGCGACTGGGCGCACCGTCGCCAGGGCCCGGCCGGGTCCTCCGTATGCGACCGCCCGGCCGGCATCCGCGGAGGCGTCGGCGACCCCCATCAAAATGCTCGCGACGTTGGTGACCTGCCGCGGCTCCGGGTCGGCGTCGCCCCCCAGGTAGGCCAGCGTCGCGTCGACCATCGCCTGCATGTCGTCGAGGTCGGAGGCCATGGCGCGGCGCCCGGCCGGGTCCTCGACGTGGTCGAGGCGCAGGCGGAGCCGGGTGATGGGCGTTCGCAGGTCGTGGGACACGGCGGCGAGCGCCTGCGTCCGCTCGCCGACCAGCCGGTGGATGCGCTCCTGCATCGCGTTGAGGGCACGGCCGATCCCTCGGGTCTCGTCGGGACCAATCTCGGGAACCCGGACGGGGGCGCCGTGGCCGATCCGTCCGGTGGCCCGGGTCAGCTCCCGCAAGGGGCCGGCGATCCGATGCATCAGGACGACCGCGGCCACCCCGACGAGGATGGCCATGGCGGTGGCGAGCGAGGCCCAGGGCGCGACGGGGACGAGGCTCGGGGCGTGCGCGGACCGGAAGGTCAGCGCGCTCCCGTCCGGAAGCGGGATGATCCCGCGCAGGTCCTGCCGGTGGAGCGGCTCGTCCGGCGCCTCCAGGTTCAGGGCGAGCCCCGCCCCGAGGACCGGTTCGAGGGCGAGGAGGCGGTCGCGCAGGTCCCGGAGCGCGGGATCGGTCGCCCCCGGGGGGCGAGCCGGCGCTGGGGCGTCCCAGCCGATCTCGAAATGGTTCGACGAGAGGGCCTCGGCCTCGTCAGCCCGCTCCTCCGGCGGGCGCCGCGACACGGCCTCGCGCGCGATGACGAGTTGGCGGGCGACCTCGGTGGCGAAGGCCTCGTCGGCGGCGGCCGCCGCCGAGAGGCGGTAGATCGCCAGCGCGCCGCCATGGACGAGGAGCACGGCCAGGAGCAGGACGACGACGGTGCGCCCCTCCAGGCTGCGGGCGAGGCCGAGGACGCCCCTCATGCCCGCTCGACCTTGGCGGCCAGCATGTAGCCGGTGCCCCGCACCGTCTTGATGACGGCGGCCGTCCCCGCGGGCGGTTCGAGCTTGCGCCGCAGCCGGCTGACCAGGGTGTCGACGCTGCGGTCCGACGGCGCGGAGAGGCGCCCGCGGCCCATCTCCAGGATCTGCTCGCGGCCGAGCACCCGGCCCGGGTGTTCCAGGAACACCAGCAGCAGGTCGTGCTCGGCGCCCGACAGGTCGACGGCGGCGCCTTCGGGATCGGTCAGGGCGCGGCTGCGCAGGTCGAGCCGCCAGCCGGCGAAGGCGAGGGATTCCGGCCGCGACGCCGCGCTCGGCACCGGCGCGAGCGCCGACCGGCGGAGCACCGCCCGGATCCGGGCGAGGAGTTCTGGGCGCCCGAACGGCTTGGCGACGTAGTCGTCGGCGCCCAGTTCCAGGCCGAGCACCCGGTCCGCCTCCTCGTTGCGGGCGCTCAGCATGATGACCGGGACGGTGCCCTTCGCCCGCAGGGCCCTGAGCAGGTCGAACCCGGACGCGCCCGGCAGCATGACGTCGAGGAGGACGAGGTCAACCGGCGTGTCGGGCAGGAGCGACCACATCTCGGCGCCGCCGCGGCAGCCCGTGACCCGGAAGCCGCTCTCCCGCAGGATGCGGCCGACGAGCACGCGCATGCCGTCGTCGTCCTCGACGAGCAGGATGTGGGCCTCGTCCGGGAGGGACCTGGTTTCGCCCGCGGCAAGCATTCCGGATACAGCCTAGCCGATCATCCCGTCGAGCAGGAGCAGCAGCAGGAAGCCCGCGAAGAACATCGCCGTCACCCAGGGGCGGTCCTCGGTCTCGTGCGCCTCGATGAGGAGTTCCTCGGTCACGAGGTACAGCAAGGCGATCAGGCCGAAGGAGAGGAAGCCGGCCTGGACGGCGGCGGGCAGCGAGCCGACGGGCCCGCCGAGCAGGGCTCCGAGCGGGAGCAGCAGCACGAGGGCGGCCGTCAGGCCGACCACCTTGCCCTTCGACGCGCCGCCCTCGCCGAGTTCGTTCGCCACGGTTAGTCCCAGGAACAGCACCTCGATGGTCAGCGCGACGGTGAGCAGGATGCCGGCCTTCGCCCCGGCCGCGAAGGCGATGCCGAGGACGAGGCCGTCCACCAGGATGTCGATGCCGGTGACCGACATCAGCCCGGCCGGCCCCTTCACCCGCTTCTCCAGGATACGGACGAGGAGCATCGCGGCGACGCCGAGCGCGCCCCCGACCAGCATGGCCCAGGGCGATCCGGCATGCTTGACGTCGGGCAGGATCTCGCCCGCGGCCGCCGCGAAGACGACGCCCGCGGCGAAGTGCTGGATGGCGCTGACCAGGACGGGGCCCGGCCGCAGGTTGACCGCCACCGCCGCGCCGACGACGGCGGCCGCGGCGGGGATCAGGGTATAGGACCAGGCTTGCATGCCGCGCTCAGACCACGTGGTCCGGAGCCAGGGCGCAGGCGGTGGCCTCGCTCGTCTCCACCTGGAGGGTCGTGTGGCTGATGCCGAACCGCTCCCTGATGCCGGTGGCCGCCGCCATCAGGAAGGCGTCGTCGGGACGGCCGCCGGGCATGAGGAGGTGCGCCGTGAGGCAGGTGTCCGTGGTGCTCATCGCCCAGATGTGCAGGTCGTGCAGGGCCGCGACGCCGGGCAGCCCTTCGAGGTGGCGGCGTACGGCGACCGGGTCGATGCCCGGCGGGACGGCGGCGAGGGACAGCGTAAGACTGTCTCGCAGGAGCCCCCACGTGCTCCAGACGATGACGGCCACGATGGCGAGGCTCACCACCGGATCGAGCCACGTCCATCCGGTGTAGAGGATGACGAGGCCGGCGATGACCACCCCGGCCGAGACGGCGGCGTCGGCCGCCATGTGCAGGAACGCCCCGCGGATGTTGATGTCGCCCTTGGCCCCGGAGGCGAACAGCCACGCGGTGATGCCGTTCACCAGGATGCCGATTGCGGCCACGACCATCACGGTCTTGCCTGCGACCGGGACGGGCTCACCGAACCTCTGGATCGCCTCCCACGCGATGGCGCCGACGGCGACCAGCAGGAACACGGCGTTGAAAAGGGCCGCCAGGATCGACGAGGCCTTCATCCCATAGGTAAACCGCGCGCTCGGGGCCCGCCTGGCCAGCACCGTCGCGATCCAGGCCACGATGAGGCCGAGCACGTCCGAGAGGTTGTGGCCGGCATCGGCGAGCAGGGCCACCGAGTTCGCCAGGACCCCGTAGGTCGCCTCGACGGCCACGAAGCCGACGTTGAGCGCGATGCCGATGGCGAATGCCGTCCCGAAGCTTGCGGGGGCATGGCTGTGCCCTGGCCCATGGGAATGCCCGGCATGGTCGTGACCCGCCTCGCCGTCGTGGTCATGCGATCCGTGATCATCTCCTGCGCGTGCGTCGTGTGATGTCATGGTCGTCCCTGTATCCGTCTTGGTCTGTACGCGGATCGGTGCGCGCCTTATCCGGACGCCGCGGTTCGCGTCGTGACGGCGCCTTCGCGATACTCCGCCCAGGCCTGCCGCAGGATCTGCACCGACGAGGTCAGGAAGATG
The DNA here is from genome assembly GCF_004348265.1 of Methylobacterium segetis. Classification (GTDB taxonomy): domain Bacteria; phylum Pseudomonadota; class Alphaproteobacteria; order Rhizobiales; family Beijerinckiaceae; genus Methylobacterium; species Methylobacterium segetis. The sequence goes on from NZ_SMNT01000029.1 coordinate 20,294, forward strand.
CCGGCCATCACCGCCGCGACGGCGAGGTCGGGCCAGGCCGACGCGGAACCCCAGACACCGAGCGCAGCCACCATCACCACGACGTTGCCGATGGCGTCGTTGCGCGAGCACAGCCAGACCGAGCGCACGTTGGCGTCGCCGTCCTTGTAGGGGCGCAGCAGCAGTACCGAGCCGAGGTTGGCTGCCAGGGCCATCAGCCCGATGACGCCCATGACCTCGGCCTTGGGCACCCCGAGCACCAGGACGTGGTAGGCAGTCGAGCCAAAGACCCAGACTGCCATCACGCTGAGGGACAGCCCCTTGGCGAGCGCCGCCGTGGCCCGAGCCCTGAGGGACGCTCCGATGACCGCGAGGCTCAGGCCGTAGGTGACCGTGTCGCCCAGGAAGTCGAGGGCGTCGGCCTGGAGCGCCTGCGAGCCGGCAAGGTGCCCGGCGGCCATCTCGGTCAGGAACATGGCGCCGTTGACGGCGATGACCGTCCACAGCACGCGCTTGTAGCGCGGGTCGACCCCGTCGAAGACGGGCACGCCCCCAGAGCAGCCGCAGGCATCCCCCGTGCCGCAATCGCCCCCCGCGACGACCTGCGGCGGCGCCGCCGGATGCGCACGTTCCGCCCTCGATGCCTGACAGCCAACGGTCGAGCCGCAGCACTCCTTGGCCATGACGCCTCCTTTCCAAGTCGTGGACGACTGCCTACTTCCTCCAGCGACTAGAGGAGCAAGCGGAAAAATGGAGCTGTCGATAGGCGAGCTGTCGCGGCGTACCGGCGTGCTCGCCACGACCATCCGCTACTACGAGACGGCCGACTTGATGCCGCCGCCGCCGCGGACGGAAGGCGGCCGCCGCCGCTATGGGCGGGCTGACATCGAGCGCCTGGCCTTCATCCGCCACGCGCGCGAGCTCGGCTTCGAGGTGGACGCCATCCGTGAGTTACTGGCGCTGGCCGCCCAGCCCGACCGCTCCTGCGCCGAGGTCGACAAGATCGCCCGGCGTCACATGGCCGAGGTCGAGCGCCGCATCGAGCGGCTCATGGCCCTGAAGGGCGAGCTCGCCCGCATGACCGACGCGTGCGGCCAAGGCCGGGTCGGCGAGTGCCGTGTCATCGAGGTCCTCTCGGACCATGCCTGCTGCGAGGATGAGGGCCACCGCGCTACCCGGAGCCGGCGTCCCACAAGGCCGGAAGCGAAGCAGGGAGCCCGGCCCCGGAGCGCATCGTCGTCGACATTCGATCAGGAAGACGACATGATATTTCGGGAGGGCCGGGCTCAGCCGTGATTGGGACTTCCGAACATTCGAGGTTTGAAGCAACCGAATGCCAGGACCGCTTCCTGTAACCGCTCTGGTTCGCGGCCGGAGCGGACCGACGGTGGGGGCCTCTGGGTCTACCGAGGATGCAGGCGTCGGATGGGTGCTCCGAAGCTCACTCGGCGGGGTCGATCATATCGAGCACCGGGCATCCAGGAGCCGCCCCACCGGGGCACTGCTCGATGGTTTCGGCCAGGAGACGTTCGAGCCTTGACAGGTCCGCGATCTTCGCACGCACCCGGTCAAGGTGGTGCCTCGCGATCCCCTGTCCCTCGCGGCAGGTTGCCTTACCAGGCCGACGCAGTTCGAGCAGCGCCCGAACCTCGTTCGGCGTGAAGCCAAGTTCGCGTCCGCGACGGATGAAGGCCAGGGTGCGCTCGTGCTCGACGCCGTAGGACCGATGGCCACCCTCGGTGCGCGGGGGCGAAGGGAGTAGGCCGACCTTCTCGAAGTACCGGATGTTCTCGATGTTGACGCCGGTCCGCAGCGACAATTGACCGATGGTCAGGGCCCCGCTTCGCGCCCCCTTAGCCGTACCCATGAAGATCGCCCTTGATCCTGTAGTGGCTACAGGATGCAGGGTAGCCGAGGATCACGATGGATACGAGACATGACCCTCGATCAGACACCGCCTGCCGAACGACCCGTCCACGAACCGGCCGCGGTCAGCGTTGGCAGCATCGCTGCGCTCGGCGCCATCACGGGGCTCGGTGCCCTGGCGGCCTCGTCGTGCTGCGTGCTGCCCATAGTCTTGGGCGGCCTCGGGATCGGTGCTGGGGTCTTCACGGTCCTCGGCGTGCTCGCCTCTCTTCGCACGCCGCTGATGCTCGTCAGCGTCCTGGCGGTCATCGCCGGCTGGTTCTTCTACGCGCGGCGGCGACGGGCTGCTTGCGGGCCGGATGGATCATGCCCAGCTCCGCGTCGGTCATCCGCCCCCCTGGTGCTTCTCAGCCTCGCCACGCTGTTCATCGCCGCCGCTGCGGCCGGGAGCTACTTTGAGCCCGCCCTGATCAAGATGCTGCGGACAGCCTGATGAAGCTGATCTCGATCCTGACCTGTCCGCATTGTGGGCACCGGGCTTCGGAAACGATGCCGACCGACGCCTGCCAGTTCTTCTACGAATGCCCTGGCTGCGGCACTCTGCTCCGCCCGAAGAAGGGCGATTGCTGTGTATTCTGCTCGTACGGCGATGTCCCGTGCCCGCCGATCCAGGAAGCTCAGGAACGAAATGAACCGGCGAGCTGCTGCAAGGGCTGAGCAGCCATACTGTTTAGCTCCATCACGCCCACCCGGTGAGTGGCGCTGCGCCAAAACCGAGGTCGGCTTGCGCAAACCCATCCGAACGCCGTGCGGGTCGCCTGATGCAAAGCGTCCCAGTCTGGCGCGCTAAGGACAAAAACACTGCCGGCGCAGCAGCCAGAAACCTGCCCAGAATCGTAGGATTGTGAACGTGGCGCACGCGCGCCCCATGGCAGCCAGCGGCGGCGCGACTATCGACGGATGCCGCGCGTGCACGAACCGCAGCCTGCGCACCTCGTCCTCGGCGTAAACCCGAAGGCCCGACACCGACCGGGTCGGTGTCGGGATCAGGCCCGTCCGCACGTAGTAGCGGATCATCTTGGGCGAGATCCCGCAGGCGCGTGCCACCTCCCCGATCCTCATCGCCCCACTCCTAGTTCCGTCGAGGCACGTCGGCGCACCCGGATGAGTCTGGACGCCGCGACCGACCCGGCCCCGCGACCGCTTCGCTCGGCTCGAACGCCGGTGTGATCCGGAGCGTGCTCGCATCGCCGCCGGCCGAGCCGCGCCGGACGGCCTTAGGGCACGCGACGTCGCCGTGGCCGGAAGCACCGACGGTGGAGCCCCGAGGGCCGCGGTCGCCTTCGCTACCGGGGGCGGCCGCGCCAGGACCTCGTATGGTGCGGGCCCCGGGAGGCGGAGCGGGGGGAGGCCGCGGTCGGGGAACGGCACAGGTTGGGCGCCCGTCGGCTAGGCCGCCTCCCGTGCCGAAACCGACCTCGTGATGCCTGGCTGAACGGCAGCCGGAAGGTCGACGGCCCGCGTGACCTCGGCGAAGCGCGCCGCCGCGTCCGACCAATCCTGGGCGAAATCGAACAGCTCCCTGAGGGCGGGCGCGATCTCCTTGTAGGCCGCGAGCGCCGCCACCAGGGCGCCGAGCGTGAGGCGGCCTTGCACGACGAGATAGCCGCCGATCAGGAAGAAGAAGAACGGCGTGAGGTTGGACGTGTAATTGTACAGGCTCTTGATGCCGCCCTTCATGTCGTTGATGGCGACGCGGAGCCGCTCAAGCTCCTCGACGTGCGCCATGTGGCGCCGCAACGACGAGGCGGATGCATCGCGCTCCGCCGCGGAAGGGGCGAGGCCCGGACGCCCGGCGACCTCGGGCGTGGTGACGAGGGCGCCCAGCGTCCGCGTGGCGAGGACGCGCTGCCGGACCTTCGCGTTCAGACGCCTTTGGAGGCGCGGCAGGACCGTAAGCTGCACCGGCAGCATGATCAGCGCGGCGAAGGCAAGGGCGACGTCCTGGAGCAGGAGGAAGGCGACGCTCGTGACCAGCACGCCCCCCTGCACGATGGGGACCGCGACGAGGCTGCCGCCGAAGTAGCCGATGGGCTCGACTTCCTGGACCGCCACGGCGGAGAGCGTCGTGCGGCGTTCGACCGAGCGCTCCGTCCGCACGCGCCGCAGGACGGCCAGGCGCAGGCGTCGCACGACCCGCTCGTTGACGCGTCCGCGGACCCGGTTCGCCGCGTACTTCAGGAGGCCGTTCACGGTGAGGACGGCGAGGTAGCCGGCGCACAGCGCGAACAGGAGTTCCGTGCGGCCGAGGGGGAGTCCCAGGAACGTCATGCCGGGATGCCCGTCGCCCCGCGCGTCGTCGAGCGTGTGGTTGACGATGTGCTTGGGTATCTCAAGGGTCAGCCAGGCGGCCGGCAGCGTGGCGAGAGACAGGAAGACCAAGCGGACCTGGATGCCCGCCGTGGCACCCAGGACGTATGCCTCCAGGCGCCGTCCCGGCCGGAGCGCGAAGCCGCGATGCCGACGGCCACGGGACGGGGCGTCCCGCAGGGCATCGGTGGCTCCCGCCGCGGCGACAGCATCCGCCGTCCGCCGACGGCGGCGCAGCGCGGCGCGGCCGACGAGCCACGCGGTCCACACAGGCGCCACGACGAAGACGAGGAGGGCATCGGCGACGATCCACCAGTGGCCGTGTGGGTAGTCGAGGCCCGTGAGCCTGTGGGCGAGGGCGTGGATGGCTTCGATTGCCGTCACGGGGCGGATCGGTCCGAATGTCCGGGAGGGGAGGGCGCGCTTCGCGACCCGGCGTGATTGATGGGCTCAGTCGGCATCCGGCGGCTCCGCCTCTCGTGCGTCCACCTCCGACTGGATGCCGTCCCCTGGGTGAGCGCCGTAGCCCTCGTCCCGCGGCGTGGCGCGCGCGCCGCGACCCACGGCCCCCGCCCGCGGTTCGAATCGGACGGTTCGGAACGTCCCGAAGGCGAACTGGCGTCTCGTGCGGATCGAACAGGGTCTGAAGCCCGCCCGTTCGACCGCCTTGAGGGAGGCGGCGTTGTCGGCGTCGACGAAGGCCACCAAGTGTCCCTTGCCCAGTGACCGGGCGCGTTCGGCGATCAGGTACACGGCGGCGGCCATGACGCCCAGGCCGCGGAAGCCCTTCGGCGTGAAGGCGTTCTCCAGCATGGCCTCGTCGGCTGCCAGAACCGGCAGGGCCCCGGACCGACGGACCGCGTCGCCGTAACCCGGGTCGGTGAGCCACTGGACGTGGCACGGGCGGCCCGACCTGACCTCTTCGAGCACGTAGCAGCGGCTCGGCAGGACGCCGTGCGCGGCGGCACGCACTCGCCACTCGACGTCATCGCGTTCGCGTTTCGCCGCCTCGTCGCCGCCGGAGGGGAAGAGGGCCGCGAGGTCGTCCGGCCGGAAGTCGCGCAATCGCACCGGGATTTTGGCGACCGGCGGTTCGATGGCGACCGACAGGTTCCGCCCAAAACCTATCGAGACCCGCCTGGAGTAGGGGCCCAGGGCGATGCGCCGGGCCACCCTGGCGCGCAGCATCGCCAAGCCATCGCCGAGGGAGCCGTCGCCGCGCGCGTGCGGGTAAGGCTTGAACGTCATGCCGAGCCTCCCTCCATTCGCCGCCGGCGCACCAGGGCGGCCATGCGTCGACGCGCACGGGTGACCGGCGCCTTCCGGCGCACCCAGGGGAGCGGCGGGAGCGCCGCCCATTCGGGCCGCATCAGCCGCCCTCCATGATCCGGGCGGTCCGGATCTCGACGGCCCGGACGCGCGCGACGTGCGCGGCCCAGAACCGGTTCGCGAGGAACATGACGGCCGTCGGCGCCGCGCGGGTTTTCGATGCGGATGTCCGCGGGATGCCGGGACCGGCCGTCGCCGCGACCGCCGCGAGCGGCGACCCCATGGCGGCCAGCCGGTCGTGGGCGCGCCGGCAGTAATCGACGGAGTGCGGCGTCATGCGCTCCTCGCCGTGGCCGGCACGATACTTGGCCAGGGCACGGCAGACATCGCCGCCCGCGAGGCTCCAGGCCCGTGCGAGGTAGGCGACGCCGAAGCGGATGTTCGTGGCAGGGTCGAGAAGTTCCGCGGCCGGCCCGCGATGACCGAGCATCGCCGCCGTGGCCGGCCGGACCTGCATCAACCCGAGTTCGCCGACCGTTCCGACCGCCCCGGCGTCGTAGCCGCTCTCGACGAACGCGACCGCCTCGGCGAGCGCGGGCGGGACCCCGCGTGCCGTCGCCTCCCGCATGAGGAGTTCGCCATAGGCGGTGCGACCGCGGGCCTTGGCGTTCCCGGGGGCCGTGGCCGTCGCGGATGGTCCCGTGGTGCCCTCCGCCGCGGCCGCCCCGGCGCCGGCAACGGCGGCGAGGCCGAGGAGGACGCCCAGGGCGCGAGGTGCCGCCGGGCGTGGGACGTTCCGGCCGTATCCCACTACTTGGCTTTCTGGATGCGGGTGACGGCGATCGAACCGTTCACGCGGTCGGCCGAGAACCGCACCCGCTCGCCGGGCCTCAGGCCCTTGAGCATGGCCGGGTCCTGGACCTTGTAGGCCATCGTCATCGCGTCCATCCCGATGTTCGGGATGGTCTCGTGGTCGAGGGTCACCTTGCCCGCGGCGTCGTCGACCTTCTTGACGGTTCCGGCGACGAGCGGGGCGTTCGACGGCGTCGCCTGCGGAGCCGGCTGCGGGGCCGCCTTCTCCGCGGGGGGCGTTTCCGGCTGACCCTGGGCCGGGTCGCCCTTCGCTCGACGGTCCAACGGTCCCTCGCCCGACGGCGTCTGGTTCGGCTGCGGCCGGTAGCCGGCCTCGCGGCTGCGGACCTGCCACTGCTTCAGGGCGTCGATCTTGGCCTGCTGCTCGTCCTGGATCTTCTGCGCGAGCTCGCGCAGCTGCCGGTCTCCGCCGTAGTCGAGCTGCGTCTTGGCCAGGAACAACGTCTCCTCGTAGCTGGCGATCAGCAGCTCCGCGAAGTCCCGGTCCGGGTCGCCGGTCAGCTTCGTGTCCCGGAAACGGTTCGACATCGTTTCGCGCGCCCGCTCCAGGGCTGCGGGCGCGCCCTTGGCGGGCTGCGCGCCGGCGTGCTGCGGGATCGGGCCGACGAGCGCGGCCGCGAGCGCGGTGGACAGGATCAGGCGTCGCATGGTTGCTCCATCTCAGGGCTCCGAAGCCCTCGCGCGGGACCGGGCGGAAGCCGCACGGGGCTTCCCTCCAGGGCGCTACTTCGTCTTCTGGATCTTCGTGACGGTGTACGCGCCGCCGGCCTCCGCGACGTCGAAATCGACCTTGTCGCCGGCCTTCAGATCCTTGAGCATCGCGGGATCCTTGACGGGGTACGCCATCGTCATCGCATCCATGTCGAGCTTCGGGATCGCCGCGTGGTCGAGCGTGACCTTGCCCGCGGCCGGGTCTACCTTCGTCACCGTCCCCTTCACGGACTGCGCCCATGCAGGCGCCGCGATCGCCAGGAAGGCCGCCGAAAGGACGGCGAGCGGGAACTTGCTTCTCATGGTTTCTTCTCCTCAGGTCGATTGAACCGCCACGCCGGCGCCGTTGAGGGGATCGGCGACCGGCGCGGCGGACTTCGGACGGGATCGCTCCCGTTCCGAACGGGTTCGCCTGCCTCGCTCGTGGCGATTCCGGCAGGCCGTCTGGCGCGTTGTGGGCGTCCGCCTAGTGCTCGTGGCCGCCCGCGTTCGAGGCCGTGCGGCGCGTCCGCGGATCGACGACCCGCAGGTCGGTCTGCCGGGCGCGCCGGGCCTTCGGGGTGTCCGGGGCGCGGGCCGGCTCCGGCATCGGCTCGCCGGTCCACTCGTATGCGAGGGTGCCTTCCGGATGCCTGTACCAACCGGGGTCGCGGTAATCGCCGGCCGCCAGTCCCGGACGGACCTTCAGGACCGTGAACATCCCGCCCATCTCGACCGACCCGAACGGGCCCGCGCCGGTCATCATGGGCAGCGTGTTCTCGGGCAGCGGCATCTCCATCTCGGACATCATGCCACCGCCCGTCGAACCCATCGGCATGTAACCTGGGGCGATCTTCTGGATCTGCTTGGCCGTGCTCTTCAGGTTCACGCCGATGTAGGTCCGCACGTTGTGGCCCATGGCGTTCATGGTGTGGTGCGACTTGTGGCAGTGGATCGCCCAGTCGCCCGGGTTGTCGGCGTTGAACTCGATGGCCCGCATCTGCCCGACCGCGACGTCGACCGACACCTCCGGCAACTGATAGTTTTCGTTGATCCAGCCGCCGTCCGTGCCGGTGACCTTGAAGTCGACGCCGTGGACGTGGATCGGGTGGTTGGTCATGGTCAGGTTGCCGAAGCGCATCCGGACCTTGTCGCCCTGGCGCGCGACCATCGGATCGATGCCCGGCCACACCCGGCTGTTGAAGCACCACATGTTCATGTTGAGCATCGTGTTGACCTTGGGCACATAGGACCCGGCCTCGATGTCGTAGGCGTTCAGCAGCCAGACGAAGTCGCGGTCGACCCGCCGCTCGGCGGGGTCGCGCGGATGCACGACGAAGAAGCCCATCATGCCCATCGCCATCTGGACCATCTCGTCCGAGTGCGGGTGGTACATGAAGGTGCCGGAGCGCCGGAGGATGAACTCGTAGACGAACGTCTTGCCCGGCGGGATGCCGGGTTGGGTCAGGCCGGCGACCCCGTCCATGCCGTTGGGCAGCGTCTGCCCGTGCCAGTGCACGGCGGTCGCCTCCGGCAGGCGGTTGGTGACGAAGATGCGGACCTTGTCGCCCTCGACCGCCTCGATGGTCGGTCCCGGCGACTGGCCGTTGTAGCCCCAGAGCCGCGCGTCCATGCCGGGCGCCATCTCGCGCACGACCGGCTCGGCGATGAGGTGGAACTCCTTCCAGTCGCCGCGCATGCGCCACGGCAGCGTCCAGCCGTTGAGCGTCACCACCGGCTGGTAGTCCGGCCCGCTCGTCGGATAGAGCGGCGGCTGCATGGTCGCCTTGTCCATGATCGGGGCCTCGGGCAGGCCCGCGGCCTGGACGCGCCCGCTGATCATCGACGTGCCGGCGAGCACGAGGCCGCCCGCTCCCAGGATCCCTCTGCGCGAGATGTCGGTCATGGTTTCCCTCCGAATGTCATGGGCGGCGCGGGCCCCCGACCTCAGCCGCCGGGCGTCGCGACGGCGAGGCTCGTGCCCGGGGTGCCCCCGGCGGCCTCGCCGCCGAAGTTGCCCCCCGAGAACCCGCCGCCGACGGTCGCCGCCTTGAGGTCGGTCGCCGCGATCCAGAAGTCGCGCTGCGCCTCGATCGCCTGGATGTTGCTCAGGATCCTGGCCCGGGCGTCGACGATCAGCGTCGTGACGTCCAGCAGCATGCCGCTGTACTGGAGCAGCGCCTGGTCCTGGATCGTCCGCCGCAGGGGCAGGACGCTCGTCTGGTAATGCCGAGTGATGTCGTACTGGCCGCGATAGCGCTGGTAAGCCTCGCGCACCTCGGAGCGGGCGTTGACCGCGCGCTCGGCGAGGCGGTTGGCGCTGGCGAGGTAGCTTTCCTGCGCCCCCCGGACAGCGGTGGCCCCGAAGTCGTAGATCGGGATGACGAGATCCGCCGAGAACCCGTTCAGGCTGGCCTTGTCGACCTTCGGGGCACCGCCCTCGCCCCCCGCGGTCCTCGACCGCGAGAACCGGTTCGCGAAGCCCGCATCGAAGACGCTGACGAAGCCGCTGGCCTGGTTCAGCCCGAACTGCCCCACGAGCGATTGCAGCTCGAAGCGGGCTGCCTGCACGTCGGCCCGCTTGATCATCGCCTCGGCCTCGATGGCGTGCCCGTCGACGAGCCTCCCGGGCAGGGGCGGCAGGCCGTTGGGCAGGCGGAAATCGATGTCCCGCCCCCAGAGACCGAGCAGTCGGGTCAGCCGCTCCCGTTCGGCGCGTTGCTGCACCCGCGCCTTAGCGAGCTGCGCGCCCAACTCGCTGTAGAAGGCGTGCTCGCGCGCCTGTTCCAGCTTGTTCAGAGCCCCCGTCTCGCCCAGCTGCTTGGCCAGCGTCGAGGCGGATTCCGCGCCGGCCAGCGCCTGTTCGAGGAAGGCGGTCGCCTGGTTGGCCGCGACGGTACGGTAGAATTGCCGGCGCGCCTCGCCCCCGAGCCGCAGGACCTGCTCCGCCGCGTTGTACTGGTCGGCCGTGAACCGCTGCCGCGCGATCTCGGCGCGCACCGGGAGCGTAGCCAACTCCAGCACGCTGGCGGCGACGGAGCGCTCGATCTCCGTGTTGAAACCCAATCCCCATTGCGTGATCGAGAGGCGCGGCGAGGGCGGCAGCGTGGCCTGCACGTACTGCGCCTCGGAGACGCCGAGGTCGTTGAAGGCGGCCTGCAAGCCCCGGGTCCTCAGGAGCGCGACCTGCACCGCGCCGTCGGCGGTCAAGGGACGGCGCAGCAACGCGTCCACGCGGGCGTCCGCGCTCGGCGCGACGCCCTGGTCGTCCGCCTTCACGATGTCCTTGCGCAGTTCAAGCGCCGCGTAGCCGCCGGCCACGGAGAGGCCCGCGTCCGGCGAGAAGCTCGCGCAGCCTGCCAAGGCGAGGCCGAGGCCGGTGATGCTCGCGGCCACGCGCACGAACCGCCCCCGGACGGCCTCGTCCGGCGGTCGCGCGCTCGTACCGGCGTGTCCCGGCGCGGTCGTCGTGCCACTCATGCCCGGTAGTCCGGCGCCGCCGCCCGTTTGGTTACAGCGACGGGCCATCACCGGCCCCCCGAATCGCGCTTGCCGCCCATGCCGGGCATCCCGTCCATGCCCGGCATGCCCCCCGTACCGCCGGACCCGGCCTTCGGCGCGACCTGGCGATTGAGCTCGCGCCAATCCTTTGGGTCGACGACGCCGAAATCCTTCACGCCCTGCGTCACCTTCGCGTAGCGGGGCGGCCGGACCGGGATGTCCGGCTCCGAGGGCAGGACGAGCCCGGCGGGAACGGCGGCGGGCATGCAGCCGGCGAGCGGCAGGACCGCCGCGAGCGCGGCCGGTCTCGGCAACTTGAACATCTTGGATTTCCCGAGGTGAGGCGGACGGCCGAAGGCAGGCCCAGGCGTGGCACGGGCCGCGGGTCGAGCGGCGACGGCGTCGCGCCCGGCGAAGGCGTCGGCTCGTTGTGGGTGTGCGAGGCCGTCCCTTCGGAGCGGCCGGGGGCGGGCGCTAGATCCGCCCGCGCGTCACGCTTGGCGCCTCGGCGGCCGCTCGATCCGTAGCGGATGCGCGTCGACGGCCCCGTCCACCTGGACGATCAGGACCCGCTCGGACGGATGAAATTCCAGGGTGATGCTCGCCCATGGCAGGGTGGGAAGCGCGGCTTGGCACGCGAGCGGGCAGCAGGTCGCCGGGCAGGGAGGATGCTTGGGGCGATGCCGATGGCCGGGGCATCCTTCGTCGGCGGCCGCCGCCGGCACGGCGAGGGAAGTCCCCCGTATCCCAGCCTCGTCCGGCTCGTTCTGGCCGCCCAAGGCGCCGGCGGCGTGCGCGAGAGGCGTCGCCGCGGCGGCTGCTATGTGGCGGTGAGCCATCGACTGCCGGCCCATGGTGCACGGCGCTGCCGGCGCGATGGCCAAGGCCAAGGCGAGTACGGCAAGCAGCAATGCGCGCACGACATTCACTGATCAGGGCCCCTGCCTAATCTTCGCGGACATTCTCACGCCGGGGTGGAAGCTGCAATCCGTGGTGCTCGACCGATGTCCCACAAACTCAGCGTGTTGGAAGTTCGCCACATGCCGGTGTCGACGGCGAAGCCGCACTCGGCGGATTGACCGCCACACCGGTGCCAGGACCCCCGCCGCGTTCATGCGACGGGCGCTTGGGGGTACCCGGGACGGGTATCACCGCGGCCCGTCCGTCAATGAGCGTGTTCGTGCGGTGTGGAGGGGGCGTCCGGCGCCGGGCGCGTCACTACCTTGCCCGCGGCGGCATCGGGCGTCTTTGGGGCGTCCGCGGTCTCGTGGTCGTGGCCGTGCTCATGGGGATGGCCGCCGCTTGCGGGGTGGACGTGGTCGCCCGATCTCGGGAGCGCCATGACGCCCAGGCCGTAACGGTAGACGTTCTCGCCGCCGAGCCAGCCCGTGACCACGAGGGCCCCGGAACCTCCGGCGAGGAGCACCAGCAGCAGGACGCCCGCGCCTGCGACCTTCCGGCGCTCCAGCCAGGCGACGCCGGCGGCGGCGAGGAACACGAGCGCGGTGGCGACGGCCCAGCGAAGGTGGACGGTCATGTTCGCGTGCGAGGGCGCGTCGTGATCGACCGTGTTGTACGCCGACCAACCCGTGGCGAGGGTCGCGACCGTGACTGCCGCGCCGATCGCGAGGTTCCATCGGGCGGCGGCCGTGAGCGCGCCTCCCGATGCCGCTTTCCTGAACAGGGTCCCCGCGGCGAAGAGGACGCTGGCCGTGATGAGGAGGGCGACCGTGAAATGGACCGCGACCGGATGCCAGTTCGGGATCACCTCGATCATGATCGTACTCCTAGGAAAACGTCGATGGCGGGACGGGCCGGCTTCTTGCCCGGACCGCCCGCGGTGAGGGGAAAAGCGATGGCGCCGAACGCCGGCCCCGGGCCGAGCCCGCCGTCTTCCCCGGATCGGAGACCGCCCTCTCCGCGGCGCTCTCGGCAAGCCTGTCCATGCGAAGGGAGAGCGCCGGCGGCGAGGCTCCGGAGGCTTCCCGCCCGGCCCGTGGCGTCGGGTACGGCTGGGTCTAAGATCGGGGCATAGGCTTGGCAATTATGCGCGGCACATGCCTACGCTCCCGGGCATGCCGCGAGCGCTGTAACGTTTCGGCGGCCGCTTGCGGATTGTTCTCCGAGCGGCGCGGCCGATCATACGTCGCTTTCGGCCGACGAGCCTCAGGGCGCAGATCGCCGTACGACACGCTCCTACAGGATGGTGCTGCGGTCGTGAGGACACGGTGGGGTGGCGGAACATGCGACGTATCTCTGACATCCGCTCAGCGGCTACGAACCGGCCCGCCTAGTCCCGGTGCTGCAGGTGGAAGAGGAACTGCGCGCGCTGCTCATCGCCAGCCTTGCGGGCAGCGCGGCCGACTACCGGCGCTTCCTGGGGCGGCTCGGGTCGCACCTACGCGCGTATTACAAAGGCAAGCTGGCTCGCTCCGGCCGTACCGACACCGAGGCGGAGGATCTCGTCCAGGAGACGCTGATGGTGATCCATGTGCGGCGGCACACCTATGACGTCACGCAACCGGTGACGCCGTGGATCCACGCCATCGCCCGCTACAAGCTCATCGACCATTTTCGGCGTACGCGTACGGCCGCGGCCGACGTCCCGGTCGAGGATGCCGGCGTGCTGGTGGCTCGCGACGATCATGTCGCGGCGGAGAGCTCGCTCGACGTCGAGCGCCTCCTGGCGCACCTACCGCCCAAGATGAGGAACGCGATCCTCTCGACGAAGGTCGAGGGCCTGAGCGCCGCCGAGGCGGCCGAACGTGCCGGGATGTCCGAGACCGCGATCAAGGTGAGCGTCCACCGCGGCCTGAAGACCCTGGCCAATCTCGTGGGAGGCAAGGCGAGATGAAGACCGACGAACTCATCGGCCTGCTGGGCGCCAGCTTCGAGCGCGAACCGGTCGGGGCCCCCTGGATGACCCGCCGGCTCGCGCTGGCGGTCGCGGTCGGCGCGACGGCCGCGCTGTGCCTGGCGCTGGCGTTTCTGGGCCTGCGTCCCGGCCTGACCGAGGTCCGGCCGCTCCTGGTCCTCGCGTTCAAGTTCTCGTTCGCGGCCGCGGTCGGGAGTCTCGCGCTCCGGTATCTCGTCAGGGCGGTCAGGCCCGGCGGCGAGAGCCGCGTCCATCTCGGGGTCGCCGCCTTGCCGTTCCTCGTGGTCGCGGCGCTGGCGTGCGTGAGCCTTTTGATGGCGCCGACCGAACATTGGCACGGCATGGTATCCGGTCACACCTGGCTCGAATGCCTCATCTCGATCCCCGTGATCGCCGTCGTGCCGTTCGCCGTCGTCACCTGGGCGGTTCGACGGTTCGGAGCGCCGACGGATCTCGTGCGGGCGGGTGCCCTGGTCGGCCTCTCCGCGGGAGCCGTGAGCGCGCTCGGCTATTCACTGCACTGCATGGACGATACCGTACCGTTCGTCGCCGTCTGGTACGGGGGGACGATCGCGATGTGCACGCTCGTCGGAGCGCTCCTGGGACCGCGCCTCCTTCGCTGGTAGCGAGCCGGTTCGGAACATCCTCCGGATCGCCTGCCGGGGTTCAAGGGGCGACGCGACGGTTTGGGGGCCTGTCGCCGGCCGACGCTTCATGTCACGGGCCTCGCTGCGGTATCGCCGCGGATGGGATCCGGCACGACGACGGGCATGACCCTCCCACCCGCCCGGCCGCGCGAGGCAATGCGGCCGCCGCGCATCCCACAATCGCTTGCAGGATCATCCCCCCGGTGAGCGAGGCGCCGCGCCGGGCGACCCCGGCCCAACCCCACAAAGGTTCGCAGCGCGCTGTAACGGTACGTCCAAGACATCCGGACTTAAAGACAAGGAGCGGCAAGCTTCTCGTCAGATCAACGGGTTCCGCCATGAAAAGCAAGATCATCCCCGCCTTTGCAGGAATCGCCATGCTCGCCGGACTGCCGGGTTACGCGCTCGCGGGATGGATGGACAACGTCCCACCCCGTTTTCTGCCCCAGACGCATCAATCGCAACGGACCGAAACGCCTCAGGTCGAAGCTCCGGACGTCGGCCTGACGACCGGATCGATCAGCGCGGTGCCCCGTCGCCCTGCCGCCGCCCGGTCGGCACCCCCCGCCCAGCACTTCTGAACCTCCCGCGGGGTCCGAACCGCCGGACCGGCCGATTGGGGTTGTACGGGGTGAGGTTTGGCGCGCCGCCCTGCACCGCCTACCGCGCGGAGGGCCAAGTGTGCGGTAGGTTTCCCAGATGCCCGGACAGCACGCGCGCGGATGCCGGGAGCCCGGAACCTGCGCCCTTGCGATGGGCGGCCAGCGCAACAGCCCGAGGGCGACGACCGGCTCACGCCTGCGATGCACGCGACCATTCCCCTGTTGACCGCCTTCCAGATTGCGCGCCCGGCAGACGGCCACACCATGTCCGCGGGCTTGCCAGGGGACCGACGGTGTCGATGCGGCTTCCATGGGTAGCGGCCTCGATCCGGCCTCTGCCTGCCGTTCGGGGACGGCCATGGCACGGCAGGCCGGACGCGCCATGGCGCGGTCCGGCGGGCTCACGAGAAACGGGTCGCCGAGACGCCCGCCCGGCGAGGTCGGTCGGCGGATCGACCGCCCGACGGAACGAAACCTTGACCCTCAAGACTTGAGACGCGCCGTCTCCCGTGACACTGGCCTTCCGCCCGGATCGAAAAGCTGGCATCGTACCTGCGTGACGTTCTTGATCGCCCTTCGGCGACTGTTGCCGCTCCTGGCGGTACTCAGCCTCGCCCTGACGCCGGTGGCCGCGCCCGCGGCCGCCGCGGGGATGCGCGCGTTCATCATGGCGCAAGCCGCGCCTGAGGCGACCTCGGCCATTGCCCATGCCGAGATGGAGGGGATGGACGTGGGCGACGCGGACATGGCCGACATGCCGTGCTGCCCGCCCGGGAAGGTGGCGAAGCCCGACTGCGCCAAGGCCGGCTGTCCGCTTTTGGCGCTCTGCCTCGCCAGCGTCGCCTCCCTCCTGCCGACCGCGGCGTCCGTCCCGGCCCCGGTGGCGACGCGGACGAGCCGGGTGTGGCCCGATGCGGCGTCCTTCGCCAGCCTGTCCGGCCGCCCCCTACCTGAGCCCCCCCGAGCCTGAGCCCGATGCCGCCGGCGTGAACGCCGGCACGACGCCGCGCGTCCGCGCGTGGCCATCCATCGCGTTCAGGAGACGAAATCCGTGACCACGTACCCCTTCGCGCGCGCCCTCGGTGCCGCGCTGCTCGGCGCCGCGCTGTCGGTCCCGGCCCTGCCGGCGCTCGCCGGCATCAAGGACTACGCCTTCGAGCCGACCCGGACGGAGGCGAAGGTCGGCGAGACCATCCTCTCGGTGCGCCTCATGGACAAGCGCACCGGCAAGCCCGTTCCGGACGCGGTGATCTTCGCCAAGCGCATCGACATGGCGCCCGACAGCATGGACGAGATGACCTCGACGATCGAGCAGGTCCCGTCGACGGAGCCTGGCATCTACCGCTTCAAGGCGAAGCTCACGATGGCCGGGGGCTGGCGGCTCTCGCTGGGGGCGAAGGTCCAGGGCGAAACCGGCACCGTCGAGGACAGGCTCGTCTTCCAGGCGGTCAAGTGAGCCGCTCGGCATGGCTCGCCGGGATCCTCGCCGCGTTGGCGGCGGGGGGCACCGGGTACTGGGCGGGGCGCGATGGCAGCCCCGTTCCGGTCCTCGTCGAGCGCGCACGGACCGAGTTCGCCCACTGGCTGCCGACCGGCATGCCGGGTCCGCAGGCACCGGCGCCGCCGAAGGTCACGGGTCCGGTGGTCTACTACCAGGATCCGGATGGGAAGCCGGTCTACTCCGCGTCGCCGAGAACGACTGCGGAGGGGCACGACTTCCGGGCGGTTCGGGCCAGCGAGGACGTGCGCTTCGACCAGGCACAAGGGAGCGAGACGACATCCCCCGACATGGCCGGCCACGACGTGACCGGGCACGGCATGGCGGCGCCTGGAACGGCGGCGGCCGGAAAGCCCGACCGGGGCACGCGCAAGGTGCTCTACTACCGCAACCCGATGGGCCTGCCGGACACCTCGGCGACCCCGAAAAAGGATTCGATGGGGATGGACTACATCCCCGTCTACGCGGGCGAGGACGAGGGCGGCAACGTCGTGACGGTCTCCCCCGGCAAGGTCCAGCGGACCGGCGTCCGAACCGAAACCGTGGAGCGGCGGGTGGTGGCGCAGCCGGTGCGCGTGCCCGGTACCGTCGCCCTCGACGAGCGGCGCGTGACGGTCATCGCGACCCGGTCGGACGCGTACGTCGACCATGTCGAGGACGTCACCACCGGCGACCGCGTCCGCAAGGGCCAGCCGCTGGTCCACGTCTACTCCCCCGACATCAATTCCGCCGCCGCGCAGCTCATCGCCAACCCCGGCTTCGACGGAGCTCGGCGACGCCTGCAGAACCTCAACGTCTCCGAGGCCGTCATCGACGACATGGAGCGCACCCGGAAGGTGCCGATGGCCATCACTTGGTCGTCGGCCCGGGACGGCTTGGTGCTGCAGCGCTCGGCCGTCGAGGGCATGAAGGCCGCGGCCGGCGACACCCTGTTCCGGATCGGCGACATCTCGGTCATGTGGGTGCTGGCCGACGTGCCCGAGCGCGACCTGGCCGGGGTTCGCGCCGGACAGGCCGTGACCGTGCGCCTGCGTTCGGCCCCGGGCCGGACCTTCTCCGGCAAGGTCGGGGTGATCTATCCGCAGGTAAACCCGGACACCCGGGCCACGCGGGTGCGCATCGAGCTGCCGAACCCGGACGGCGCGCTCCTGCCGGACATGTACGCCGAGGTCGAGATCGCCACGGGGGCGGGCAAGCCCGTCGTGGCGGTGCCCGACGACGCGGTCATCGACACAGGTGCACGGCAGGTGGTGCTGCTCGACAGGGGCGGGGGGCGCTTCGAGCCCCGCGAGGTCAAGGTCGGGGTTCGCGGCACGGGCTACGTCGAGGTCCGCGAGGGCGTCGACGCCGGCGACCGGGTCGTCACGGCGGCGAACTTCCTGATCGACGCCGAGAGCAACCTGAAGGCGGCGCTTCAGTCCATGTCCGCCCCGAAGGCGAGCGACCGGCAGGCCTCGAACCTTGAGGGCAAGCCATGATCGCGCGCCTCATCGGCTGGTCGGCCCGCAACCTCGTCCTGGTGCTGGTCGGCACCGTGTTCGCCGTGGCCGCTGGCGTCATGGCGCTGCGAACGCTGCCGCTCGACGCCATCCCCGACCTCTCGGACGTGCAGGCCATCGTCTACACCGAGTACCCGGGCCAGGCCCCGCAGGTGGTCGAGGATCAGGTCACCTATCCTCTCACGACCGCCATGCTGACGGTCCCGAAGGCGAAGGTGGTGCGCGGCTTCTCGTTCTTCGGGGTCAGCTTCGTCTACGTGATCTTCGAGGACGGCACCGATCCCTACTGGGGCCGTAGTCGAGTGCTGGAGTACCTCAACGCGGCCGCCAGCCGCTTGCCGGCGGGCGTGACCCCGACCCTCGGTCCGGACGCCACCGGCGTCGGCTGGGTCTACCAGTACGTGGTCGTGGCCAAGGAGCGCACGCTCGCGGAATTGCGCTCCCTCCAGGACTGGGTGGTCCGTTTCGGGGCGTCGCGGGCCGAGGGCGTGGCCGAGGTCGCGGGCGTCGGCGGCTTCGTCAAGCAGTACAACGTCGTGGTCGACCCGAACCGCCTACGGGCGCAGGGGATCTCGCTCAACAAGCTCCGGGACGCGATCCGGGCGAGCAACGCCGACGTCGGCGGCCGCACGGTCGAGCTCTCCGAGTTCGAGTTCATAGTGCGCGGACGCGGCTACCTGCGGAGCGTGGCCGACATCGACAACATCGTCCTGAAGACCACCGGTGGTGCTCCCCTGCGGGTGCGGGACGTCGCCCGGGTCGAACTCGGGCCTGACGAGCGGCGGGGCATCACCGAGATGAATGGTGACGGCGAGGTCGCCGGCGGCATCGTCCTGCAGCGGTTCGGCGCGAACGCCCTGACCGTCATCGAGAACGCGAAGGCGAAGCTCGCGGAGGTGGCGAAAAGCCTGCCGGCCGGCACCGAGATCCTGCCGGTCTACGACCGCTCGCAACTCATCGACGCGGCCATCGAGACGCTGCGGCACACGCTTGTCGAGGAGAGCGTCGTCGTCTCCCTCGTATGCATCGTGTTCCTCCTACACGTCCGAAGCGCGCTGGTCGCCATCCTGATGCTGCCCGTCGGCATCCTGATGGCGTTCGCCGGGATGAAGGCGCTGGGGCTGGGCGCCAACATCATGTCGCTCGGCGGCATCGCCATCGCGGTCGGCGCCATGATCGACGCGGCCATCGTGATGATCGAGAACGCCCACAAGCACCTGGAGCGGGCGCCGCCGGACAAGCCGCGGGTCGAGATCTTGGTCGAGGCGGCGGGCGAGGTCGGCCCCTCGCTGTTCTTCTCACTCCTCATCATCACCGTGAGCTTCCTGCCCATCTTCACCCTGGAGGGCGAGGAGGGGCGCCTGTTCGGGCCGCTCGCGCTCACCAAGACCTTCGCCATGGCGGCGGCGGCGCTCCTGTCGGTGACCCTGGTGCCGGCGCTGATGGTGTTGTTCGTGCGCGGACGGATCGTCCCGGAGCATCGCAACCCGGTGAACCGGCTCCTGATCTGGCTCTATCGCCCGGTCATCGCAGGCGTACTGCGGGCGCGGTTGCCCACCATCCTGCTCGCCCTCGGCGTCCTGGCGGTCACCGTCTGGCCGGCGCGCCAGCTCGGCTCGGAGTTCATGCCGGAACTCGACGAGGGGACGCTGATGTACATGCCGACGACCCTGCCCGGCATCTCGGTGACGAAGGCGGGCGAGTTGCTGGCGACCCAGGATCGGATCATCAAGTCCTTCCCCGAGGTCGCCTCGGTCTACGGCAAGGCCGGGCGCGCCAGCACCGCGACCGACCCGGCGCCGATGGAGATGGCCGAGACCATCATCAGCCTCAAGCCTAAGGCCGAGTGGCGCCCGGGCGTGACGCTCGCGAGCCTCAAGGCGGAGATGGACCGGGCGCTGCAGTTCCCGGGCGTCTCGAATGCTTGGACGCAGCCGATCCGGGCCCGCATCGACATGCTCTCGACCGGCATCCGGACGCCGGTCGGCATCAAGGTGCTCGGCACCGACCTCGGCGCCATGGAGAAGGTCGCCCGTCAGGTCGAGGCAGTGGTGCGCGACGTGCCGGGCACGTCGAGTGCCTACGCGGAGCGGGTCATCGGCGGGTACTTCCTCGACATCACGCCCGACCGGGAGGCGCTCGGCCGCTACGGGCTCATGGTGGGCGACGTCCAGGACGTGGTCGCCTCGGCTCTCGGCGGGCAGAGCGTCACCAACACGGTCGAGGGCCGCGAGCGCTACACCGTCAACGTACGCTACCCGCGCGCCTTCCGCTCCGACCCGCGGGCCATCGCCGACGAGGTGCAGGTGCCGCTGCCGGCCGGCGGGACGGTGCCGCTCGGCGAGGTCGCGAAGGTCGAGCTTACCCGGGGGCCGACCTCGATCCGGACCGAGAACGGCCAGCTCGCGGTCTACATCTTCGTCGACCTCACTGGGCGCGACCTCGGCGGCTACGTGGCCGACGCCCGGGCCGCGGTCGACAGGGAGGTCAGGTTGCCCCAGGGCACGACGCTGCAGTGGAGCGGGCAGTACGAGTACCTGGAGCGCGCCGAAGCCCGCCTCAGGATCGTTGTGCCGCTGACGCTGCTCGTCGTGTTCCTGCTCCTCTACCTGAACTTCCGCCGTCTGACCGAGACCCTCATCGTCATGCTCTCGCTGCCGTTCGCGCTCGTCGGCGGCGTCTGGCTGATGTGGTGGATGGGCTTCAACATGTCGGTGGCGGTGGCGGTCGGCTTCATCGCGCTCGCCGGCGTCGCGGCCGAGACCGGCGTGATCATGCTGGTCTACCTCGACCACGCCCTCGACGAGGTCCGGGCAGGGTGCCGGCGTGAGGGACGCCCCCTCACGCGCGAGGACTTGCGGCAGGCCATCATGGTCGGCGCCGTCGAGCGGGTGCGGCCCAAGATGATGACGGTGGTCGCCATCATGGCGGGTCTCCTGCCCATCCTCTGGAGCACCGGTTCGGGCTCCGAGGTCATGCAGCGCATCGCCGTGCCGATGATCGGCGGGATGGTGTCCTCGACCGTGCTGACCCTCGTCGTGATTCCGGCCGTCTACGCGTTGGTGAAAGGTCGCGGGTTGCCGGAGGCCGCCGCGGAGGGTGCACGGATGCCTCTGGCGGCCGAATGAGGAATCGACAGGAGCGAATGATGAAGTCAGACATGATGCCGTCCCGGCGTGCCGTGCTCGCGGGCTTGGCGGCGGGAGTGTCCCTCGGACGACCCGTGATGGGGGAGAGCCTGCCGACC
Source organism: Methylobacterium segetis (assembly GCF_004348265.1). Classification (GTDB taxonomy): domain Bacteria; phylum Pseudomonadota; class Alphaproteobacteria; order Rhizobiales; family Beijerinckiaceae; genus Methylobacterium; species Methylobacterium segetis. The sequence continues at coordinate 41,210 of NZ_SMNT01000029.1, forward strand.
GTCGCCGTGACGAAGGACCCGAGTTGCGGCTGCTGCGCGAAGTGGGTGGACCACCTGCGACAGGCCGGCTTCACGGTGACGGTGACCGAGGGTCCCGTGAACCCGGTGAAGGCGCGTCTCGGCGTGCCGAGGGACCTCGCCTCCTGCCACACCGCTCTCGTTGACGGCTACGTGGTCGAGGGACACGTGCCGGCGGACGCCATCAGGCGCTTGTTGGCCGAGCGCCCGAACGGAACCGGGCTGGCCGTTCCGGGCATGCCGGCCGGCTCGCCCGGCATGGAGGTCGAGGGCAGGGAGCCCGACATCTACGAGGTGGTCCTGTTCGGGCCGGAGGGGCGCGGCGCCTTCGCCCGTTATCGTGGAGGCGCGCCGGCTTGAGCGCAGCCGTCGCGCGGGCGCTCGCCGTCACCGTACTCGTTCGGGGCGGTGAACCGACGTTGAGGCATCCCCCCAGGAGCCGATGCCCGGCTTCTCGCGGAGCTTGGTCGGCCGGCCGGTCCGCCCACCCTGGCCGAAGCGGACGGACGGCGTGGGGGGCGATTGTCCCGGGGACTGGGAAGTCGAAGCCAAGGATGCTGAAGCGCGACCGAGTTCCCATAGCTGCCGAAGCGGTGGAGCGATTACCGTGTCCGCCACAACCCGCCGACAAGTCCGAGGTTGGCGAGGCCGAGGATGAGCAGGAGCCACCAAAGGGCATCCGGGCTGGCGTAGGTCAGCACGAAAGCGCCGGCCGGCGGCGCTAGCGCCTGCGCGATCAGCCCCGGCCGTGCCAAGCGGCCGACGACCAGCGGATAGCGAACGGGGCCGAACAGGGCCAAGGGCACCGTGCCCCGCGCAATCGAATAGATGCCGTTGCCGCCGCCGTAGAGGACCAGCCAGACCCCGACGCCGGGCAGGCCGCCGGCGAGCAGCACCAGGCCGAGGGCGACGAGGCCAAGGGCTGCGGTCGGGGTCCACAGGGGATGGTGCCGGCCCTTGAACGACATTTCCGCGACGCGGGCGCCGACCTGAGCCGGGCCGATCAGCGCCCCGTAGGAGACGGCCGAAGCGAGCGCCACGCCCCGCGCCTGCAGGAGCGTCAGCAGGTGCACCGAAACAAGCGACATGATCGCGCCGCCGATTATCAGCACGCCGGCGAACAGCCGGAACGCCCGCCGTTCCTTCGCGGACAGCGGGCCGGTTCGGTCCTGGTGATGCCCCGCCGACGGCGGTGCCGGGGCCTTGGGGATCAGAAGGAGGACAAGCGGTAGCGTCACCGCGAGGTGCAGGCCGGCATAGGCCAGGCAGGCACCGCGCCATCCGAAATGCGCGACCAGGAAGGCGGAAAGTGGCCAGCAAACGGTGCTGGCGAACCCGCCCCACAGGGTCAGGGTGGTGATCGCCGGCCGCGCCGCCGCGCCGTAGAGCCGGCCGAGGGTCGCGAATGCCGGATCGTACAGGCCGCAACCCATGCCGAGGCCGAGCAGCAGCCAGCCGGCGAGGTAGACCGGCAGGATCGGAGCCAGCGCCAGCATAGTCAGCCCGGCAGCCAGCAGCAGCGCGGCCAGCGCCAGGATGGGCCGGCCGCCGTGGCGGTGGATCGCCGTCCCGATATGCGGCGAGGCGAACGCGGCGACCAGCAGGCCGAGTGACAGTCCGCCGACGACCCAGGCGAGCGGCCAGCCGGTGCTTTCGGCGACCGGGCCGGCAAGCACCGCCGGCAGGTAGAACGACGAGCCCCAGGTGAGGATCTGCACGACGCCGAGGGCGGAGATCACCGGCCAGCGGCGGGCCTCGGACACGGGCTGCCTACCGGGTGCCGAGAAGCGGCAGCCAAGCCGCCAGCGCCACGAGCGTGACCAGCAGCACGGGCGGGGTGATGACAAGCCCGACCTTCATATACTGGCCCCAGGTGATTTTCTGGCCCTTGCTGTCAAGGACGTGCAGCCAGAGCAGCGTGGCGAGGCTGCCGATTGGCGAGAACTTCGGGCCGAGGTCGCAACCGATCACGTTGGCATAGACCATTAGCTCGCGCGTCAGCGGGGACAGGTCCGGCGCCTGCTGGATCGAGAGCGCCCCGATCAGCACAGATGGCATGTTGTTCATCACGGACGACAGGATCGCCGCCGCGAAGCCGGTGCCGACCGTGGCGACCCACGGGCCATGGCCGGCGAGCCAGACCAAGCCCGTGGCCAGCTCGTCGGTCAGGCCGGCGTTCCGCAGGCCGTAGACCACGAGGTACATGCCGAGGCTGAACAGCACGATCTGCCAGGGGGCGCCGGTCAGCACCTTGCGGATCGGGATGACCCTGCCCCGGTCGGCAAGCAGTAGAAGAACGGCCGCACCGGCACAGGTGACGGCCGCCACCGGCACGCCGAACGGCGCGGTGACGAAGTAGGCGAGCAGGAGCACGCCAAGCAGCGGGAACGCCGCCCGGAACACCAGCGGATCGCGGATGGCCCCGACCGGGCGCTCCAAGGCGGCCGCCGGGTAGGCCGCCGGCACGTCGCGCCGGAAGAAAGCCCAAAGCACCACCAGGGTCGCCGCCAGGGACACCAGGTTCACCGGCACCATGACGGCCGCATACCTGCCGAAGGTCACGTCGAAGAAGTTGGCGGAGACGATGTTGACCAGGTTGGAGATCACCAGCGGCAGGGAGGTGCTGTCGGCCACGAACCCGCAGGCGACGATGAATGCCAGCGCCGCCGCCGGCTTGAAGTCGAGCCGGAGCAGGATCGCCAGCACAATCGGCGTCAGCAGCAGCGCCGCGCCGTCGTTGGCGAACACCGCAGCGATGGCCGCGCCGAGCAACACGACAAGCGGAAAGAGCCGCCGGCCGGACCCACTGCCCCAGCGGGCGACGTGCAGCGCCGCCCAATGGAAGAAACCGGCCTCATCGAGCAGCAGCGAGATGATGATGAGCGCCACGAAGGTGAAGGTGGCGTCCCAGACGATATGCCAGACCACCGGAATATCGCCCGGATGGATCACCCCCGTGGCGAGCGCGACCGCCGCGCCTGCCAGCGCGCTCCATCCGATCCCGAGGCCCCTTGGCTGCCAGATGACGAAGACGAGGGTGACGAGGAAGATGGCGAGCGCGAGCATCCGGGCGTTTTCTTCTTATGGGTCGGGGTTGGGGTTCAGGCAGTGCCGACGCGGCGGCCGTGCTCGTCCACGACCCGCTCGCCATCCTCTTTGACGAACTCGCCTTGCTGCCCCGGCAGGAGGTCCAGCACGGCTTCGGACGGCCGGCACAGCCGCACGCCCTTGGGGCTGACCACCAGCGGGCGGTTGAGAAGGATCGGATGCGCCTCGATGGCATCGAGCAGCTGCGCATCGGTCAATGCCGGATCGCCAAGGCCCAGCTCGGCGAACGGCGCGCCCTTCTCCCGCAGTGCGTCGCGGACGGGCAGGCCGGCCCGGGCGAGGAGCTGCACCAGCAGCGCCCGGGCGGGCGGCGTCTTCAGATACTCGATCACATGAGGCTCGATTCCGGCGTTGCGGATCATCGCCAGGGTGTTGCGGGACGTGCCGCAGTCCGGGTTGTGGTAGATGATGACGTCCATCAAGCGACCTCCGGCCGGAGCGCGGTGGCACCGGCTTGTTGGCCGATCTCTCTGACTTTGGCCGACAGGGCCGCCTGGTCGAGGCTGCCGAGCGGCAGGGCGATAAAGGCCGCGATGCGGTTCTTCAGGTAGCGCTGCGCTGTCACGAAGGCGCGCTTGCGCTCGATCTCCGAGCCTTCCGCAGCGGCAGGGTCCTCGATGCCCCAATGAGCGGTCACGGGCTGACCAGTCCAGAAGGGGCAGGGTTCGCCGGCTGCGTTGTCACAGACCGTGAACACGAAATCCATCACCGGAGCACCGGGCGCGGCGAACTCGTCCCAGGACTTCGAGCGCAGCCCGTGCACGGGGTAGTCGCTCTCCCGTAGCGTCTGCAACGCCAGCGGATGCGGCTCGCCCTTGGGCTGGCTACCGGCGGAGTAGGACCGGAAGCGGCCTTGCCCATCCTGGTTCAGCATCGCTTCCGCCAGGATCGAGCGGGCCGAGTTGCCGGTGCAGAGAAACAGGACGTTGTAGACGCGATCAGGCATAGAGGGTGTCTCCGGGTGGGCAGTTGCAGGCGGCGAGGGC
>NZ_SMNT01000030.1 GCF_004348265.1 Methylobacterium segetis
GGGGGGCACGAGCCCGGGCAAGGGCGGCTCGACGCATCTCGGCCTGCCGGTGTTCGACACGGTGGCGGAGGCGCGGGAGGCGACGGGGGCTCAGGCGAGCGTGGTCTACGTGCCGCCGCCGGGCGCGGCGGACGCGATCCTGGAGGCTGTGGCGGCGGAGGTCCCCCTGATCGTGTGCATCACGGAGGGGATCCCGGTGCTCGACATGGTGCGGGTGAAGCGGGCGCTTCTCGGCTCGAAGTCGCGGCTTGTGGGTCCGAACTGCCCCGGGATCGTGACGGCGGGGGAGAGCAAGATCGGGATCATGCCGGCCAACATCTTCCGGCCGGGCAGCGTGGGGATCGTGTCGCGGTCGGGCACGCTGACCTACGAGGCGGTGTTCCAGACGACGACGGCGGGTCTGGGTCAGACGACGGCGGTCGGGATCGGGGGCGATCCGGTCAAGGGGACGGAGTTCATCGACGTTCTGGAGCTGTTTCTGGCGGATCCGAAGACGGAGTCGATCGTGATGATCGGCGAGATCGGGGGCTCGGCGGAGGAGGAGGCGGCGCAGTTCCTGGTGGACGAGGCGCGTCGGGGCCGTCGCAAGCCGATGGTGGGGTTCATCGCGGGCCGGACGGCGCCTCCGGGTCGGCGGATGGGTCATGCGGGGGCGATCATCTCGGGCGGCAAGGGGGGCGCGGAGGACAAGATCGCGGCGATGGAGGCGGCCGGCATCCGGGTCTCGCCCTCGCCCGCCCGCCTCGGATCAACACTCCTCGAACGCCTCAAAGGCTGAACCACCCTCCGGGGGCGGGACGCGTCCCGCCCTCTCCGACGAAGACGGGGCGCCCGTCCGGAAACGGACGGGCGCCCTTCGTTCAGGGGCCTTCCTCCCAACCCCGCTGGGGGCCGCGCCGGCGCCCGTGCCGCCGATCGCGGCCGCGATGTAGAGGGTGGTCAGCGACTCGGCGTAGGAGTTCATCACCCAGGCGATGCCGCAGAGCAGGCCGCCGAACAGCGTGACGATGCGCGGGCCGTACTTGTCGACGAACCATCCCTCGATGGGGACGAGCCAGGTTTCGGTGACGACGAAGAGCGTAAAGGCGATCTGGATCGCGGCGCGATCCCAGCCGTGACGCTCCTGCATGGGGTTGACGAAGAAGGTCCGGCCGTACTGCATGTTCGCGATCATGCACATGCAGACGACGCCGAAGGCCAATTGCAGCCATTGGCGTGAGCGTACGCGAGTAGGCTGGCGCCATGCGCGCGCCCCCGACCGGGGATGCGATCTCATGAATTGACAGATTGTATCTGGTATACCAGAATCTATTCCATGATCGGAGCCCGTGTCAGGCAGCACGATCGGGCAGAAACACGAGGAAGATCAGGGCAGAACACTAGGCGGTGTTCAGGCTTTGCAGTAGGTCTCGGCGCCCGTGCGTGGATTTCGCCGGCCTGCGGCGCGGAGCCGAAGAACGTTTGGGTGCGGTAATGGTGAAAAGCGATCAGTTCAACATCACGCCGATCGTCGCGAGCTCGAGCCTGCGGACGCTGGCGTACGAGGCGCTGAAGGCCGCCATCACCAACATGGACATCTACGGCCGCGCCGAGGAAGTCCGGCTCGACGAGCGCAAGCTATCCCAGGATCTCGGCGTCAGCCGCACGCCCGTGCGCGAGGCCCTGACGGTCCTTGAGCAGGAGGGCTTCGTGCGCTCCGAGGCGCGTCGCGGCGTCTTCGTCATCAAGAAGACGAAGAAGGAGATCGTGGGCATGATCCACGCCTGGGCCGCGCTCGAGAGCATGGCCGCGCGGCTCGCCTGCGAGCGCGCGACGGACGCCCAGCTGAAATCCCTGCGCGAGATGTTCCCGGAATTCTACGAGGGCCGGCCCTCGGAGCACATCGACGAGTATTCGGACGCCAATATCCGCTTCCACCAGAAGATCATCTCGCTGGGGCAGTGCGAGGTGATCGAGGACCTGTCGAGCAACCTGCTGATGCATGTGCGCGGCATCCGGAACACGGCTCTGCGCCAGGGCGACCGGTCCGAGAAGTCGATCAAGGAGCACGTTCAGATCATCAAGGCGCTGGAGGCCCGCCAGAAGGAGGTCGCGGAGACCCTAGTGCGCGATCACGGCCTCGGCCTCGCCGCCCACGTCAACACCTACGGCGATTACCTCGAATAGCGGCTGCGACGGGGCGCGAGCCCCTGACCCTTCCCGCGACCGAGCGAGGGGGCCGCCGAGTTCGATCGGCGGCCCCCTCTCCGTTTCGGCCCGCGCACGCTTGGAGGCAGGCAAGCGGAGGCGTGTGCCGGGTGCGGAGCACCCGATGGCAGGCGCGACGCCCCTCGAACAGAGCTCCCGGCAGATTTCGAGGGCACGGGCGCATGTCAGGCTGGTATCTGGTATACAAAGCTGGTATGCACCTCGGGTCCTTCCTGAGACATGGGACTACCTTCAGCGCGCTCTCGGCAGGGAGCGCGTTTTTCTTGTTCCCTCGCGCCCCACGGGCAGTCTCCTCCCTCCGATCCGGGGCGTTGCGGAAACGAGAAGCATCCTCTCGACGTTGAGCGCTGCGGGCCGTTCGATCTCGGCGCGGCGGAGACGGATCAGGATGAGCGATCACCGAAGTCACGAGGCGCTGGCCGATGCCGTCGCGGCGGCCTATGCCGAGGGGACGCGCCCTCCGCTCACCCCCGACCTCATCGGACAGGTCCGCACGGCCGTTCTGTCGGATGGCCTCGCGGGGTGCGATCCGGAGGACCCCACCTGCATCGACCGGATCAATCGGGCCCTCGATGCCTTCGAGGTAGCCCTTGAGGCGGTTGCCGGGCCGCGCCTCGTCGCGTTCGACCTGCGAACCGGGGCCGCCCGGATGGAGGCTCGTTCGGAGGCGGGTCGCCCCTTGCGGTCATTCGGGGGGCAGTAGCCCCTCGCCGGGGCGTCGGCAGGCCTTCGTCTCCCACCCGCGGATGGGTATGCGCGCGAGAGGGGTCAGGCATGCCTTTGCCGCGAGGCTAAGGTCCGCAGTCAGGTCTCCGACCCCGTTCAGGCGGTGTTTCTGACGGTGCGTACCGACCGGCAATAAATTTCCTGTCCCGCATTTTCGCAGCTTCGACCCGTTCCAAAGCCCGATTTTGAGGCAGGCACGGCGGGATCGACCGCATTTCTGCATCATTGTGCAAGAAATGTCGCATCGCAAAAGGAAATATTTCTGGTCGCAAGGATTGACGCACTCCCCACAGGAGAAGGTCAGGGACAGCCGCCGACCGCCAAAGCTTAAGTCTTGGAAACTTCTCGCCCTCTGAATCGCATGCTATGCCCCTCGCGGCATAGTGGGACGCAGGCATCGCGATGGACCTCCGCTCGCGGCGCCGGACACCGACTTGCCTCGTCCTGACGCGCCGCAACGGTCTGCAGCGACCCTTGTATTTTGTATGCCAGAGGCTAGAGTGGCGGGATGAACCAGCACGATAACTCCCGCGTCCAGCGGTTCGATCACCCCGGCCTCGGTCGCGAGCGTGCGAGGCCCGTGCCGAAGGGACGCCAGGTCGATCCCAGCGCCAAGGTCGAGATCGAGGCGCTGCTCGGCGACCGCTCGCGCCAGCGGGATCTCCTGATCGAGCACCTGCACCTGATCCAGGACACCTACGGCCAGATCAGCGCCGCCCATCTCGCGGCGCTCGCCGACGAGATGCGGCTCGCCTTCGCCGAGGTGTTCGAGACCGCGACCTTCTACGCGCATTTCGACGTGATCCGGGACGGCGAGGCCTCGATCCCCTCCCTCACCGTGCGCGTCTGCGACAGCATCACCTGCGCGATGCACGGCTCCGAGGACCTGCTCTCGGCGCTCCAGGCGGAGCTCGGCTCCGAGGTGCGGGTCGTGCGGGCGCCCTGCGTGGGCCTCTGCGACCATGCTCCCGCGGTCGAGGTCGGCCACAACTTCCTGCACCGGGCGGACGTGGCGAGCGTCAAGGCCGCGGTCGAGGCGCGCGATACCCACGCCCATATCCCGGCCTACGTCGATTACGACGCCTACCGGGCGGGCGGCGGCTACAAGACCCTGGAGCGCCTGCGCTCGGGCGAACTCGGCGTGGAGGACGTGCTCAAGGTCCTCGACGACGGGGCCCTGCGCGGGCTCGGGGGCGCCGGCTTCCCGACGGGCCGCAAGTGGCGCTCGGTGCGCGGCGAGCCCGGACCCCGCCTGATGGCGATCAACGGCGACGAGGGCGAGCCCGGCACCTTCAAGGACCAGCTCTACCTCAACACCGATCCCCACCGCTTCCTCGAGGGCACCCTGATCGGCGCGCACGTCGTCGAGGCCGAGGACGTCTACCTCTACATCCGCGACGAGTATCCGATCGCCCGCGAGATCCTCGCCCGCGAGATCGCCAAGCTCCCGGCCGGCGGCCCCCGCCTGCACCTGCGCCGCGGCGCGGGCGCCTATATCTGCGGCGAGGAATCGTCGCTGATCGAGTCGCTCGAAGGCAAGCGCGGTCTGCCGCGGCACAAGCCGCCCTTCCCGTTCCAGGTCGGCCTGTTCGGGCGCCCCACCCTCATCAACAACGTCGAGACCGTGTTCTGGGTGCGCGACCTGATCGAGCGCGGGGCCGAGTGGTGGAAGAGCCACGGCCGCAACGGCTCGGCGGGCCTGCGCTCCTACTCGGTCTCGGGTCGGGTGAGGGAGCCGGGCGTCAAGCTCGCCCCCGCCGGCATCACCGTGCAGGAGTTGATCGACGAGTTCTGCGGCGGCATGGCCGACGGGCACAGCTTCGCGGCCTACCTCCCGGGCGGCGCCTCGGGCGGCATCCTGCCGGCCTCGATGGGCGACATTCCCCTCGATTTCGGCAAGCTCGAGAAATACGGCTGCTTCATCGGCTCGGCCGCCGTCGTCATCCTGTCGGACAAGGACGACGTCCAGGGCGCGGCCCTCAACCTGATGCGCTTCTTCGAGGACGAGTCCTGCGGCCAGTGCACCCCCTGCCGGGCGGGCACCCAGAAGGCCCGGATGCTGATGGAGAACGGCATCTGGGACACCGAGCTCCTCGGCGAGCTGTCGCAATGCATGCGGGACGCCTCGATCTGCGGCCTCGGCCAAGCGGCCTCGAATCCGCTGACGAGCGTTATCAAGTTCTTCCCCGACCTGTTCCCCACTCCGCGCCCGATGGCGGCGGAGTAGGCGGGAGCCCGGCCGGGTACGCGCGAAGCCAGGGCCGCCGCCTCCGGCGGCCCCCACGAGAACGAGCCGCCGGTGCGTGCCCTCTCAAGGGCAGCCCAGCGGGCGGGAGCGGAACCTGATGAGCAGCGGCACCCAGAACAGCAACCCGAGCGGCACAGACCCCCTCGTGAAGGGCCCGACCGGCCCGCAGGACGCGGGCGGCCAGGGCTCCGGCACGACGGCGCAGGGCGGCTCCTACTCGCAGGGGCAGAAATCCGGCGGCCAGCAGGGCCCGGCCCCGAGCGGCACGCTCGGCCTGAGGAACATCCCGGCCGGCATTCCCGGCGTGGTGTTCGAGTTCGACGGGCAACAGATCGAGGCGCGGCCCGGCGAGACGATCTGGCAGGTGGCCCAGCGCCTCGGCACGCACATCCCCCATCTCTGCCACAAGCCTGATCCCGGCTACCGGCCGGACGGCAATTGCCGCGCCTGCATGGTCGAGATCGAGGGCGAGCGCGTCCTCGCCGCGTCCTGCAAGCGCGTGCCCGGCGTCGGCATGAAGGTGAAGTCGCAGAGCGACCGGGCCGTGAAGGCCCGCGCCATGGTGATGGAGCTTCTCGTCGCCGACCAGCCGGCCCGCGAGACCTCGCACGACCCGGATTCGCATTTCTGGCACCAGGCCGACCACGTCGAGATCAGCGAGAGCCGCTTCCCGGCGGTGGAGCGCTGGCAGCCCGACGTCAGCCACCCGGCGATGAGCGTCAATCTCGACGCCTGCATCCAGTGCAACCTCTGCGTCCGCGCTTGCCGCGAGGTCCAGGTTAACGACGTGATCGGCATGGCCTACCGCGCGGCCGACGCCAAGGTCGTGTTCGACTTCGACGACCCGATGGGCCAGTCGACCTGCGTCGCCTGCGGCGAGTGCGTGCAGGCCTGCCCGACCGGTGCCCTGATGCCCGCGGCCTATCTCGACGCGAACCAGACCCGCACGGTCTATCCGGACCGCGAGGTCGATTCCCTCTGCCCGTATTGCGGCGTCGGCTGCCAGGTCTCCTACAAGGTCAAGGACGAGAAGATCGTCTACGCGGAGGGCCGCGACGGTCCGGCCAACCGCAACCGGCTCTGCGTGAAGGGCCGCTTCGGCTTCGACTACATCCACCACCCCCACCGCCTGACGAAGCCGCTGATCCGCCTCGACGGCGTCGCCAAGGACGCGAACGATCAGGTCGATCCGGCCAATCCCTGGACGCATTTCCGTGAGGCGACCTGGGAGGAGGCCCTGGAGCGCGCGGCCGGCGGCCTCAGGGGCATCCGCGACCAGCACGGCCCGAAGGCCCTCGCCGGCTTCGGCTCGGCCAAGGGCTCGAACGAGGAGGCCTACCTCTTCCAGAAGCTCGTGCGCCTCGGCTTCGGCTCGAACAATGTCGACCATTGCACGCGCCTCTGCCACGCCTCGTCGGTGGCCGCGCTCATGGAGGGGCTGAACTCGGGTGCGGTCTCGGCGCCGTTCTCGGCCGCCCTCGACGCCGAGGTCATCGTGATCATCGGCGCGAACCCGACCGTGAACCACCCGGTCGCCGCGACCTTCATCAAGAACGCGGTCAAGGAGCGCGGCGCCAAGCTCATCATCATGGACCCGCGCCGTCAGGTCCTGTCGCGCCACGCCCACAAGCACCTCGCCTTCAAGCCGGGCTCGGACGTGGCGATGCTCAACGCGATGCTGAACGTCATCGTGGAGGAAGGCCTCTACGACGAGCAGTACATCGCCGGGTACACGGAGAACTTCGACGCGCTGAAGGAGCGCATCCACGAGTTCACCCCGGAGAAGATGGCGCCCGTCTGCGGCATCGACGCCGAGACCCTGCGGGAGACGGCCCGTCTCTACGCGCGCTCCCGCGCCTCGATCATCTTCTGGGGCATGGGCGTCAGCCAGCACGTCCACGGCACGGACAATGCCCGCTGCCTGATCGCGCTCGCGCTGACGACCGGCCAGATCGGCCGCCCCGGCACCGGCCTCCACCCGCTGCGCGGGCAGAACAACGTGCAGGGCGCATCCGACGCCGGCCTGATCCCGATGGTCTACCCGGATTATCAATCCGTCGAGAAGGCGGCGGTCCGCGAGCTGTTCGAGAACTTCTGGGGCCAGTCCCTCGACCGCAAGGCCGGGCTCACGGTCGTCGAGATCATGCGGGCGATCCATGCCGGCGAGATCCGCGGCATGTATGTCGAGGGCGAGAACCCGGCGATGTCGGACCCCGACCTCAACCATGCCCGGCACGCGCTCGCGATGCTCGACCACCTCGTGGTGCAGGACCTGTTCCTGACCGAGACCGCCTTTCACGCCGACGTGGTGCTCCCGGCCTCGGCCTTCGCCGAGAAGGCGGGCAGCTTCACCAACACCGACCGCCGCGTGCAGATCGCCCGGCCGGTGGTGCCGCCGCCCGGTGATGCGCGCCAGGATTGGTGGATCATCCAGGAGGTCGCCAACCGGATGGGCCTGTCCTGGACCTACAAGAGCCCCGCCGACGTGTTCAACGAGATGGCGCAGGTGATGCCGTCCTTGAACAACATCACCTGGGAGCGCCTGGAGCGCGAGGGTGCGGTGACCTACCCCGTCGACGCGCCCGACAAGCCCGGCAACGAGATCATCTTCTACGCCGGCTTCCCGACCGAGAGCGGGCGGGCCAAGATCGTGCCTGCCAACATCGTGCCGCCGGACGAGGTGCCCGACACCGAGTTCCCGATGGTGCTCTCCACGGGCCGCGTGCTGGAGCACTGGCACACGGGCTCGATGACCCGCCGCGCGGGCGTCCTCGACGCCCTGGAGCCCGAGGCGGTCGCCTTCATGGCGCCGCGCGAGCTGCACAAGCACGGCCTCACCCCGGGCGACACGATGCGCCTCGAGACCCGCCGCGGCGCCGTGCACGTGAAGGTCCGCTCCGACCGCGACGTGCCGGACGGGTTCATCTTCATGCCCTTCTGCTACGCGGAGGCGGCCGCCAACCTGCTGACGAACCCGGCCCTGGACCCGATGGGCAAGATCCCGGAGTTCAAGTTCTGCGCGGCCCGGATCGGACCGGCCGTGCCGGTGCAGATCGCGGCGGAGTAGCAATCAGCCCCGCGGACCGGCCGGTCCGCGGGGCTTTCCTCACGATGGGGGGATGCCTCACGATGGGGAATGCTCGGGCCCGCGCGGCATAGGCCCGCGTGGCATGGGCCCGCGTGGCATGGGTCTGCGTGGGATGACGCGCGACCGATCCAGGGCGCGTGCCCGAACCGGGGGCCGCCATCCGTGCCGCCCGCTCAGTCGGTCGCGTCGTGGAAACTCAGGCGCAGGCGGAAGCCGTCGTGAACCGCGGCGGGAAGGGGCGCCGACGGTTCTGCGCCGAGGCGCAGCGCGTAGGTCGCCAAGTCCGGCAGCGGCCGCTGGATCGCAGGGGCCATCGCGTAGGCGACGTAGGTCGTCAGGCAGGCGCTCGCCGCGATCTGGGATCCGATGAGCCAGATCAGCCAGCGGCCGGGCTGCCGGCGCCGCACGGCTTCGGGCTCAGGCGGCAGGAATGCGGCCCGGACAGGGGCAGCGGAGGCCGCGAACACGAAGGTGTCGCCGGCCAGATCGACGGACAGGGGCAGATCGCTCATGCCCGCGAGGATCGCCGATCTTCGCTAATGCGCCCTGAATCACAGGATCCCGCTCCCGTCCCGCGAACGGCGAAAGAGCGTGCGGCGCCCGGGACCTCGCAACGAATCCTTACACTTCTTCGTGTAGCCTGAAGGGATCCTTTACCCTCGGGCGCCGTACCGACATCCTGCGGCGACCGAGCCGGACCACCCTCCCATGATGCGGGATGCCTTCGTTCTGATCGTGAGCGACCGACCCGCGCAGGCCGCCGGGCTCGCCCGTGGGATCGAGCGGGTGATGGCCTGCACCTGCCTGGATTTCTCGAGCCCGCTGCCCCAGCGCCGTCCCCTCGCCCTCGTGATCGATCTCGGGACGGGCACGGCCGCCCGTGCGGAGGCACTCGCGGCCCGTCTTCGCGAGCGCCCGCTCCCGACCCTCGTCCTGACCGGGGACCCGACCGGGGACAAGCGGGCGGGAGCGAACGGGGTGGAGGCTTTCGCGGCGCAGGCGGTCCTGCCGGCCGCGACCCCGCGGGAGACGGTGCTCGCCCGGATCCTGGAGATGATCGAGGGGGCCGCCCGCGCCGCGGCGGCCGGCGCCCGGCGCCTCGACGCGCGGGCCGAGGCGGCCACCGGGATCGTGACCGACCTGTTCTTCCGCGCCTCGGCCGACCGGCGGCTGCGCAGAGAAGAGGCCGACCGGGGCACCGAGACCGTGCTCGCCGCCGTCTCCGAGAGCGGGATCCGGGACTGGCTGGACGTGGTCTGGCGCCACGACGCGCAGGTCTACCAGCACACGCTGAGCGTGGCGGGCTACGCGGCCTCGTTCGGCGCGGAGATCGGGCTCGGCAAGGACGACCACCACCGGCTCACCAAGGCCGCGCTGCTGCACGACATCGGCAAGTCGCGCATCCCGGCCCCGATCCTGAACAAGCCGAACGGACTCAACCCCGAGGAGGCCGCGCTCATGCGCAGCCACGCCGTTCTCGGCGCCGAGCTGCTGCGCGCGCAGGGCGACATCGAGGCCGAGATCATCGACGTCGTGCGCCATCACCACGAGAAGCTCGACGGCAGCGGCTACCCGGACGGCCTCGCGGGAGCGGAGATCGCCGATCTCGTGCGCATGGTGACGATCTGCGACATCTTCTCTGCACTGACGGAGCGCCGGGCCTATCGGGGACCGCTCGCGGCGACCGAGGCCGTGCGCATCATGACCGGGATGCGGGGTCAGCTCGACCGCACCCTCCTCAACGCCTTCGCCCCCGTCATCGCGCGCTCCGCCTGCCTGGACTGGTGCTGACGCCCGCTCGATCCTTCGCCGGCCTCGCGCGTTGCCCCCGCCTGTCCCGCACAGTCGCACAGGAGCGCCGCATGACCGCCAACGATCCCATCCATCGCCAGGGCCAGAGCGTCGAGACCGTCGATCAGCTCAGCAGCGTGACCCTCCTCGGCCTCGCGGTCGCCGGCGCCGGCATCGCCGTCGGCATCTTCGCGCTGATCTCCTGACCGCCGGCACGAAAAGAGCCCGCCGCGGCCTCACGGCCGGGCGGGCTCAAGTGCGATCAGGATCCTATGAAGGACTATGGATTGAACGCGCGGACCTGCGCCCCTAATCCCGACCCTTCGCTCGCCAGCGAAAAAAACAGTCTCGAGCCCGCGGCTCTCGCCGCTCCTCTCAAATGATCTGGACAGGCCGGAAAGGCTTGTCGCATGATTCGCCTCAACAAGGCCGGCGGGAGCGGCCCGTGCGAGGAGCGCGACATGCGCGGATACTGGCTCTGCGACACGCCGCAGGGAGCCTTCCGGATCGAGATGATCCGTCTGGCCGGCCGTGACAGCTTCGTGGTCTTCTACGAGAACGAGCCGCTCGGCAGTTGCGAGACCGCCGAGGCGGCTCTGACGCGGCTTATCCAGGGCGGCACCCACAAACCCTCCTGCGGCCTCGACATCTCCCGCATGCCGCTCCCGACCGCCCTGTCCGGTTGGACCTTCGCGTCGGCGCCCTGAGCGCAGATGAGGCTGGGATTTCGCATTCAAAATACTGCCCGCGCCGGCCGCGCTGGCAAGTTTCGTTCAAGCGGACGCCAAAAATTACTGCGATTGCCAGATCGCCGCATCGAATTATCCTGAGAGCAGCGAACACCGACCCGGCCTCGCGCACGCTCGGACGTGCCCCGGTACACACGCGCTGGCCCGCCGCAGGCAGGCCGGTCCTCGCGCGGATCGCTTGGCGGACCAGGGCTCGGAAGAAGCCCGCCGCCGGACGCCCAGGCCGAGCCTCCCGCTCAGCGGAGGCCAGGGAAGGAAACGGAACGCCGATGAAGAAGAACAAGGTCATCACGGCGGACGAGGCGATCGCGCTCATCCGCAACGGCGACGTGGTCACGACGACGGGCTTCGTCCAGAGCTGCATCCCGGAGGCGCTGCACGCGGCGCTGGAGAAGCGCTTCGTCGAGACGAGCGGCCCGCGCGACCTCACGCTCATCATGACGGCGGGCGCTGGCGACAGCAAAGGGCTCGGCACCGGCCGCCTCCACCACGACGGCCTGCTGCGCCGGGTCATCGCCGCGAATTTCGGCCGGATGCCGAAGGTCGCCCAGGCCGCGCAGGAGAACCGGATCATCGGCTACAACCTGCCGCAAGGGGTGATCTCGCAGCTCTACCGGGCCTGCGCCGCGGGCCAGCCCGGGCTGTTCTCGAAGGTCGGCCTCAAGACCTACGTCGACCCGCGCCACGGCGGCGGGCGCGTCAACACGGTGACGACGGACGACATCGTCAAGCTCGTCGAGGTCGATGGCGAGGAGTGGCTCTTCTACACGGCCACCAAGATCGACGTGGCCTTCATCCGCGGCACCTCGGCCGACCCGTCGGGCAACATCTGCATGGCCAAGGAGGCGCTGACGCTGGACAACCTCGCCCAGGCCATGGCCGCCCGCAACAACGGGGGCATCGTCATCGCCCAGGTCGAGCGCATCGTGGAGCAGGGCTCGATCAAGCCGAAGGACGTGCGCGTCCCCGGCATGCTGGTCGATTGCGTGGTGGTGGCCGAGCCCGAGATGCACCGCATGAATTACGGCGTCATGCACGACGCCGCGCTCGCGGGCGAGATCCGGGTGCCGGTCACCGGGATCAAGCGGATGGCGCTGACCGAGCGCAAGATCATCGCGCGCCGCGCCGCCTTCGAGCTCCCGCCGAACGGGGTCGTCAATCTCGGCGTCGGCGCGCCCGAGGGCATCTCCTCGGTCGCCGCCGAGGAGAAGGTCACCCCCTTCATCACCCTGACCACCGAGGCCGGGGCGGTCGGCGGCGTGCTGGCGAGCGGGTCGAGCTTCGGCGCGGCGACCAACGCCGACTGCATCATCGACCAGAACCAGATGTTCGATTTCTACGACGGCGGCGGCCTCGACATGACCTGCCTCGGCATGGCCGAGTGCGATAGCGAGGGCAACGTCAACACGAGCCGCTTCGGCGGCCGCCTGAACGGCTGCGGCGGCTTCATCAACATCTCGCAGAACGCCCGCAAGGTGGTCTTCGCCGGCACCTTCACCAATGGCGGCCTCGTCACGAAGGTCGAGGACGGCAAGCTGCGGATCGTGCAGGAGGGGCGCTCGCGCAAGTTCGTGGAGCGCGTGGAGCAGAACACCTTCAGCGGCCCCTTCGCGCAGGAGCGGAGCCAGCCCGTCCTCTACGTGACGGAGCGCTGCGTCTTCCACCTGACGAAGCGGGGGCTGGAATTGATCGAGGTGGCGCCCGGCATCGACATCGGCCGGGACATCCTCTCGCAGATGAGCTTCACGCCGATCATCGAGAACCCGATCCTGATGGACCGGCGCATCTTCGCCGAGGAGCCGATGGAGCTGCTGGCCGACCTCCTCAACCTGAACCTCAGCGAGCGCGTGAGCTACGACGCCTCGCGCAACCTGCTCTTCGTGAACCTCGAGGGCTGGCAGGTCCGCTCGAAGGGCGACATCGACGCCCTGCGCCAAGTCCTCGAGACCGCCTGCCTGAAGGCGGGCCAGCGGGTCAACTCGGTGATCAACCACGACGGGTTCCGCATCAGCGAGAACCTGTACGACGATTATGCCGAGATGATCGACTACATGGAGAAGTACCATTACCTGACCTCGACCCGCTACGCGACGAGCGCCTTCCTGCGCCTCAAGATGCAGGAGGCCCTGAGCAGGCGCGGGCTCGCGCCGCACATCTTCGAGCGCAAGGAGGATGCCCACGCCTTCCTGAAGGCGGAGGGGATCGGCTCGGGCACGGGCGAGATCGCCTCGGCGGCGTGAGGCGAAGGAACCGCGCCGGCGCGTGACAGCGCGCCGGACTTGCATTTTTCTGCCTGACGCGAGCCTTCCCGCACGGCGGTTCGGCGCTATGATGCCATCCTGAACAGGGGAGGCGTCGCATGGCAGCCCAACCTCGGTGCATCGCTCTCGTCGGGCCGGCGCAGAGCGGTAAGACGGCGCTGCTCGAGGCGCTGATGGAGCGGGCCGGCTCGGGCGAGCGCCCGGCGAAGGCCGGCGAGGGCGCGGAATCCCGTCCCCACGGCATGAGCGTCGAGCCGGGCGTCGCCACGCTGAGCTATCTCGGCGATACCTTCACCATCGTCGATTGTCCCGGCTCGATCGAGTTCCTGCACGGGATGCAGGCGGTGCTGCCGGTCTGCGACGCGGCGGTCGTCGTCTGCGAGGCGGACGAGCGCAAGCTCCCGGCGCTCGAATACGTGCTGCGCATCCTGGAGGCGCAGGGCGTGCCGCGGCTCCTCTTCGTCAACAAGATCGACGCGGCGACCCAGAGCCCTCGCGAGACCCTCGGCCTCCTGCAGGCGGCCTCCGCCACGCCGCTCCTCCTGCGCCAGATCTCGATCTGGCAGGACGGGGCGGCGACGGGCTTCATCGACCTCGCCCTGGAGCGGGCCTTCGTCTACCGCAACCACGCGCCGAGCACGGTGATCGCCCTGCCCGAGGGCGAGTTGCCCCAGGAGAAGGAGGACCGCTTCACGCTGCTCGAACGCCTCGCCGACCACGACGACGTGCTGATGGAACAGCTGATCTCCGAGATCGAGCCCGACCGCGAGCGCATCTTCGGAGATCTCTCCCGGGAGCTTCGCGAGGGGCTCGCCGTCTCGGTCCTGATCGGCTCAGCCGCGCGGTGCAACGGCATCGGGCGCCTCCTGAAGGCTTTGCGCCACGAGGCGCCCGCCCTCGCCGAGACCCGCGCCCGCCTCGGCATCCCGGACGAGGGACCGGCGCTCGCCCAGGTGATCCAGACCCGCCACACGGGTTTCGGCGGCAAGCTCTCGGTCGGCCGCGTGCTGCGGGGGGCGTTCCAGGAGGGCGAGGGCGTGACCGCCTCGGACGGCACGACCTCCCGCATCGCGGGCCTCGTCGCCCTGAGCGGCGGCCAGAACGGCCGGCTCGCCGCCGCCACGGAGGGCGAGACCGTGGGCTTCGGCCGGCTCGAGGGCATCGGCACCCGCGCCTGCTTCGCGGCCGGGACTAATGTCCCCCCGGAACTCGCCGCCCCGCCGCCGCCCGCGCCCGTCTACGCCGCGGCGCTGAAGGTGCGCGACCGGAAGGACGACGTGCGCCTGACGAGCGCGCTCGCCAAGATCACCGAGGAGGATCCGGGCCTCAGCGTCGAGCAGGACGCGGATCTGGAAGAGATCCGCCTCCTCGGCCAGGGCGAGATGCATCTGCGCGTGGCCGTGGAGCGGCTCTCCTCGCGGTTCGGCGTCGCGGTCGACAAGGACCGGCCGAAGGTGGGCTACCGGGAGACGATCCGCTCGGCCGCGACGGGGCGCGGCCGCCACAAGAAGCAGACGGGCGGGCACGGCCAGTTCGCCGACGTGCAGATCGCGGTGCGGCCGCTGCCGCGCGGCGAAGGGTTCCTGTTCGAGGACGAGGTGGTCGGCGGCGCTGTGCCCCGCGCCTACATCCCCTCCGTCGAGACGGGCGCGCGGGCCTATCTGCGCCGCGGCCCGCTGGGCTTCCCGGTGGTCGATCTCTGCGTGACGCTGACCGACGGCGCGGCCCACGCGGTCGATTCCTCGGACGCGGCCTTCCAGGCGGCGGCCCGCCTCGCCCTCGACGACGCCCTGCCGAAGGCCGATCCCGTGCTGCTGGAGCCGATCCTCGCCGTCGAGATCGCCACGCCCTCCGCCTACACGCCCAAGGCCACGGGCGCGGTGACGAGCCGGCGCGGCCAGATCCTCGGCTTCGACGCGCGGCCCGGCTGGCCCGGCTGGGATCTGCTCCAGGCGCAGATCCCGGAAGCCGAGATCTGGGACCTCATCGTCGAGTTACGCTCGGTGACGGCGGGCGTGGGCAGCTTCACCGCCCGGTTCGACCACCGGGCCGAGCTCACCGGCCGCCCGGCCGATCTCGTCCTGGCGAACGGGCTCGCGCGCCGGGCCGGGTGAGTGGCGCGCTCGACCTCCCGTTCAGGAGAGGTCGAGCGCGTCGCGCATCACGCTTCGGGCAGCGCCCGCTCCAGCAACAGGTCCGCCGCCTCGATCGGGTTCGCCCCGAACGTTCCCCGCTCGCGGGCAAGGCGCGTGCGGGCGTAGGCCTCCGCCACCGGGGGCGGTGCGCAGGCCGCGAGCGCCGCGGCGGCGGCCAGCGTCGCGAGGCGGCCGGTGGCGAGGCGGGCCCGGGCCTCCGCATCCGGCGACCGCAGCGCGGCGGCGATCTCCGCGGCCGCCTCGCGGGCGCCCGGCAGCCCCGCGGCCTCGGCGGCGAGTTCGGCCAGGACTGCGTCGGCCGCGTCCGGCGCGCGATGCGCGGCGCGCAGCACGTCGAGCGCCATGACGTTGCCCGATCCCTCCCAGATCGCGTTGACGGGCGCCTCCCGGTAGAGCCGCGGCAGCGGGCTCTCCTCGACGTAGCCGTTGCCGCCGAGGCACTCCATCGCCTCCGCGATCAGGCCCGGCGCCCCCTTGCAGACGCCATATTTCACCGCCGGCGTGAGCAGCCGCATGCGGGCCGTCTCGCCGCGGTCGACGCTCGCCGCGAGCCGCATCGCGAGCGCCGTCTGCGCCTCGGCCTCGAGGGCGAGGTCGGCGAGCACGGCCCGCATGGCCGGCTGCCCGGCGAGCGGCCGCCCGAAGACCTGCCGGTGGCGGGCATGGTGAAGCGCCAGCACCAGCGCCATCCGGGAGAGGCCCGCGGAGGCGAGCGTGCAATCGAGGCGGGTGAGCTGCACCATCCCGATGATGGTGGGCACGCCGCGCCCCTCCTCCCCGATCCGCCAGCCGAAGGCGCCCGCGAACTCGATTTCGGAGGAGGCATTCGAGCGGTTGCCGAGCTTGTCCTTGAGCCGCTGCAGGTGCAGCGCGTTGACCGACCCGTCCGGCCGATGGCGGGGCACGAGGAAGCAGGTGAGGCCGCCGGGCGCCTGCGCGAGGACGAGGAAGCCGTCGCTCATGGGCGCCGAGAGGAACCATTTGTGCCCCGTCAGCGCGTAGGTCTCGCCCCGTGGCTCTGCCCGGGTCGTGTTGGCGCGGACATCCGTGCCGCCCTGCTTCTCCGTCATCCCCATGCCGAGGGTGACGCCCGCCTTCTCGAACCAGGGCCGGAAGCGCGGATCGTAGGTGCGCGCGGAGAGGCGGGGCGCCCAGGCGGCAAGGTGCTCCGGCGCGGCGGTGAGTGCGGCCGCGGCCGCGTTCGTCATCGTCAGGGGGCAGAGATGGCCGCACTCGACGCCCGCCACCACGTAGAGGCGCGCGGCCCGGGCGAGATGGCCGCCCGCCGCGCGGGCGGAGTGGAGCCCGTCGCCGACGCTCGCCTCCATCAGGGCGTGATAGGCCGGGTGGAAATCGACCCCGTCGAGGCGCCGGCCCTGGGCGTCGTGCGTGCGCAGCCGCGGCGGGCTCTCGTTGGCGAGGCGGCCGAGCTCCAGTCGGCCGGACGCGCCCCAGGCAGCCCCGAAGGCGAGGAGCGCGGGCAGATCAGCCTCGGCGCCGTTGGCGGCGAGGGCGCCGCGGAGCGGAGCATCCGCGGCGACGAGGTTTACATCGGCGAAGGGCGGGGACTGGTTGAAGACCGCGTGCGTCTCGGCGCTCATCGGCTCATCATGCGCGGTCCCGCACGTGCCGCAACGCCTGCGGCTAAGACACCATCGGGGTCGGCATCGGGCCTGCGTCCGGGCGCGGCGGATGACCGTCCGCCGCCGGCATCGCCGGCTCGAGGCTCGCCTGCGCGCCGAGGCGCATCAGCTCCGCCCGCAGATTACCCATGGTCTCGATCACGCCGTTGGCCGCCAGATCGGCCTGGATCCGCTCGAGCAGATCCTCGTCCTTGACGCCCTGGACCAGGGAGGCGACCAGTTCGGCCGCATATCCCTCGGCCGCGCGTGCGTCGACACCGAGCTTGGCGGCCGCATACCAGGCGAGCCCACGCATTCGACGGCAGCGCGCGACGAACCGCGCCTCCTCGTCGCGAGCAAAGATCATCTCCGCAGCCCGTTCGCGCTCCTCGAATAGCCTCGCCATCCTGCGTCTCCATCCTTGTCGAGCTTGAACTCCGGCACGAATGCCTTGTCCCGACACGGATGGTACGCTCTTCTTTTCACTTAGACTACGCCAGTGCACATGTGTGTACTGGCGTGAACACTTCACCGGTCGAGTCGGATACCTGTCCTGATCGGCAGAGAGGCGTGGTCTGTCGAGGATGATCGACCGGGCGCGGCTGCGCTCGGCTCAGCGTGCGGCGACGAGCTGGGGCGCGGCCCGCTCACCGCCGAACTCCGTCCAGGTCAGCGCCGCCGAGAGGCAGAGGCCGCTCGCCAGGGCGAGGGCCAGCGCGGACCGGCCGCGCACCGCGTAGCGGACGAGATGGAAGGGCAGGAACAGCAGCTTGAAGAGGGCGCGTGCCGCGAGAATCGCGAGCACCGGGAGGATCGCAAGGGAGAGTCCGATCACGGGCATGCAGGCCAATCCTTCCCAACTCGATGCACGGCGTCTGGGCCTTCGTCACCCACGAACCCGATGGGGCGCCACAAAGCCGGCAACACTATGGAGGCCGCCGAGATTGTCCGCACGGGGCGCCGCCGTCGCAGGCCTGACAGTTCGAATCCGGCGTCAGCCCTGCGGAGACGGGCGAACCGCTTCGAGCCGGATATCCCCAGGCGTGCCTGTCTCCCGCCGGAGGCTTCGCCTAAGGAGGGAGCGGAGCCGCGACGCGGCAGGCTGGCGGACCCCTGTGGAAGACGCGCTCAACCGATGGCTCGAGGCGACGGCCTCGATGCGGGCCGATGTCCTCGCGGTGCTCGGCCTCGTGCTGGCGCTCGGCGTCTCCGGGCATGTCCTGCTGCGCAAGCGCGAGATCAGTGTGGCGATCGGCTGGATCGGGCTCGCCTGGCTCTCCCCGATCTTCGGCACGGGGCTCTACGCCCTGTTCGGCGTCAACCGCGTCTCCCGCCGCGCCCGGCGGCTCCGGCCGAAACCCTCGCAGCAGCCGAGCGACCCGCGCGAGCCCGAGACCAGCATCGAGGCGGATCTGCGCCCGCTGGAGCGGGCGGGTCGGCAGATCACCCAGCTTCCCCTCGTCGCCGGCAACGCCGTCCGCCTCTTCCGCAACGGCGACGAGGCCTACCCGGCGATGCTGGAGGCGATTCGTCGGGCCGAGCGGAGCGTCGCCCTGTCGAGCTACATCTTCCGCGACGACGAGACCGGCCGCGCCTTCTGCGAGGCGCTCGCCGGGGCGAAGGCCCGCGGAGCCGAGGTGCGGGTCCTGATCGACGGGATCGGCGGCGGCTACTTCGATCCCGGCGCCTATCGCCGACTGCGCCGGGCAGGCGTGCCGGCGGGCCTCTTCATGCACTCGGCGCTGCCCTGGCGGATGCCCTTCCTGAACCTGCGCACCCACAAGAAGCTCCTGATCCTCGACGGGGAGAGCGCCTTCACGGGCGGCATCAACATCTCCGACGCGAACCGCGTCTCGCGCAAGCCGCCCCACCCCGTGCGGGACACGCATTTCCGCATCGACGGGCCGGTCGTCGAGCAGCTGATGATGGCCTTCGGCACCGACTGGAACTTCGTGATGAACGAGGAGCTCGACGGCGAGCGCTGGGTCCCGCGCATCGCATGCGCCGGCGAGACCACCGCCCGCGTCGTGACCTCCGGCCCCGACGCCGACATCGAGAAGATCGAGTTCGTGGTGCTGGCCGCGCTCTCCTGCGCGCGCCGCTCGGTGCGCCTCGTGACGCCCTACTTCCTGCCGAGCGAGATCGTGCTGAACGCCCTCGCGCTCGCGTCCCTGCGGGGCGTGACCGTCGACGTGATCATCCCGCGCCGGAGCGACCACCGCTTCGTCGACTGGGCGACGCGGGCCCATCTCGACCCGCTCTTCGAGAGCGGCGTCCGGATCTGGCTCGACGAGCCGCTCTTCGACCACTCGAAGGTCCTCGTCGTCGACGAGGCCTGGGCCTTCGTCGGCAGCGCCAACTGGGACACGCGCAGCTTCCGCCTCAATTTCGAGCTGAACGTCGAGATCTACGATGCCGGCATCGCGCGACGGCTCGACGCCTTCATGGCCGAGAAGATGGACACGCGCCTGACCAAGGACGCGATCACAGGACGCTCGCTCCCGGTGCGCTACCGCGACGCAGGCGCCCGACTGCTGCTGCCATACCTCTGACGGTCCGCTGCGGGCGGCGCACGTCGTCGGTGCCCAGGGTGAGATGCACCACGATCGGCCGATGGTCGGAGGCGCCGCGGGGCAGCACGTCCTTGCCGTGGCAATGGAGGCCGCGCACGAGGCAGCGGTCGAGCCGCAGGGGCAGCACGTCGACCATCGCGTGGGTCGGGTGCCGGGGGCCGACGTCCCGGAAGCCGGGCAACAGGGCCGGGCCGACGAGGTTGTAGTCGCCGAGCACGGCTGCGCGGGGCGGCAGCGCCCGCTCGATGTGGCGGAGCTGGCGCCGGTTCAGCATCTGCCCGTGCGAGAGATGCACGTTGGCGATGCCGAAATCGCCGCAATCGAGCACCTGGCAGACCCGGTGCACCACCGCGCCCGAGGGCAGCGCCAGGATCGCGGGCGGCTCTCCCCAGGGACGGCGGCTCCAGATCGCGAGGCCGTGGATGCGCCCGGGCAGGGGCGCCCAGGCGTAGACGCCGCCGACCCGGTCGGCGATGGCGGCGATGTCGCGGGTCGCCTCCTGCATCAGCAGGAGGTCGGGCTGCTCCTGGTCGATCAGGGCGACCACGTCGGCCACCGCCGCGCCGGTCCGGCGCAGCAGGTTCCAGCTCACGATCTTGTGGGGCCGCGGGTGGTGGAGGGCGGGGACGCGGGTCGCGCCCGGGGAGCCCGGCCGCTGCGCCGGGGCGGGCGCGTGCGGGGTTTCGATCGTCCTCTTGGCCGCCGGCCACTTGCCGAGCCGTCCGAGGCCGCCCGCGCGCCGCTGCGCGAGGCTCTCGCTCCAGCGCTGAAACCGGTTCATCCGCTCAGAGCCCTCCGGCCGCGCGCGGGCGCCGCGGATTCCGACGGCAACCGGGGGACAGGCGCATGGGCGATCTCCGGAGACGTGCGAGCCGGACGGCTCGGGACGGTTCTGGACGCGAACCTTGAGCGGCCCGTTCTACGGCCTCCGTCCCGGCGAAGCGAGACCTCCCGGACGGACAACCGGAGCCGGGGCCGCTCTGCGCAACGCGCGGGGCGCCGGAGCGATCCCGCCGCCATCCCCCGCTGAGATCGCCGGCTTCGTGGCCGAGGCGCGCGGATTCGCTTAAAGACGGGGCGCAACAGGCGCCTCACGCGACCCATGACGAGCTTCACCTTCATCCACGCCGCCGACCTTCACCTCGGCAGCCCGCTCGCGGGCCTCGCCCTCAAGGACGCGGACATCGCCCGGCGCTTCGCCGCGGCCGGGCGGCGGGCCTTCGAGGATCTCGTGACGCGGGCGATCGAGATGGAGGCTGCCTTTCTCCTCGTGGCGGGCGATGTCTACGACGGCGACTGGACCGACAACACGATCGGCCTGTTCTTCGCCCGCCAGGTGGCGCGCCTCGACCGGGCCGGCATCCCGGTCGTGCTCGTGCGCGGCAACCACGACGCCGAGAGCGTGATCACCCGCTCGATCACCCTGCCGCACTCCGTGAAGGTCTATCCGACGCAGCGCGCCGACACGCACCGGCTCGACCACCTGCGGGTGGCGCTGCACGGGCGCAGCTTCCCGAACCGGGCGGTCGAGGAGAATTACGCGCTGGCCTACCCCGCCGCGGTGCCCGGCTGGTTCAACATCGGCCTGCTGCACACCTCCTGCACGGGCCACGCGGCCCACGCCACCTACGCCCCTTGCTCGGTCGCGGATCTCGCGGGCCGCGGCTACGATTACTGGGCGCTCGGCCACGTCCACGACTACGCGGAGCTTTCCCGCGACCCCTGGATCGTCTTCCCCGGCAACCTGCAGGGCCGCAGCGTGCGCGAGTGCGGCGAGAAGGGCGCCGTCGCGGTCGAGGTGGCGGACGGGCGGGTGCGCGCCGTGCGCCGCCTGATCGTCGATCACGCCCGCTTCGCCCTGCTTCCCGTCGATCTTGCGGATGCGGCGAGCGAGCGCGAGGCGATCGCCCGCGTCGAGGATGCCCTGCGCCCGCTCTCCGAGGCCGCGCAGGGGCGGCTCCTCGCGGTTCGGGTGAGCCTGACGGGCGAGACGCCGCTGCACGACCGCCTCGCCGCCGACCGGGAGGGCCTGACCGCCGAGATCCAGGCCGCCGCCCACCGCGTCCACGAGGACATCTGGCTGGAGCGCCTGCGCATCGAGACCGTGCGGCCCCGCGCCGCCACCGCGACCGATCCCGCCCGAGGCTTCGGCCTCGACCCGGCGGAGCTGCTGGCGGCCATCGACCGCGACCCGGATTTCCGCGCCCGGGCCCGGGCGGCGCTCGCCGAGATCACGGGGAAGCTGCCAAGCGGGATGCAGAGTGGGATGCAGGGTGGGGTGCAGCCCGAGGAATCACTGGCCGACGAGCTCGACGCCCTCTGCGCGGAGGCCGAGGCGGTGATCCTCGGGCGCCTGCGCGGTCGGGCCTGCTGAGCGGACGCCTCACGGACACGCGGAATGCGCCTCCTCACCCTCGATCTCGAACGCTACGGCCCCTTCACCGCCCGCCGGGTCACTTTCCGGCCGGATGCACGGCTGCACGTGGTGCTGGGGCCGAACGAGGCGGGCAAGAGCTCGGCGCTCGCCGCCGTCACCGACCTCCTGTTCGGCATTGAGGCCCGCACCCGCTACGCCTTCCTCCACGCCATGCCGGAGATGCGGATCGGCGCCGAGATCGCGGCCGCGGACGGGCGCAGGCTCGCCTTCCGCCGCCGCAAGGGCAACAAGAACACCCTCGTCGACGCCGCCGACGCGGGGCTCTCCGACGACGCGCTCGCGCCCTATCTCGGCGGCCTCACCCGCGAGGTGTTCTGCCGCGCCTTCGGTCTCGACGCGCAATCCCTGCGCGACGGCGGCGGCGAGATGCTCAACAGCGACGGCGAGGTGGGCGCGAGCCTGTTCGCGGCGGCCTCGGGGCTTCGCGGCTACACGAGCCTGCAGGCCGACCTCGACGCCGAGGCCGAGGGGATCTTCATGCCCCGCAAGGCGGAGCACCGGACCTTCTATCAGGCCCTCGGGCGCCACGAGGAGGCCCGCAAGGCGATCCGCCAGGCCGAATTGCGGGCGGGCGACTGGCGCGAATTGAACGACGAGATCGAGGGCGCCGCGCGGAGGCTCGACGAGATCCGGGCCGAGCGCGTGCGCATCGCCGCCGAGCAGGCGCGGCTGGAACGGCTGAAGCGGGTGAGCCCCCTCATCGCCGAGATCGACCGCCTCGCCGGGGCGGCGGAGGCCGATGCGAGCCTCGTCGAGGTGCCCGAGGGCTGGACGGACCGGCTCGGCGCGCGTCTCGACGAGGCGGAGGCCCGGCAGGCCGCGGAGGCCGAGGCGCGCGCGCGCCTGGAGGAGGCCGAGCGCGACCTCGCCTGCGTCGCCGTCGACGACCGGCTGCTCGCGCGCGCCGAGGAGATCCTGGAGGGCTTCCGCGGCATCGACCGCTTCGACAAGGGTGCCTCCGACCTGCCCCGCCTCCAGGGCGAGGCGGACGGGTTCGCGCAGGACCTGGAACGGCTGCGCGTCCGCATCGGCCTGCCCGACGCGGATCAGCTCCGCGCCCGCCAGCCCTCGGACGCCGCCCGCACCCGAATCGAGGGCCTGATCCGGGCGGGGCGGGAATTCGCGGCGTCGCTCGCCCGCCTCGGCGGCGAGCTGGCGCAACGCCGGGCCGAGCACGCGCGCCTCGCCGAGGCGCGGGGGGCGGACGCGCCGCCCGCCGATCCCGCCCCCCTGCGGGCCGACCTCAAGACCCTCGCGCCCCTGCGCAACGAGGTGGCGCGGCGGGACGCGCTCGCGGCCACGATCCAGGGCGAAGCCAAGCAGATCGCGCTGCGGGCCGCGCGGCTGAGCCCGCCGATCCACGATTTCCCCGCCTTCGTCTCCCTGCGCCGGCCCTCGCACGAGACGATCGCCCGCTTCGGCCGGGCGATGGACGGGCTGGAGCGCGACCGCGCGCGGGCCTCCGACCGCCGGGAGGCCGCCGCCCGGACGATCCGGCAGACGCGGGAGCGCATGCGGCGCCGCGAGGCCGGGCGGCCGATCCCGACGCTCGCCGATCTCGCCGCCCTCCGCACCGAGCGCGACGCCCGCCTCGCGCCCCTGCGGGCCCATCTTCTCGGCGAGCCCGGCGCCGGCGACGCGGACGATCTCGCCCGTTTCGAGGACGCGATGCTGGCGGTCGACCGGGCCGCCGACGATCTCATGGCCGACGCCGCCCGCTCTGCCGAGCACGCCGCCGACCGGCAGCGCCTCGACGCGGAGGAGGCAGAGGCCGCCGAGGCCGCACAGGAACTCGCCGCGCTCGACGCGCGCCTGGCGGAGGGCCGCGCCGCCTGGCGCGAGGCCTGGGCGCCCGCCGGCATCGAACCCGCCACGCCCGCCGAGATGACCGCTTGGCTGACGGAGGTCGAGGCGCGGGCCGAGGATTACCTCGCTCTCGAGGGACGCCGTGCCGAGCATGCGCACCTCGCCGCTCGCATCGAGGCGGCCCGCGCCCCGCTCCTCGCCCTGAGCCGCCGCGCGGGCCTTTCCGACCTCGACGGGCTCGATCCGGGACTGATCCTCGCCCGCGCGGAGGATCGCGTCGCGGCGCTGTCCGCCGCCTGGGAAGCGACCCGCGAGGCGCAGGCCCGGGCCCGGGCCATCGCGGAGCAGATCGCTCGGATCGAGGCCGAGCGCGCGCAGGCCGCCGCGCGCCAGGACGCGTGGCGCCTCGAGTGGAGCGCGGCCCTGCAGGGCCTCGGCCTCCGGGCGGACGCCGAGCCCGACGAGGCTTCGAGCGCGCTCGAGGCGTGGCGGGCGGTGCCGACCCTGCTGCGCGAGCACGACAGCCACCTGCGCCGGATCAACGGCATCCGCCGCGACATGGAGGAATACCGCGCGAGCGTGGCGGGGCTGACGGCGGCGCTCGCGCCCGATCTCGCACCGCTGCCTGCGAGCAGCGCCATGAAGGCGCTGCAGGGCCGCCTGCAGGCCGCCTCCCGCGACGAGACCCGGCGCCAGGATCTCGCCCGGCGCAGAACGGATGCGGCGCAGGCGCTGGAGACGGCCGCGCGGGAGGCGCAGGCCGCGCGCGAGGCCCTCGCCGAGCATTGCGCCGCGTTGCCGGAGCCCGACGCCGATAGGGCGGGGCTCCACGCCCGGCTCCTCGCCCGGCGCGCGCTGCGGGCCGAGCTCGCCGTCCGCCGGGCCGAGCTCGCCCGCGCGGCCGAAGGTGTGTCGGAGGAGACCCTGCGCGCGGACCTCGCCGCCGCGACGCCCGACGCGATCGAGGCATCTCTCGCCCAGCTCGCCCTCGACGACGACGACCTCGACCAGCGCGGCAAGGTCGCCTTCGCCGACCGCGACCGGGGCGAGCGCCGCCGTGGCGAGTTGGAGGGCGGCACGGGCGCGGAATTCGCCGCGGCCCAGCGCAGGGCCGCCGAGGCGGAGCTGCAGGCCAGCGCCCGGCAATGGGCGGTCCTCAAGCTCGCGAGCCTCCTCCTCGGCTCGGCGATCGGCCGCCACCGGGCAGGCCAGCAGGACCCGCTCCTGACGCGCGCCGGGGCGCTGTTCGCGGGGCTGACCGGGGGCGCCTTCTCGGGTCTCGCCCAGGAATACGATGAGGCCGACAAGCCCTGCATCGTCGGGCGGCGCCTGTCGGGCGAGATCGTCCACGTCTCGGGCCTCAGCGAGGGCACCCGCGACCAGCTCTACCTCGCGCTGCGCCTCGCCCATCTCGAGGATTACGCCGCCCGCAACGAGCCCGCCCCCTTCATCGGCGACGATCTCTTCCTCACCTTCGACGACGCGCGCACCGCCCACGGCCTGGAGGCGCTCGCCGCGATCGGGGGGACGATCCAGCCGATCCTGTTCACCCACCACCGGCACGTCGCCGAGATCGCGCGGGCGCGGCTGGGAGAGAGCGTCGACGTGCTGGATCTCTGACGGGCGGCCCGCTCCTCGCCGCCGTCCGCTACCCGGTCCCGGCGCCTCCGGGGGAGACGCACGCCCCCTTCGCGGTCAGAGCGGGGGCCGCGCCGTCGGCGTCTTCGGAGCCGCTGGCTGCGGATCTCGTCCTCCCCTCATGCCCGCGCCCGCCACAGCCGGGTGCGCGCATGGTGCGGGCCGGATGCTTCCCTCTGCAGGCCGTAATGCTCGGCCAGGCGAGCGAGCGCGATGCGGGCCACGACCTTGGCCGAACGGGCCGGCCAGCGCCGCTCCGCCTCGATCCGCTCCAGGCCCTTGAGGTGCCCGCACAGGTCGATCAGGAGACCGGCGAGATCGCTGCCCGCGGCGTCCAGGGCGGCACGGACGCGGGCGAGCGCACCCACCACCCGGTCGGATGCCGCGGCCGGGTCGCGCGGGCCGGAGCCGTCGACCCGAGGCTGGGTCCAGTCGACGCCCATCCGTGGCAGAAGCTGGGCCGCCTCGATGTCCCGGCGCAGGCGCTCACCCGCCTCGAAGCTTGCCGCGTCGATGAGCGGTGTTCCGTCCCGCCCGCGGCGGCGTGCCATCCAGGCCAACGGACTCTCGGAGGTATCGCGCAGGCGCCCCTCCGCGCCCCGCTCGCCTGCGTCCTCCAGGTCGAGATGCTGTGCGAGGAAGGCCGCACCCTCCCCGTAATCCGCCGCCGCGCCGCGACGCAGATGCGCGCGTCCGGCCGCACTGATGGCGAGGCGTCCGCGAGGGCCGGGCTCGCGCGTGGCGAGATCGGCGGCCACAAGCGCCGCCCCGGCCGCAGCCGCGAAGCGGCCCCCGCCGATCGAGACGCCCGCCCCGCCGCCGCGCAGGATCAGTCGGCCCTCCTCGATCGGATCGGAGAAGGCGTAGGCGCCCTCGCCCGCGAGGGCGGCGAGGAGGCGGCCCGCGTCCCTGCCGAGCTGGGGGCGGACGTCCGCGCAGGATACGGCATGACGGGTGATACGATCCTTTTTGTTCATGATTTGTTCCAATACGCCTCGATCACGTTGCGCCCGACGACCTGACGTATCGGAAAATGATCCTACATCCAAGTCTTGACAGGTTTCGCCCCGTGGAGCGTCACGCTGCGGGAGAGCGCCGGGGCGGGCGTTTGAGCACCTCCGCGATCTCGTCCTCGCTCTTGCCGCGCACGGCGTAGCCCATGCTCTCGAAGCGCTCGATCAGGGCGTGGCTATCGGCGGCCGTTCGCGCCGCCCATTCCGCGAGGAGGGTGTTGACCCGGCCGAGCTGTTCGGCCGGCGGCCTGTCGGCATCGACGAGGGGCGGCTCGGTCGTATCGGGCGCGTTCGGGGCGGCGGGCTCGGGCATGCGGCCTCCTCGGGGCCGCCTTCGCGGTCCGGGTCGACCCACCCTGCATAAAGACGCACGGGCCGGACGTGTTCCCGGCACCGCCCCTGACCTCCCCGCCGCGAGGCCGGGGATCCGGTTCAGATCCGGGAGGAAGTCCGGGCCGCCGCGACGCGCCAGCGGCCCGGACCTTGTCGGATGAGATCTGATGCGCGGTCGGCCCTGAACCGGTCAGGCGGCCTCACCGTAGCCGCTGGGCCGGCCCTGCCCGAGGCCGATCGCCTTGGCGAGGTCGGAGCGGGCCTTGGCGTAGTTCGGGGCCACCATCGGATAGTCGGGCGGAAGGCCCCACTTGGCGCGGTACTGCTCGGGGCTGAGGTCGTACTTGGCGCGCAGGTGCCGCTTCAGCGACTTGAAGATGCGGCCATCCTCCAGGCAGACGATGTGATCGGGCGTGACCGACTTCTTGATCGGCACGGCCGGCTGCAGCTGGGCAGGGGCGGCCGCCTTGGCCTCCGGCCGGCCGCCGGCGACCTCGAGGAGGGCGGTGTGGATGCGTCCGATCAGCTGGCCGAGCTCCCCCGGGGGGACGGAGTTGTTGCTCACGTAGGCCGAGACGATGTCGGCCGCCAGTTCGACGTAATCGACCGCGGTGTCAGTGTCGTTCATGGTCGGAATGGTTCCTCTGGCGCGATGCGGGCACCGAAGTGACGTGGAGCGTTCAAACAGGCGAACGCTGCCCAAGCTCCTGCGAATGTCTACCGACGCAGTCGCTCAGCCCGCTAGTGCTCTCGAAATGTGGCGGCCCCTCCCACCACAACTTGGTTCTATGCTATTCAAGATGCAGTCGCAAGACAGAGCGGCCATGCATGGATACGTGATCTCAACTTTCCTGCAAGATAGTTCAATTTAACAGCATTGCCTGGTGCTTAGTGGCTTGAGCCCGCGGAAGCGATCGGCACCGCGCCTCGGGCGAGATCCGCCCGCCGGGCCCCTTGCCACGCCTTGCCGATTCCCGCCCGGCGCGGCACATGCAGCCCGTGCGGCGGCGCGCCTCCGCATCCCTCCGTTCTCGCTTGGGTACCCGCCATGGCGTCCGACCGCACGTTCCCGACCACCCGCCCCGAAGCGCCCGCGGCCGAGCGCCGCCCGCACGGCTTCACGGTGCACGGGCGTGCGCTCACCGACGATTACGCATGGCTCAAGGCCGAGAATTGGCGCGACGTCCTGAAGGACCCGGCCGCCCTTCCCGCCGACATCCGCGCCTACCTGGAGGCCGAGAACGCCTACGCGGAGGCGATGCTCGGCGAGGTCTCGGATCTGCGCCGGACCCTGGTCTCCGAGATGCGCGGGCGCATCAAGGAGGACGAGAGCGGCGTGCCCGAGCCCGACGGGCCCTTCGCCTACTACACGCGCCACCGCGAGGGCGGGCAGCACCCCCTCGTCTGCCGGCGCCCGCGCAGCCTCCTCGTGCTGACGGGCGGGGCGGCGGAGGCGGTCCACGAGGACGGGCGCGAGACCGGCGAGACGATCCTCCTCGACGGCGACCGGGAGGGCGAGGGTCTGCCCTTCTTCGAACTCGCCGCCGCGGTCCATTCGGACGATCACGGCAGGCTCGCCTGGAGCGCGGACACCAAGGGCTCGGAACTCTACACGATCCGTGTGCGCGATCTCGCTACGAACGCGGATCTCGACGACCGCGTCGAGGCGACCTCGGGCGAGGCGGTCTGGGCGGCGGACGGTGCCTCCTTCTACTACGTCGGCGTCGACGCGAACCACCGTCCGGCCCGCGTCCTGCACCACCGCCTCGGCACCCCGCAGGAGAGTGACGCGATCATCTACGAGGAGGCCGATTCAGGATACTTCGTTCACATCGGAACGACGCAGTCCAAGGCCTATCTCACCATCACGGCGAGCGACCACGAGACCTCGGAGGTGCGCCTGATCGACCGGGCCGCGCCGGACGGGGCGCCGATCCTCGTCGAGCCCCGCACGCCGCTGCTGATCTACTCCGTGGAGCATTGGGGCCAGCACCTCTTCATCCTGACGAACGCCGACGGCGCCGAGGACTTCAAGATCGCGACGACGCGCCTCGACGCGCCGGGCCGCGCGAACTGGCGCGACCTGATCCCCCACCGGGCGGGCGTGATGATCCGCCACCAGCATGTGATCGGCGGCCACCTCGTGCGGCTCGAGATCGAGAACGCTCGCCCCCGCATCATCGTGCGCGACATGCAGGGGCAGGAGCACGCGGTGGCCTTCGCGGAGGAGGCCTACTCGCTGGGCCTCCAGCCCGGCCACGAGTTCGAGACGGCGGTGATCCGCTTCACCTACTCCTCGATGACGACGCCCGCCGAGACCTACGATTACGATTGCGTCACCCGCGCCCGGCAATTGCGCAAGCGCCAGGAGGTGCCGAGCGGGCACGACCCGGCGGCCTACGTGACGCGGCGCGTCTTCGCCACGGCCCCGGACGGCGAGCAGGTGCCGATCTCGCTGCTGCACCGGCGCGACCTACCCCTCGACGGCACCGCGCCGCTCCTGCTCTACGGCTACGGCTCCTACGGCACCCTGATGCCGGCCTCCTTTCGGACGAACCTTCTCTCGCTGGTCGACCGCGGCTTCGTCTACGCCATCGCCCATATCCGGGGCGGCACCGAGAAGGGCTGGCGCTGGTACCTCGACGGCAAGCGCGAGAAGAAGCCGAACACCTTCAGCGATTTCGTGGCCTGCGCCAGGGCGCTCGCGGCCGAGGGCTACACGGCGGAGGGACGGATCGTGGCGCATGGCGGCAGCGCCGGCGGCATGCTGATGGGGGCGGTGGCCAACCTCGCGCCGGAGCTCTTCGCCGGCATCATCGCGGATGTGCCCTTCGTCGACGTGCTCAACACGATGCTCGACGGCGACCTGCCGCTCACCCCGCCCGAATGGCCCGAATGGGGCAATCCGGGCGAGAGCGAGGGGGCCTTCGAGACGATCCTGGCCTACTCGCCCTACGACAACGTGGCGGCCAAGAGCTACCCCGCCATCCTGGCGCTCGCCGGCCTCACCGACCCCCGCGTCACCTATTGGGAGCCGGCCAAATGGGTCGCGCGGCTGCGGGCCACCATGACGGGGGGCGGACCGGTGCTGATGCGCACCAACATGGAGGCCGGCCACGGCGGCGCCGCGGGCCGCTTCGACCGGCTGGAGGAAGTCGGCCTGATCTACGCCTTCGCCCTTCTGGCCGTCGCTCGGGCGTGAGGGCTTTGGCCTGCGGGATCGCCCTCGACGGCGGCGAGGTCGGGGGCGATGTCGACAGGGTCTGCGGCGAACATCGTCGTGGCAGGGCTCACGGCTGCGCCGCAGGCGGCCGGATGTCGAGGGGCGGCTCGGCCGGCGCCGGCCCCTCCGCATCGCTGCGGGTGCGGCGGGCCGCATCCTCCGCCTCGCGGGCACGGGCCTGCCGGGCGGCCTCCTCCGCGGCGGCCTGCTGGGCGCGCTGCCTCGCCTGACGCGCCGCCTCCTCGGCAGCGGCCTTCTCGGCGGCCGCCTTCTCCGCCGCCGCCTTGTCCGCGGCGGCCTTCAGCGCGGCGGCGCGGGCCCGATCCATCTCGATCCGCGCGCGGCGGCGCTGGCGCTCGGATTGATCGGCCTCGAACAGCTCGATCTTCTCAAGTTCCCGCTGCAGCACCACCGCCGCGAGGCCGTTCGCCAGTCCGCCGACGTCGAGGACGCGCTCGGGTGCAGGCAGACCACCTGCGAGGCCGAGCTGCACCGTCAGCGGACCGCCCGTCCAGCCCTTCGGAGCCTCTCCGCCGGTGAGTGCGCCGCGGGCTTCGAGCCGCGCGGTGCGCAGATCGACGCTGAGTGTCCCGCGCCAGCGGGCGGGACCGAGGTCGAGATCGACGGGCCCTGCCCGCACCACGCCGCCGATGACGGTCGCGGGCGCCGAGGCGGAACCGCGGCTGCGGGCGGGGGCGGCCGACAATTCCTCCGCGACGAGCGCCTGCAGGCGTCCGTCACGCAGCGGGTCGTCCTCGGCGAGCCCGCGCCCGAGGGCCCTCCCGAGAGCACCGGGGTCGATCGCCGGAACCACGAGGTCTGCGAACCGCACCTCGCCGCTGCCGGAGAGGTTGGAGACGAGGGCGGCTTGGCTGTCGCCGCTGGTGCCGAAGCGGAGCGCGGCGCCGAGGCGCCCCTCGATCGCGCTGTCCGGCGAGAGCGCGCGGAGCGACGCCCCCTCGAGACGCCCCTCCCCCGAGACCGCAGCGGCCGGCCCCTGGCGGGATAGGGTGACGGAACCGGAGAGGCGCCCCTCGGCCAACTGGCCCGTCAGGTCGCTCAGGCTCAGGGCGCCATCGGCCATGCCGAGCTTGAACGCCGTCCCCGTGGCTGCGAGGCCGCGGCCGAGATCGAGGGTCTCGACCCGCATCTCGAGGCCGAGACGCGGCAGGTTCGGCGGGGGGGAGGCGAAGGGCCGGCTCGTCCAGCCGCCCTCGGCCTCTGCCGGGCGGCCGCCCGAGGGAGCGGGCGGCATCACGAGGAGATCGGCGATCCTGGGGAGGGAGAGGCGGGACACCCTCGCCGAGCCCGCAACCTCACCCTCCGGGGCTCGGGTCAGGCTGGCGCTGAGGGTGCCGCCCGCGACCTGTCCGTCGATCGCGATCCGCGCATCGTCCCCGGCCCGGCCGAGGTCGAGGGTCAGCGCGGCCGGCCAAGCCTCCGGGAGGGTTCCCGCTCCGAGGAGCGCGACGGCGGGCCGCAGGTCGGCCGTCTCCACCCGCACGGCGCCCCCCGAGGGCGGTCCTCCCTCGGCCGCGAGCACCACCGGCCGGCGCGTCGCGAGGCTGATGCCCGCGATCTCGCCTCTCGCATCGA
Source organism: Methylobacterium segetis (assembly GCF_004348265.1). Taxonomy (GTDB): domain Bacteria; phylum Pseudomonadota; class Alphaproteobacteria; order Rhizobiales; family Beijerinckiaceae; genus Methylobacterium; species Methylobacterium segetis. The sequence continues at coordinate 31,469 of NZ_SMNT01000030.1, forward strand.
TGCCGAGGTCGGTGCCGCCCGCGACCTGGCGGCCGCTCAGCGTGAGGGTGGCAGGCCGGTTCAGGGCGCGGTCCTCACGCCCGAACCAGAGGCCGGCCTTCGGCGTGCCGAGGGCGACATCGAGGTTCTCGACGTGCCCGGCCCGGCTGAGCAGCGAGGCGTCGAGGGTGCCGCCACCCGCCCGGCCCTTCGCCACCGTGCGCAGGGCCTCCGCCTCGCCTGCCTGCCGCTCGGCCGTGACGTCGAGGTCGAGGGCGCCCGTACGCAGGAAATCCGGGATCAGCCGCGACTCCGCGACCCAGACCCGGTCGAGAAGGGCCAGCAGCGGGGCGGCTACGGGTGCGGTGACGCGCCCCGCGATCCGGCCCGACCCGTCCGGCGCGATGCGGCCGGACAGCTTGGCGTTGGCGCCGGCGAGGTCGGTGACATCGAGGCTGTCGACGACGAGGCTCGACCCGTCCGACTGGATGCTTGCCGCGATGGTGCCGTTGCCCGAGTTTGCGCCGGCCGGTCCGTAGCGCACGTCGCGGGCCTGGATCGTCAGCCCTAGATCGTGGCCCTGGAGGCCCGCGAGCGCACCGGTGAGCGAAGGCAAGCCGGCGATGTCGATGCCGCGCGCCTTGATCTGCGCGTCGAAGCGGCCGCGGGTATCGCCGCCGCCTTTCGTGTAGCGGGCGATGCCCGTCACCTGGGCACCGCCGAGGTCGAGCCGAAGGTTGCGCAGCGAGAGGTCGGGAGCGGTGGCCGAGACGTCGGCGCTCGCCTGGATCGGCCGGCCATCCATCACGGCGGCGGCGGGCCCGCCGAGCCCGAGCTTGCGCAGGTAGCGGCCGAACCCGTCCGAGGCCGCCACACGCAGGGAGACGTCGCCGTTGAAGCGGAGGCTCGGCTCTGTGTCGAACTCGCCGCTCGCCGCGAGTGCCGCGGCGCCCGGCGCCGTCGCCTGGAAGCGGCGCAGGAGCAGGCCGCCCGTGCGGTCGAGCGTGCCGGCGAGCCGGACGCCCGACCACTCGTCGAGGCCGAGGTTCAGATTCTCGATGCCGAGATCGAGGTCGACCATCACGGGCAGCCCCGTGCCGCCCTTCGGCAGGCCGCGGGCGAGCAGGGCCTGCCCCGCGCTCGACAGGAGGAAGGCGTCGAGATCGATCCGGCGCGCCTCCAGCGAGAGACCGGCCCGCCACGCCCGGAGATCGATCTGGCCCGTACCCGCGAGGCGGATCGCCTGTCCGCCCGGGTCGATTTCGGCATTGACCCCCTCGAACCTGACCCGCGAGCCCTGGGCCGTGAACTTGCCGCCGAGGCTGAAGGGCAGGTAGGCGCCGGCGGCCTGGACGGGCGGCCCCACGATGAGCCGAGCCGAGCCCTCCGCCTCGGGAATCAGCGGGCGCGGGCCATCGTCGCCGGGGGAGGAGGCGGCCGGCGCGAAGGCGAGGCGCATGTCGGCCTCGAAACGGGGTTGCGTGTCGCCGCCGCCCGAGAGCTTCAGCATGACGCTCCCGTCCGCGGCCGGCTCGCCCGACACGAGCCGGAACGGGACACCCCCGCTCGCGCCCTCGATCCGCCAGGGGCCGAAGAGCGAGGGCGCCTGCAGGCTCAGGGACTCGGCCTGGATCTGGTCGGTCCGGCCGGTCGCCGGCACGACCGTGGTGAGGAGAAGCTGGCGGACGCGCAGATCCTCGATTGCGAGATCGCGCGCGCGCAGAGCCTCCCCGAAATCCGCGGGCACCAGCAGGGCGTCGCTCTCCCCGACGGGCAGCTTGATCTCGGCGCGCCCGATCTCGGTTTCCGTGAAGCGGATCTCACCCTTGAGGAGCGGGGCGAGCGCGATCTCCGCGCTCACGAAACGCGCGTCGAGGGACGGCTTGTCGGCTCCTTCCCCGAGATGCAGACGGTCGAGGCGCAGGCGCGGCGAGGGCAGCAGGCGCACGGCAACCCGCCCCTCACTGCGGGCGGGCAGGCCGAGCGAACGGGCAATGGCCCCATCGACGGCGGCGCGCTGGCTCTGCCAGTCGACGAAGGGCGGAACGGCGAGCGCCGCGACGAGGATCAGAACGACGGCCCCGGCAAGAGCGGTCAGGATATCACGCACCGTTCTTGTTCCGCCTCACGCCCCGCTCCGGCGGCGGGCTCCCGCGCGGGGCACCGTAGCCGAGCCGGGCCGCCCGTCCAATCGCACGAGCCCGCGCAGCCGGAGCGGAATGTGGCTCCCTCCGCTCGGCAGAAATCCGCGGTCTCAGCGCCGCGGCACCACGATGGCCGGCCCTGGCGCCGGGTTCTGCCGGAACATGTCGTTGCGCCGCATCTCCATGCGGGTGTTCGCGGTGTCGCTCTGCTGCTGCTGGCGCAGCTGACGGGTCTGGCTCTGCTGCGAGAGCGAGTTGTTGATGCTGTTGAGGTTGGAACTCGGCGATCCTTGCGCGAGGGCGGGCGTGGCGGCGGCGAGAACGAGGAGGGCGAGGGGCGCGGCACGCATGGCGGGTGTGTCCCTGTTCGGTCAAAGGCTTGGGTTGATGTGACGACGCGGCAGCAGACGCGCAAGTTCCGGTGTTGGGACCCATCCGGCGACCTCGGCACCCTCGACGCCGTTCGCGTTTTGGTCCAGTGAGGGGCGATGCAGAAGCACTCCGATGCGGCGGCGGCGCCCGGGCCGCAGCCCGATTCCGCCCCCACCTCGATCGCGGCCCGGGCCATGGCCGCCCTGAGGCCCGGCAGCTCACCCTATCTCGAAGGGCTCAACCCCGAGCAGCGCCGCGCCGTCGAGACGACGGATGGGCCCGTCCTCGTGCTGGCGGGCGCCGGCACCGGCAAGACCCGGGTGCTGACGACCCGAATCGCCCATCTCATCGCGACGGGAAAGGCGCGCCCCTACGACATCCTCGCGGTGACCTTCACCAACAAGGCGGCCCGCGAGATGAAGGCGCGCATCGGCGCGCTGATCGGGCCGGCCGGCGAGGGCATGCCCTGGCTGGGCACCTTCCACGCCATCGGCACCAAGATCCTGCGTCGCCACGCCGAACTCGTCGGTCTGAAATCCGACTTCACGATCCTCGGCACCGACGACCAGCTCCGCCTGATGAAGCAGGTCATCGCCGACCAGAACATCGACGAGAAGCGCTGGCCGGCGCGGGCGCTCGCGTCCGCCATCGACGGCTGGAAGAACCGGGGCCTCGCGCCCGAGCAGGTGCCGCCGGGAGAGGCCGGAGCCTTCGCCTTCGGCAAGGGCGGCGCCCTCTACACCGCCTATCAGGCCCGCCTCGCGACGCTGAACGCCGTCGATTTCGGCGACCTGCTGCTGCTCTGCCTCAAGCTCTGGCGCGAGAACCCGGACGTGCTGGAAAATTACCAGCACCGCTTCCGCTACATCCTCGTCGACGAGTACCAGGACACCAACGTCGCCCAGTACCTCTGGCTGCGGCTCCTGGCGCAGGGCCACCGCAACGTCGCCTGCGTCGGCGACGACGACCAGTCGATCTACGGCTGGCGCGGGGCCGAGGTCGACAACCTCCTGCGCTTCGAGCACGATTTTCCGGGCGCGGCCGTGGTGCGGCTCGAGCGCAATTACCGGTCGACCGGCCATATCCTCGCGGCCGCCTCGGGGCTGATCGCCAAGAACGAGGGGCGGCTCGGCAAGACCCTGCGCACGGAGGACGAGGCGGGCGAGCGCGTCACGGTCACCGGTGCCTGGGATTCGGAGGAGGAGGCGCGGATGCTCGCCGAATCGATCGAATCTCTGCAGGTCCGGAAGCATCCCCTCTCCGAGATCGCCGTGCTGGTGCGGATCTCCGCCCAGATGCGCGAGATCGAGGATCGCTTCGTGCAGCTCGGGCTGCCCTACCGGGTGATCGGCGGCCCGCGCTTCTACGAGCGGGCCGAGATCCGCGACGCGCTGGCCTACCTGCGCGCCACCGCCAACCCCGCCGACGACCTCGCCTTCGAGCGCATCATCAACACGCCGAAGCGGGGCCTCGGCGACGCGACGCTGCAGCAGCTCCACGCCTATGCCCGCGCCGAGCGGATTCCGCTGCTGCTCTCCGCGCGCCGGCTCATCGAGACCGACGAGCTGAAGCCGCGCGTGCGCTCGACGCTGCGCGCCCTCGTCGAGAGCTTCTCGCGCTGGGCGCGGGCCGTCGAGACGATGCCGCATTCGGAGGTGGCGCAGACCATCCTGGAGGAATCCGGCTACACCGAGATGTGGCAGAAGGACCGCTCGGCCGACGCCGCGGGGCGGCTCGAGAACCTCAAGGAATTCGTGCGCTGCATGGAGGAATTCCCCGATCTCGCGGGGTTCCTGGAGCACGTCGCCCTCGTCATGGATGCGAGCGAGGCGGAAGGCGCCGAGCGCGTCAGCCTGATGACGCTGCACGCCGCCAAGGGGCTGGAGTTCGACACCGTGTTCCTGCCCGGCTGGGAGGACGGCCTGTTCCCCAACCAGCGCGCCATCGACGAGAGCGGCCGCGCCGGGCTCGAGGAGGAGCGACGCCTCGCCCATGTCGGCCTGACCCGGGCGCGCAAGCGCGCCAAGCTGTCCTTCGCGGTCAATCGCCGGATCCACGGCCTCTGGTCCTCGACCATTCCCTCCCGCTTCATCGATGAATTGCCGCCGGGAAGCGTCGACGTGGTCGAGGCCCCCGCCCATTTCTCGGCCGGCGCCTCGCGCTTCGACCGGAACCCTGCGCCCTTCGGCTCCTCCTACGGCACGCCGGGCTGGCAGCGGGCGCAGGCCAACACCGCCACCCCCGGCCGCGGCTTCGGCCAGTCCTACGGCTCCTCCCCGGGTTCGCGCGGCGGCCCGCGCCAGATCGAGGGCGAGCTCGTGGCGAAATCCACGGGCGCACCGTCGGCCTATGCCGGCGGCATGCGCGTCTTCCACACCAAGTTCGGACCCGGAACCGTGGCCGGCGTCGACGGCAACAAGCTCACCGTTGACTTCGACAAGGCCGGCCGCAAGATGGTCCTCGACAGCTTCGTCCAGCCGGGCTGAAGATTGTCCCGCCGGCCAAGCCCGGACTTCGGGGGCGGCAGGGCCGGCCGGTATCGCCGAACGCGGCGAGCAAGGGCTGAGGTCGTGCCGGATGCCGCGTCATCCCGACTGTGCCGAGCGCCTCGCGGGCGGCTGACCACCCTCCCCCTCGCCCACCGTTTCCTTTTCGCCACACGCGGCAGGATCCCCGTCGTACCGCCGTCATGGCGGGGCGGGCATGGTGCGCGCGTTGCATGCGGCCTACTCGCGTCGTGTGTTCTCCGACCCGGATGCTCTCCACAGGCAATGCACGGCGCGGTGGAACCTGCGCGCCCGCTTGCGATTGGCTCACAAACATCAGGAGACGCCCGGCAATACAGGTTTGACAAGCTCGCGCAGTGACAAGTCCAGGTTGGCAAGTCCAAGTGGAGTGTTGATCGATGAAAAGACGGCGCGCACGACTTGAGCTGGTGGAAGATCGCCCGGTCCGACTGCATCGGACCCGGTTTGACGAGGAGAGGCACTTAAGCCCCATTCAACCCCTGACGGAACGACAAGGCCAGTACCTCGAAGCCCTCGCATCCCACGCGCAAGTCATCGTCCTCGGACCCGCCGGCACCGGCAAGACCTTCATCGCCGGCACCCGCGCCGCCGACCAACTCCGCCAGCGCCGCATCGCCAAGGTCGTCATCACGCGGCCGAACGTGCCGTCCGGCCGGTCGCTCGGCTTCTTTCCCGGAACCCTCGAGGACAAGATCGCGCCCTGGGTCGCCCCGCTGACCGAGGCCATGAAGGAGCGGATGGGCCAGGCGGCCTTCGAGATCGCGCTCAAGACCGGCGACATCGAGATCGTTCCCTTCGAGGTGATGCGTGGGCGCACCTTCAAGAACTGTCTCGTGATCCTCGACGAGGCGCAGAACACCACCACGGCCGAGATCAAGATGTTCCTGACCCGCATCGGCGACGATTGCCAGGTCATCATCAACGGCGACGTCTCCCAGACGGACCTGCGCGAGACGAGCGGCCTGCGCACGGTCATCCACCTCGTGAAGAGCCGCATGATGCCGATCCCGGTCGTGGAGTTCACCCGCGACGATATCGTCCGCTCCGGCATCTGTGCCGAATGGGTGAAGGCCTTCGAGGAAACCAATCTCTGACCCGGAGGTTGTAGCCGGCGGGTCTCAATCGGGACCCGCCGCGCAACGGAAGCGCGATGGCCACCTCCGAAGCGACCCTTTCGGAGGAGAGACCCGGCGCCGCGCTCGGGGAACAGAGAAAAGGAATCTCGTTCGTGAGGAAGATGACCTACGCCTTCGCCGTCCTGGCCTCGCTCGGCGCTGCCGGCCTTGCCACTTCGGCCTCCGCGGCCCCCGGCGCGCCGATGGGCGTCACCGCCCCCGATGCCACGACCCAGGTCTACATGACGCCGATGGAGCGCCGCATGATGGAGCGCCGCATGATGCGCCGTCACATGGAGCGCCGCATGATGCGTCGGGAGATGATGCGTCGGGAGATGCGCCGCGACATGCGCCGCGGCATGTGAGCCGAGGCGCACGCGCCGAAGCGAGAGGGGGCCGCAGGGCCCCCTTTTTTCGCGCCCGCACCCTTGGATCGTGGAGCGGGAGCCGGCACGCCGTGCAGGCGGGCGGCCGGCGCGCGATGCGGCGTCAATTTCTCGCGGACGTCGCCTTCTCGGAAGCCTTCGCATCCGGCTTGGCGGCCGGCTTGGCGTCCGCTCTCGCCTCCGCCTTGCCGGGCTTCGTCGAGACTCCGGCGGGCTCCTTGCGGGCCTGAAGTGTCGTCACGTGGGCGGTCCTCGCGACGTGGGCATTCCTCGCGACTTGGGCGGGCTTGGTCGACTCCGGCAGGGCGGCGATCGCCGGCACCGTCGCCGCGTCCGTGGCCGGCGTCGCGGGAGCGCGCTTGCCGAGCAGGTTGCTGAACATCTTCTGATAGGCAGCCGGATCGCCCTCCGCGTCCGCCACCGTGATGCGCGCCGGCGTCGCCGCCTTGCCGGCCTCAGGGGTGGGGACGGCTTGGGCGACGAGGCTCGGCTCGCCCTTGTGCGGCCCTTTCCGCTCGCCTTTCCGCGCGAGCGAGGCTGCCGCGGCCTTCGTCGGGATCGGCGCGTCGACGCTCGCCGTCATCATCGGACGGCCCTTGGCGTCGACCTCGATCTCGCGGGGACCAGCGGCCAGGGTCTCCGGCCTGCTCACCTCTCCGAGATTGTGGCGGGCATAATCCTTGGATGCGTAGGGAAGCCCCTCCTCGGAGGCGTTGGTGAGGCTCGCGAAGGCATTCGGCTGCGGCTGCTGCCGGAAGACCGGGTTCTGATCGCCATCGTCGTAGACGACCCGCGTCGCCGCCGTACCCTTGCCGACGAGTTCGGCGATCTCGCGGTTGTCGCGCTCGCGCTTCTCTGCGACCAGCGTATCGACCTTGGGATTGCAGGAGCCGGCCGCGGCATCGGCACCCCCGAACACGTAGCGGGTGCCGCACAGACCGACCCGCGGCTCGTCCTTCAGGGCCTCGAAGTAATCCGACCCTTCCTTGAGGTTGCGCCAGAAGGGCGCGTTCGGATCGTTGCGGAACTTCGCGAAATTCTGCGCCGTCATCCGGAACGGGTAGGACTGGAACTGGAAGCCCCGCTGGCCGCCCGCGAAGGCTTCACGCGCGATCGCGTAGAGTTCTGCCATCGACTCGTCGGTCATCGCGAAGCAGCCGGCCGACGAGCAGGTGCCGTGCACCATGATGTAGTTGCCGCTGCGCCCGTTCGCCCGGTCGAAGGCGTTCGGATACCCGGTGTCGAAGGAGAGGTAATAGGCCGAGTTCGGGTTCATCTGCCCGGGCGTGATTGTGTAGAAGCCCTCCGGCGCCTGTCGATCGCCCTGCTTGGTCTTCGGCCCGAGCTGACCCGACCAGCGGCAGATCGGGAAGGTCTTGAGCAGCGCGTATTGCCCGGACGAGCCGCGCTTCCACACCTCCATCTCCGCCTCCTTCTTGTAGGCGCGGATCAGGATAGGGTCGGTCTGCGACATGCCCTTCGTCTGCATCAGGGCGAGGGTCTTCTGGGGAATGGGCGTGAGATGGCGGGTCGAGCCGCCGCCGCCGAAAGTGCCGTCCTGGCAAGCCCCGAGGAGAGACGCGAGCGCAACAAGACTCGCAGCCGCGAGCGGACGCACAGCCATGGGGAACCCCGGTCCTCGATCATCACCGCCCGCGGGACGGTCTCCCGTCGGACGCTACTCCCCAACCCATTAGCTTCGTTAAACTTACCCGGCCCTTACCGCAATGATCGCGAAGACACGGTGCCGGCCGCCTGTGAAGTGCGGTTACAGATGTTCGCCGGCCGTCGCGAAGTCGACGGGATGGGCACGACCCGCGGGCCGGATCCTGTAGGGCGCCAGCGCGACATCCGAAGAGGCGGGCATCCGGGGGCTCGCGAACGTGCCAAAACGTCGCAGCCGGGACGCGGGAGCTCGGATGACAGGCGATCGCGGCCGAGCGCCCTTCGGGCGAGCCCCGTCACAGCTTGCGGCCGATATCGAGGAATTTTGCGGCCCGGCGGTCGCGGATCTCGGCGGCGCCCATCCCGTCGAACTCGGCGAGCGCCGCGGTGAGCGCGTTGCCGGCTGCCGCGATGGCCGCCTCGCGGTCCCGGTGGGCGCCCCCCGTCGCCTCGGGCACGATCGTGTCGATGATGCCGAGGCGCAGGAGGTCCTGGGCCGTGATCTTCATGGCGGTCGCGGCGTCGTGGGCCCGGCCCTGGTCGCGCCACAGGATCGAGGCGGCGCCCTCGGGCGAGATCACCCCGTAGATCGCGTGTTCCAGCATCAGGACGCGATTGGCGGTGGCGATGGCGATGGCGCCGCCCGAGCCGCCCTCGCCGATGACGAGGGCGATGTTCGGCACGCCGAGCGACAGGCAGGCTTCCGTCGAGCGGGCGATGGCCTCGGCCTGGCCCCGCTCCTCCGCCTCGATGCCGGGGAAGGCGCCCGCCGTGTCGACGAAGGCCAGAACCGGCAGGCCGAAGCGATCGGCGAGTTCCATCAGGCGCACGGCCTTGCGGTAGCCCTCGGGCTTCGCCATCCCGAAATTGTGGCGCAGGCGCGTCTCCGTGGTCGAGCCCTTCTCCTGGCCGAGCACGCAGACCGGCCGGCCGCGGAAACGCCCGAACCCGCCGACGATCGCCTCGTCCTCGCCGAAGCTGCGGTCGCCAGCGAGCGGCGAGAACTCCGTGATGAGCCCGGCGCAGTAATCGACGAAGTGCGGGCGCTGCGGATGGCGGGCGACCTGCGTCTTCTGCCAGGGGGTCAGGTTCGCGTAGATCTCGGCCAAGGCCTGGGCGGCCTTGGTCTCGAGGCGGCCCACCTCCTCGCTGATGGAGACGGCGCCGTCGCGGGCGCCCATCGCCTTGAGCTCCTCGACTTTCGCCTCCAGCTCCGCGACGGGCTTTTCGAAGTCGAGATAGGAGCGCATCACACCGTCTGAGAATCGTTCGGGAGGGCACCGGCCCGACGACGCGGACGTGCACTCCACGCGGGCCATTGGCAGGCCGATATGGCGACGATGCGGCGGCGCGGCGGGCGTCCGGCGGCACGTGTCGGCCTCGCGGATGGCCGATCCCCGGGCGGCGCGGAAACTGGCGAAGCGGGGCTGGCCTGTCAACGGCGGCCCGGCAAGCGACAAGATCGCGCGAGCGTCAGGCCCTCCCTTCGTTGCCCCGGGTGACCGCCCCCGCTCCCTGCCGCTACAACGGGCTCTCGACGCCGCGGCCGCTCCGCGCCCCGGCCGCCAGCGAGGCGCACCATGATTCTGCAATCCAAGGCCGCCGTGGTCACGGGCTCGACGAGTGGCATCGGACTCGCCATCGCCAAGGCCCTCGCGCGCGAGGGCGCCGACGTGATGATCAACGGCCTCGGCGACCCGGGCCAGATCGAACGGACCCGCGCCGGGATCGAGGCGGAGCACGGCGTGCGCGTGCTCTACTCCGGCGCCGACATGACGAAGCCGTCCGAGATCGCCGCCATGGTCGCGGAGGCCGAGGATGCCTTCGGCCGCGTCGATGTTCTGGTGAACAATGCCGGCATCCAGTTCGTGTCGCCGGTCGAGGAATTCCCGCCCGAGAAATGGGACGCGATCCTGGCGATCAACCTGTCCTCGGCCTTCCACACGATCCGCGCGGCGGTGCCCGGCATGAAGGCGCGGGGCTTCGGGCGGATCGTCAACATCGCCTCGGCCCATTCCCTCGTCGCCTCCCCGTTCAAATCCGCCTACGTGGCGGCCAAGCACGGGCTCGTCGGCATGACGAAGTCGGTCGCGCTCGAACTCGCGACCCACGGCGTCACCGTGAACTGCATCTCGCCCGGCTACGTCTGGACGCCGCTGGTCGAGAGCCAGATCCCGGACACGATGAAGGCCCGCAACCTGACGAAGGAGCAGGTGATCGAGGAGGTGCTGCTGAAGGCGCAGCCGACCAAGGAATTCGTCACCGTCGATCAGGTGGCGGCGATCGCCGTGTTCCTGTGCTCGGAGGCGGCGACGCAGATGACCGGCGCGAACCTCTCCGTCGATGGCGGCTGGACGGCGCAGTGAGAGGCGACGTCCTCCGGCCGCCGGGGCCGGAGGGCGCGTTCGATCGCTCTATCGGCGGCCGTGCAGCAGCAGGGCGAGGCCGTAGCCGACCGCACCCGCGATCAGGAGCGCGATGAGCGGGTTCTCCTCGACGCGCTCGCCGACGACGCGGCGGCCGTCCTTGAGATAGGTGCCGCCGCGCTCGTAGGCGTCGCCCGCGTAATCCGACAGGTCGTCGGCCACGTTGCGCAGGGTGTCCTTGGCCTGCCCGTAGGCGTCCTGGGCGCGCCCCTGCGCCTCGCGGAAGCGGCCCTCGACCGAGTCGCGGGACGAGCCGGCGAAGTCGCCCGCCGCGCCCTGCACCTTGCCGCCGACTTCCTTGGCGGTCCCGACGATGCGATCCGTATCAACCATGGCTGATCTCCTCTCTCGGTGACCGTGCGTCCGCGGGGGCGGGCCGCCGGCTCCGTCGGACTTGCAAACGCCCGAGGAGGCGATTGTGCACCGCCAAGGTCCGCACTTTTTGGTGCGGTGCCCGCGAAGGGCGTCCCGATTCCGGCCCTCCGAGGGGGTGCGGAATCAGAAGTCCCGGCGCGCCCGCCGCGTCAGCATCGTCGCCACGGCGGCGAGCGCCCTCAACGTCCGCTGCGGATCGGTGGCGGGGCGGGCGCCCCGCGAGCGGCGGGTGCGGGGGCTTGGAGGGATGTGGACGAACAGCACCGGGCAGGGTTCGGCGAGAGCCCGGAAGTAGCTCGCGTTGCAAAGGTATCGCCCGGCGTCGCGCGAGGCTGCCACCGGGATGCCGTGCCGGCGCAGGATGGCGACGGCGGCGTGGGCGGCCGGACTCGTCCGCTCGGGCGGCCCCGCCGGATCGAGGGCGAGACGCCCGGCCCGATGCCCGCTCGCGTCGGGAAACAGCCGGCTCGCGCGGTTGCGGGCGCGGATCTCGACCCTCAGCGCCCGGGCGCGGCTTGCCACGCCGAACATCAGAACCGCCTGGGGCTTCTCCGCCAGGGCAGGGGCCAGCACCTCCCGTATCGCGTCGTAGGCCGTCCGCAGCACGAGCACGCGCGGCGCCCCGCCGAGAGCCAGCCGCAATCCGGGCGCGTTCCCGAGGCGGCGCGCGAGCGCCGCGCTCGGGTTGCGCGGAACGCCGGGGAACGGCCCGAACCCGGTGACGAGGAGGGTTGCGGTCACAATCCGATCAGGGCCGCAATCGCCTCCGCGCCCGCGGCCGGGGAATGCGTCCCGCCCGCCACGTCGGCCTCGGCCTGGGCCGTGGCCCTCCGCACCTCCGCCGAGCCGACGAGGCGCTGATGCAGGCGCTCGTGGACGAGGGCCCACATCCACTTCACGTCCTGCTCGCGCCGGCGCTTGGCGATCTCGCCGGTGGCGGTGAGCTTCTCGCGGTGATCGACGATCTTCTGCCAGAGCGTGTCGAGGCGCGTGTTGTTGAGGCCCGAGACGGTGACGACCGGCGGCGTCCAAGTGGCCGAGGCCGGCGTCATGATGTGGAGCGCCGCCCGGTACTCGGAGGCCGCTGCGTTCGCCCGCCGCTCGCCCTCGCCGTCGTCGGCCGTGTTGACCGCGATCATATCGGCGAGTTCGAGGATGCCCTTCTTGATGCCCTGCAATTCGTCGCCCGCGCCGGGCAGCATGAGGACGAGGAAGAAGTCGGTGAGGTCGGCCACCGCCGTCTCGGACTGCCCGACGCCCACCGTCTCGACGAGGATCACGTCGAAGCCTGCCGCCTCGCAGAGCAGCATCGTCTCGCGGGTCTTGGCCGCCACGCCCCCGAGCGTGCCCGAGGAGGGCGAGGGCCGGATGAAGGCGTTCGGGTCGACCGCGAGCCGCGCCATCCGGGTCTTGTCGCCGAGGATCGAGCCGCCGGTGCGCGTCGAGGACGGATCGACGGCGAGGACCGCGACCTTGTGGCCGGCCTCCGTCAGGTTGGCTCCGAGCGCGTCGATCGTCGTCGACTTGCCGACGCCGGGCACGCCGGTGATGCCGACCCGGATCGCGTTGCCGGTGCGGGGAAGCACCGCGTCGATCAGGTCGCGCGCCGCCGCGCGGTGATCGGCGCGCCGCGATTCGGCGAGGGTGATCGCGCGTGCCAGGGCCGCGCGGTCGCCCGCGAGGAGGCGCTCGCGGATCCGGTCGAGGTCGAGGGGCGGAGGGGCCATGGCCCCTACATGCCGGGAGGGCGGCCGTTCGTCGAGGGGCGGCGCGAAATTGAAACGGGACGGGATTCGGATTATCGTCCCTCCCGGTTGGGCGCAGGTGGACGCCGCGGGTGGGTCAGACCCGCGACGTCCGTGCTCAGCTGAATGATGATGGGATCATCAGATCAGCGCCAGCGTGATGGTCAGCGACCACGCGCTGGCGTTTTTCGTCACCGTGATCGTGACGATCGGAACTCCGATCACATCCCCTCACCCCCTTCCCGATCAGGCCCACTCGGATGGCGGCGCCGGGCCAGCACGCCGCAAGCCTGCCTGCCCCCAGGCCGTCGCGGATCGGAAAGGAGTCTGCCGAACGGGAGCGATGATGCGAGCCGCCTATCCCGCCGGCAAGCAACCAGGGCGCGAGCCTCGCGCCTGTGCCGCCGACGCCACACCCCGCCCCCTGCCCGCAATCCACATGCGGGCCCGCCACGCCCGTGCCCTGTCATGGCCAAGATTGTGGGCCAGGGGCTAGGGAGACCGGACCGGCCTCGAGGCGAGACCGGCCACCGAGCGGGGCCCGCGACGATCATGATGCGTGAGACAGACCGGCCCACCCGACGCAGCGTCTTCCGACTCGGCGCCCTCCTCGGCGCGACGGCGCTGACGCCCGGCCTCGGCGCCTGCGTCGCCGACGGCCTCGTCACCGGCGCCGTGGTGGGACCCGAGCGCCAGTCGGCCCTCGACGTGATGCCGGTGCTCCTCGTCGCGACGACCCGCAAGCCGGTCGGCAGCCCGCCGAAGGCCCCCTATTTCAATTCCGAACGCGGGCGGGGCCTCAGCTTCGCGGAGGTGCGCCTGTCGCCCCCCGACCGCTCGCTCCTCGGCAAGGTCTCCTCGGTCGTCACCGGCGACTGGACCATCGGCGCCGTGCCGAAGGTCGAGACGGGCGGGGGCGCCCCGGAGGCCTTCGCGCAGGCGGCGCTGGGGCGCGACGTGCTGATCTACGTGCACGGCTACCGGGAATCCTTCGAATCGGCCGCGGTCAGCGCCGCCCGCCTCTCGGACGGCATCCGCTTCCGCGGCGTCTCGGGGCTGTTCACCTGGCCGTCGGCGGCGGCGACCTTCGATTACGGCTACGACCGCGAGAGCGCGCTCTGGTCCCGCGACGCGTTCGAGGACCTGCTCAAGGCGCTCGCGGCCTCGCCGAGCGGCGGGCGCATCAACATCGTCGCCCACTCGATGGGCACGCTCCTGACGCTCGAGACCCTGCGGATGCTGCGGGCCGAGGCGGGCGAGGCCGCGATGGCGCGGATCGGGGCCGTGGTGCTCGCCGCGCCCGACATCGACATCGACCTGTTCACGAAGGGCGTCGAGCGGCTCGGACCCGACGTGAACAAGATCACCGTGATCTCCTCGACGAACGACCGGGCGCTCGAATTGTCGAGCACCATCGCGGGCGGCGTCGTCCGTGCGGGCGCGGCCGACCGGGAGCGGCTCGAGGCGCTCGGCGTGCGGGTGGCCGACGCCTCCGATTACGGCGGCGGCCTCATCAACCACGACCTGTTCCTGTCGAATCCCGAGGTGCAGGGCGTCGTCAAGCGCGCCATCGCGCGGGTCGGCGGCGGCGCCTGAGGCGCCGTGCCCCGGACAATCCCGGAGAGACGCCAAGACGTCTTGGCGCGGCCCGGCAACCCTCGTAAACGGGCGCCTCGGCAGACAGGGAGTCGCCCATGTTCACCCTTGAGATCGACGGAACCGCGGTGGCGGTCATCAACGGCACCGAAGAGGTGGCGCGCGACCTCTTCACCTGCGACGGCTTCAAGGAAGACATCCAGGCGATGACGAGCGAGGGCCGCCCCCTCTGGAACGGCACCTCCGAGCTGAAGGTGCGCCCGGCCACCGAGGACGAGATCGAGGTCTTCGAGGACGCGCTCGCCGAGGACGATTCGGACGCGGATTTCGAGACCGATCCGCGTCACGCCGCGTCCGAGGACGACGAGGACGAGGCCGACATCGTCTTCCTCCTCGACATCGACGAGGATGCGGACGACGACGCGCTGCACTCCTAATCCGCGCGCAGCCACTCCGCGACGCCTTCGGCGGAGCGGAAATCCTCCAGCGCGTGGACGCGAGCCCCGGGCAGCGCGTCCCGCGCCATGGTGGCGAGCGCGTGGCCGGGTCCCAGTTCGAGGACCCGCGTCGCGCCGTATTCCCGGGCGGCCTCCAGGCAGGCGGCCCAGTCGATCGTGCGCGAGATCTGCAGGCTGAGCTTCTCCAGGCCGGCCGCCTCGTCGAAGACGGGCGCGCCGTCGAGGCCGCTGAGGAGGCGCGGGGCCCCGCGGGGCGGCCGCGTCGTCGGAGCCGCTTCGAGACTCGTCCGGAACGCCACCGTCGCTCCGGTCAGGATCGGCGTGTGCGAGGGCGTGTGCACGGGCAGCACCACGGCGCGCTGGGCGCCGGCCGCGCGCGCCTCCGCGCAGAGGATGTCGAGAGCCGGCACCGCGCCGCCCACCACCACGCTGTCGGGCGCGTTCAGGATGGCGAGATGGCAGCCCCGTGCCTGAGCCATCGCGCCGATCCGGGCTTGCGGCAAGCCGCGGATGCCGGCGAGCCCCTGGCCGGGCGCACCCGCCGCATCCATCGCCTCGGCCCGACCGGCCGCGAGTCGGAGCACGGTCTCGGGCGCGAACCGGCCGGCGCAACCCCAGGCTGCGAGGTCGCCGATGCTGTAGCCGGCGACGAGACAGCGCGCCGGGGCCGCCCCCCGCACGAGGTTCCAGGCGGCCAGCGCCGCGGTGCAGACCAGGATCTGCCCGGTGCGGTTCTCGTGGAGGCGGGGGCCTCCGGCCCGCACCAGCGCGCGCGGATCGTCACCGAGGAGGCGCGCGGCGGCCGCGAAGATGCCCTCCGCCTCGGGCCGGTCCGCCGTGAGGTCGAACATGCCGGGATGCTGGCCGCCCTGGCCGGAGAGCAGCACGGCGAGGGTCATGCCTCGGCCGCATCGACGAACAGCGTCATGGCGAGGAGGTCGGCCGCACCGCCCGGGCTCAGGTTGCGGGCGACGAAGCCGCCATGCAGCGCCTCCGCGCGGGCGCGCCAATCCGTCTGCCCGATCCCGCCCTCGGCGATGAAGCGGGCGGCCTCCGCCCGCGCGAAGGCGTAGCCCTCGGCGCCGCCACGGTGCAGGAGGTTGGTGTCCTCAAGCTCCGCGATCAGGGCGAGGCAGGCCTCGACCCGGGCGGCCTCCGGGTCGCCCGGCCGCAGGCGCCGCCCCCGGCGCAGAGCCGGCAGGCCGACGCGGTAGAGGGTCGGGAAGCCCGCAGCCGCCTCGGCCGGCGCTCCGCCGACGCGGTGCCGCCGTCGTGCCCGCGCGCCGGGCGCGTGGAGCAGTTCCGGCCCGTCGAGGATGGCCTCCGCGTAGCGCGCCCGGATGAGTGCGCCGAAGCGGCCGATCTCGCTTCGGGAGGGCTGCACCGCGCTCGCAGCACGCCCTCCCGCTCCCATCCCGAGGTGCTGCGGAGCAGCCTCGGGACGAGGGGTGGGCTCGGGGTCCGGCTGCCGGATCGTTGCGAGGACGGGGGAGCGCCCTGCCGCTTCCGACCCGGCCGCCGCGCAGAGGAGGCCGAGGCCGAAGATGGCGCCGCGATGGGTGTTCACGCCGCCCGTGGCCGCCCGCATGTCGGCCTCCGCGGCGATGCCGAGGCGGCGCAGGGCCGGCATCGGCTCGCCCGCGGCACCCGCGCGGGCGAGGGCAGCGAACCAGGGTTCGAGGGCAGCGGCGCTCGCCCGGAAGGTCGCCGCATCCATGTCGGCGTGGCTGCCGCTGTCGACGAGGCTGACGAGGCCGGGCTTCGGATAGGTTTCCAGTTCGAGGCGTAGGGCCTCGACCGCGAGCCGGCCGATGGCGGCCGCAGGATCACGCCCCTGCTCGGGGAAGGCGCGGCGAGAGAGCGCGCTCAACCGGCCTCTCCCGCGCGAACCGCTTCGGCGGAGCGGAGCGCGACACCCTCGACCCGCTTCGTCAGCACGGTGCCGCCGGGCTCGGCCGCGTGCAGTTCGCGCCAGTTCACGCCGCTGCCGTCCGGCAGAAGGATCTCGCCGTCGAGGCGCATCGGCGCGCGGGCCTCGATGTCCGCGATGCCGCGGAGGAGGTCCGGCGGCACGGCGCCGGCGACGGGCCAGAGCAGGTCGAGGTCGGAATGGGCCGAGAGATAGGTCAGGCCGGTGAGGCTCTGCCAGAGAAGGGCGCCGAACAGGCGCGGGACGGCGCCGTGGCGGCGACCGAGCCCGTCGAGGGCGGTGAGCACCGGCCGCCACGCCTCGGGGGCTGCCTCCACGGCCTGCGCCGCGGCCAGGGCTTCGCGCGGCCGCACCGCCCCCGGCGGCAGGGCGAGGCCGATGCGCCGCTTGCCGTCCGCGGGCGGCAGGGGAAGGCCGACCGGCACGGTCCCGGCCGCCTCGCCCGGATGGCGCCGCCGGACGATGACCGGGAAGCCCCGTCGCGCCCAGTCCGAGAGGTGCGGTGCGCCGTCGAGATCGGGGCGGTCGGCGAGCGCCGCCTCCCAGGCGCCGGGCTCCACGCTCAGGAGATCGTGGCGCCGGAGGGCCTCAGCCAAGGCGTGCGTCCCGCACGACCTCGGCGGCGATGCCCTGCGCCACCGGCCGGCCGCCCCGCTCGGCACCAAGCGCATCGCGGTTGTCGGCTGCCGGCGATCCGTCGATCAGCGCCTCGATCTGGGGTCCGAGCGGCTGCGCGGGATCGAGCACGGCGTGGACGGCGCCGGTCTTCACCATGTTGTCGAGGCCCGGCGCGAAGACGGGCGTGTCCCGGGCCATGGCCTCCAGCCGATCGAGGGGCAGCTTGGTGACGCGAGCGACGGAGGGCAGGTCCATCACGCTCGGGCTGGCGCCGGGCAGGCCCGCCAGCACCCGGGTCGCGAGCGCCGTGGCGATGAAGGCGCCGGCCGCCGTGTGGCCGTAGACGAGGCCCACCGTCGGGTGGCCGCTGCGGTCGGCGAGCAGCAGGCACTTGGCGAGGTGGGCGAGATACTCGTTGAGGCCAAGGAGCTCGTCGCGCCGGCTCATGCGCTGGCTGTCGGAATCGATGGCCACGAGGATCGGCGTCGCCCCGCCCTGCCGCACCACGTCGAGGACGGACCCGGCGAGGCGGGCGGCGCCCTCGACGCCGAGCGGCGTGTTGCCGTCGATGCCGATGACCGCGAGCCGGCCGCCCCGGAACGGCCCGTGGCCGCTCACGAGCCCGTACTCGACCGCGACGGCGTGGCCCTCGGGGAACAGGGAGGCGAGGATCTCAGCGAGCGTCATGGCCGGTCTCCCGCAATCCCGCGACGAGGGCGTCGAAATCGGCTGCCGTCAGACCCGGCACGGCGGCCGGATCGTTGACGCCGAGCCGGCTCCAGATCTCGGTGGCGTCGCGGCACTCCCCGAAATCCGCGAGGCGCCGCTCCAGCCGCGCCTGCTCGGCCTCGAGCGTCGCGAGGTCGAAGGCGGGCGCCCGGCCGATCAGGGCGAGGGCGGCTTCGCGGAAGGCTGCCACCGTGTCGTCCACGAAGGTGTCGGCGCCCCCGATCAGGCGGCGGTGCTTGCCGCCCATGGTGCGCCAGACCAGCGCCCGGTCGCGCGAATCGAACTCCTCGGCGCCCTTGTTCGTCTCGATCACCTCCGGACCGGAGACGCTGATGCGCCCGCCCTCGGAGACCGCGAGCCGCGAGCAGGTGCCGGCGATGAGGCCGCCGCCGCCATAGGCGCCGGCCCGGCCGCCGATCAGGCCGATTACGGGGATCCCGGCCGCGCGGGCCTCGGTGATCGCCCGCATCACCTCGGCGATGGCGGTCTCGCCGGCATTGGCCTCCTGCAGGCGCACGCCGCCGGTGTCGAACAGGATCAGGACGGCGGCGGGCTTGAGCCCGAGCGCGGCGCGCAGGAGCCCGACGAGCTTCGCCCCGTGCACCTCGCCGAAGGCGCCGCCCATGAAGCGTCCCTCCTGCGCGGCCACCAGAACCGGCCTGCCGTCGAGGCGGCCGGAGCCGATGACCAAGCCGTCGTCGAAGGCGCGCGGCAGGTCGAAGAGCGGCAGGTGTGGGCTCATCTTCCGCTGCTCCGGGCCGAGGATCTCGGCGAAGCTGCCGGAATCGAGCAGCCCGTCGAGGCGGGCCCGCGCGCTCGCCTCGTACCAGCTCGCGGCGCGGGGATCGGTGATGCGCTCGCTCAACGTCAGCCCTCCATCAGCCGGGCGCCCTGAAGCAGGCGCAGCGACACGGTGTCGGGGCGGGCGCCCCCGTCGTTGATCGTGATGCGAAGGCCCCCGGGCTGGGCGCGTGCGACGAAATCCGCCACCACCGCCTCCCAGACGTCGCCGTAGCCGTGGACCGGCGTCTCGATCTCCACGGTGCAGGCATCCGGCGGCAGCGTCCGCTCCAGGAGCACTTCGAGATTGCCCGAGGCGACGACGCCCGTGATCGCCAGGGGTTTCCGCCCGACGAGCGGCGCCTTCGTGGCATGCCGGAAGGTCAGTCTTTCCATGGCATCGGGCCTCTTGGATACCGGGCGGGGGTCCCCTCTCGTTCCGAGTGGGACAGGGTAAGAGGGGCGACGTGCCCGGACAGGCCGCATCCCTCACCCGCTGCGCTGACGCGCACGCGACCTCTCCCGAACGGGAGAGGTGGGGCGAGCGGCCCGGCCTGCGGGGCGGGCATCACCAGTTCCGGAACCGGGCCGGCGGGTCGTAGAGGCCGCCCGACCAGTGCACGAGGTCCTTGATCGACTTGGCCGCCAGCAGCGAGCGATCCGCGTCGAGGGGCTCGATGCCGAGATCCTCCGGGCGGCGCACGATGCCCCGTGCGCGCAGCGACTCGACCATCGCCCGGTCGCGCCCGCGCCCGACCTCGGTGTAGCCCGCGACCCCGCGGATCGCCTGCTCGCGCTCGTCCAGGGTACGGCAGAGGAGGAGGTTCGCGATTCCCTCCTCGGTGACGATGTGGGTGACGTCGTCGGCGTAGACCATCACCGGGGCGAGTTCGAGCCCAATCTTCCTGGCGAGTTCCAGCGCGTCGAGCCGCTCCACGAAGGCGGGCACGAGCTTGTCGCCGAAGGTCTCGACGATCTGCACAACGAGCTTGCGCCCGCGCATCAGGGCGGGATCACCCACGGTCTGCGCCTCCCGCCCCGCCTTCATCCAGGTGTCGGAGGGGTGGCGGCGGCCATGCGGGTCCGAGCCCATGTTCGGCGCGCCGCCGAAGCCCGCCACCCGCGACTGCGTGACGGTGGAGGAATGGCCCATCAGGTCGATCTGCAGCGTCGAGCCGATGAAGAGGTCGCAGGCGTAGAGGCCGGCCGTCTGGCAGAAGGCCCGGTTCGAGCGGAGCGAGCCGTCGGCGCCCGTGAAGAACACGTCCGGCCGCTCGCGGATGTAGCGGTCCATGCCGACTTCCGAGCCGAAGCAATGGACCTGGCGCACCCAGCCCGACTCGATCGCCGGGATCAGGGTCGGGTGCGGGTTGAGCGCCCAGTGGGTGGCGATCTGGCCCTTGAGGCCGAGCTTCTCGGCGTAGGTCGGCAGCAGCAGCTCGATCGCCGCCGTGCCGAAGCCGATGCCGTGGTTCAGGCGCCGGATGCCGTACTCGGCGTAGATGCCCTTGATCGCCATCATGGCCATCAGGATCTGCGTCTCGGTCATCGCGGCCGGGTCGCGGGTGAAGAGCGGCTCGACGTAGAACGGCCTGTCAGCCTCGACCACGAAGTCGATCCGGTCTCCGGGGATGTCGACGCGGGGCACGCGGTCCAGGATCTCGTTGACCTGCGCGACGACGACGCCGTTCTTGAAGGCGGTGGCTTCGACCACCGTCGGCGTGTCCTCGGTGTTCGGCCCCGTGTAGAGGTTGCCCTCCCGGTCCGCCGAGACGCCCGCGATCAGCGCCACCTGCGGCGTCAGGTCCACGAAGTAGCGGGCGAACAGTTCGAGGTAGGTGTGGACCGCGCCGAGCTCGATCTGGCCGCCGAACAGCATCCGGGCGATGCGCCCGCCCTGCGGGCCGGAATACGAGTAGTCCAGACGCTTCGCGATGCCCTGCTCGAAGATGTCGAGATGCTCCGGCAGCACGATGCCGGACTGGACCATGTGCAGGTCGTGGACCTTAGCCGGGTCGCAGAGGCTGAGCGCCCGAGCGAGGCAATCCGCCTGCTTCTGGTTGTCGCCCTCGAGGCAGACCCGGTCGCCGGGCCGCAGGA
Source organism: Methylobacterium segetis (assembly GCF_004348265.1). Lineage (GTDB taxonomy): Bacteria > Pseudomonadota > Alphaproteobacteria > Rhizobiales > Beijerinckiaceae > Methylobacterium > Methylobacterium segetis. The sequence continues at coordinate 52,415 of NZ_SMNT01000030.1, forward strand.
TCGCTTCGAGGAGATCGACCGCGCGACCGGCCGGCACCACCTTGCCGGAGGCATGGGTACGCCCCGCCGCGATCCGCGCGTCCCGCTCAGCCTGCTCCCGGCGCCAATGCGACATCCGATCCGCTCCCTGATGGCGGGCCCTGGCGCATACAGAACCCCGCGTCGGGGTCAGCTCTGCACACAGGAGGCCGGTCCTGACGCCTATCTGAGCCCAGGGAACGCGGATGTCAATTTCTTCGTATACGAGACTGCCGGAATGGCCGCGTCCGTGATACGAGGATGATCACAGGTTATCGTCGCGCATACAGAACGCGCGCTTCAGAGGATCGGACAGGCGTCATGGACGAGATGGTCGGAGCCCGTGGGCTCCTCTCGGACCAGATCCGCAACGCGCTGACGGACGAGATCGCAGCGGGCACGCTCGCGGCGGGGATCGCCCTCGACGAGCAGGACCTCGCCGACCGGTTCGGCGCCTCGCGCACGCCCGTCCGCGAGGCCCTGCGCCAGCTTGCGGTGAGCGGCCTCGTCGAGGTGCGCCCGCGCCGGGGCGTCGTCGTGACCCGGATGACGCCCGAGCGCATCATGGACATGTTCGAGACGACCGCCGAGGTGGAGGCGATGTGCGTGCGGCTCGCCACCTACCGGATGACGCCCCTGGAGCGGAGCCATCTCCTCGACCTGCACGAGAGCGCGGGCGCGCTCGTCGAGGCGGGCGATGTCGACGCCTACGACGCCCTCAACCGGGCCTTCCACGAGGCGCTCTACCGGGCGACCCACAACGCCTTCATGGCCGAGCAGGCGCTCGCGATCCGCACGCGGCTGGCGGCCTTCCG
>NZ_SMNT01000031.1 GCF_004348265.1 Methylobacterium segetis
CGGCCTCGTCCCGGCGGGGAATCACCCGCGTCGCCCGCTCGGCGTGCAGCCTCTCCGCGGTGAACGCGGACACGGCCTCGAACCAGTCGATCGCGGGCTGCCCCTGCGCGCCCTCGCCCTCGAGCTGCGCCACGCGCTCGTCGAGGTGCTCGGCGAGGAGCCGCGAGGTCTTCAGGGCGCGGGCGAGGTCGGCGGGCTTCGCCGACCGCCCCCGGGCCCGGGCGTCGATCGCGTAGAACCAGTGCTGCAGCGGCGGTTGCGGCTTGGAGAAGGGGGTCCCCTGGCAGGGATAGAGCTTGAAGCCGCAGCTCCGGCAGGCGAAGGCGCGGTGCTTGCGCGTCGCCTCGAAGCCCGCCTCGCGGCCGCAGGCCTCGCAGGCGCGCTCCCCGTGCCGCAGCCGCATCACCTCCGCCAGGCAGGCTTCTTCCGAAACGCTGCCTGCAAAGGTCTCGAACGCCGTCACGTCAGCTCCCCCGGCGCGACATCAATCGTTCTGCCCTGGTCATGCGCGGACGATCTGTTGTTTTCGCCCGGAAGGCAATCGAAAATCGGATCGAGTACGGTACGGGCGGTGATACGCCGGTCTTCACGCGCGTCAGGCCCCGTTGCTGAGCTTGAAGTACTTGACGCTGATGCCGATCGGACCGCTCTTCGCGGCGTCTTCGGAGACGAGCTTGAAGAAGCGGTCGGCGCTGATCCCGCCGGCCTTCACGGCCGCCATCGCGCCGGCGAGCGGGCGGTGGCTCGCCAGCGCGACGACGAGTTGCGGCTGCGCGTCGGCGCTGCGCTCGTTGCCGACGACGCGCAGCTTGGCGGTGAGGGCGTCGCCGGCCTTCTTGGCGTAGGCGGCGAGGCTGTGGACGGTCCCCTCGTCCGAGATCAGCAGGAGCTCGACGGTGCGGTCGGCCTTGGTGTCGCTGGTCACGACGAGTTCGTCGCCGCTGCGCAGCGTATCCGCCTTGAGCGAGAGCGCGGGCTTGGCCGCGCCGCGCTGCGCGCCCTGCCGGGCGAGGTAGTCGACGAGGGGGCATTGCGCCGCCGTGATCTGGCGCAGGTTGATCTCCGGCTCGAAGCCGAGCGTGCGCTGGAACGCCTCGTCGAAGGCCATGAAGGGGGCGGGGGTCGAGCCGAAAGCCTCGATCGTCGCCTCGTTCATCGCCAGCGTCACGGGCGTGATGAAGAAGCACTGCCCGCCGCTGTAGCCGCGCAGGAAGTCGCGCACCTGGTCGAGGCTCGTCTCCCGCCGCTGCCGGCCCTGGGACGGAGGCGCCTCCGGCGACCCGCTCGGAGGCGGCAGGTGGGCGAGGGCGGGATCGTTGCGGGGGCGCTCGGGCGGCGGCTCCTCCAGCCGCGACTCCTCCTGCCTCTGCGGGTCCTGTCTCGGAGCATCCTGCCTCGAAGCATCCTGCCTCGGCGCATCCTGCCGCGGGCCGTCGACGGGCGGGCTCTCGCGGCGCGCCGTCTCGGTCCGGGGCTCTTGGCGCGGCCCTTGGCGCGGCTCTTGGCGCGGCTCTTGGCGCGGCTCTTGGCGTGGCCCTTGGAGTGGCTCTTGGCGCGGCTCGGGGCGCGCCGGGGGAAGTTCCGGCGGGAAGGCGGGTGGCTCCGGGGCGAGCCGCGCGGCCTCGTTCGCCCGGTTCGGGTTCGCCGGCTCGGCGGCCCTCTGGCCGGGCTCGCCCCCGGTGCGGGGCCAGAGCCCGCCGAGATCGAGCGTGCCGGTGAGGAGTGCGGTCCCGAGCCCGCCGGCGATCAGCACGATCGCGGCGGCGCCCGCGACGAGCCAGCGCCGGCCGCCGCTCGGCGCCACCTTCGGCACCCAGGCGGCGATCTCGGCCATGCTCTGCGGCCGGTCCTTCGGATTCGGCTGCAGCATCCGCTGCAGGATCGTGCGCAGATCGGGATCGATCCCGGCGAGGTCCGGCACGCGACGGCGGCGGTCGATCACCTCGACATGGCTGTGGCCCATGTCGAGGATCTTGCCCCGCGCCGCCTCGGCCATGACGAGGCCGAGGCTGTAGATGTCCGATGGCGGGCCGACCTCGCCGCCGAACAGGCCGAGCTGCTCGGGCGAGACGTAGTTCATCTTGCCCGCGAAGCCGCTGCCGATCAGGGTTCCCTCGCCGAGCGGCGAGCGCGCGATGCCGAAATCGATGATCTTGGCGCGGGAGACGTCGCCGCCGGGCACCAGGACGTTGTCGGGCGAGAGGTCGCGGTGGACGATGCCGAGCTGGTGGGCGGCCTGCAGCCCCAGCGCCAGGCGGCGCATCAGGACGCAGATGTCCGGTGTGCCGAGGGCGCCGCGGCGGAGGATGTCGGAGAGCGACTCGCCCTCCACGAACTCCATCGCGAGGTAGGGGATGCCGAGGACGGGGTCGATCGTGAAGACGAAGTAGCGGACGATCGCCTCGTTGTAGAGGTTGTGCAGCGAGGCCGCTTCCTTGCGGAACAGGGCGAGCGCGGTGTCGTTCTGGGCGAGGTCCGGCCGCACGGTCTTGATCGCCACGACGTCGCCGGTGACGACGGCGCGGCCCCGGTAGATCTCCCCCATCCCGCCGGACGTGATGTACCGGTCGATCTCGTAGATCCCGTTCAGGCGCGTCCCCGGCGTCAGCCGGAAATAGGGCCCTGGGGAGATGACAGTCTCGTCGCTCACGCGGATACCTCGTCGGGAGCGCCGGGGCCGTCGGGTCCGGGCGCGGGATCGTAGCGGACGACCACCACCGTCACGTTGTCGGTGCCGCCCCGCTCCAGGGCGAGGGCGACGAGGGCGTCGCAGGCCGCCTGCGGCTCGGCACCGTCGAGGCGCGCGCGGATGTCCTCGGGCTCGGCGTGGCCGGTCAGCCCGTCCGAGCAGATCAGGAAGGTGTCGCCCGGCTCCAGCACGCCGCTCGACAGCTCGATCTCCGGCTCCGGCCGCACGCCGACCGCGCGGGTGATGACGTTGCGCCGCGGCCAGGTCCTCGCCTCCTCGGAGGTGAGGGTGCCCGCGTCGATGAGCTGCTGGACTTCCGTATGGTCGCGCGAGAGCTGGAGGAGGTCGCCGCCGCGCAGCCGGTAGATGCGGCTGTCGCCGGACCAGACGCAGGCGAAGTTGCGCTCGAAGGCGAGGAGCACGGCGACGGTGGTGCCGATGACCCGGTCCCGCGCCTGCCCGATCTCCTGGATGGCCATGTTGGCGCGCAGGATCCGATCCTCCAGCCGCGCCAGGAGGTCGTTCGGGGAGACCGCGGCGCCGATCGAGGCGAGGCTCTCGACCACCGTCGTGCTCGCGACCTCGCCGGCCTCGTGCCCGCCCATCCCGTCGGCCACGGCGAAGACGCCGATCTCGGGCGCCAGGAGATAGCGGTCCTCATTCAGCTGGCGGACCCGGCCCGTGTCGCTCAGGGCTGCGCAGCGGAAGGGGGAGGGTCCCGGCAGGCCGGGGGCGCCCGGCAGGGGCAGGCCGAGGGGATCGTTGGCGTCCTGCATCATGCGCGGCTAACCCTCCCGAATGACCCCGTGAGCATCGCGGCGAAACAGGCCGGATCGGGCAGGCCGCGGCTCGCCAGCGTGCGCGGCGCCACCTCCTCGCCGCCCAGCGTCCACCAGTAGGTCGCGCCGGCGCTGGAGCGCGCGATCCCGGCCGCGCGCAAGGCCGCGAAGGCCCCCCTCGCATCGCCCTCGGCGAGCGGGCCGGAGAGGGCGGCGCGGGGCCATTCGGCGATGCCCTCGGGCAGGGCCGGCGGCGCCGCCGCGGCCGGGCCGCCGAGCGCCTGCAGCGCCTCGCTGACGCTCTCGAGGCCGGTGCCGGGGGCGAGCGCGGACAGGAGGATGTCCTCGACGGCGCCCATCCAGGCATCCTGCGGGTCAATGTCCGGGGGCGCCCAATGCTCGTCGGCCTCGGTGCAGGCGAAGGCCGCCAGGGGGAAGTAGCGCCCGACCCCGTCCACCGAGGGCATCAGGGCGCCGAGCGTCGTCGCCCCGCAGACCTCGTGCCCGAGCCAGAAGCGCCAGATCGGCGCCCGCAGGAAGGCGGGCTGCCACATGGCCCCGAGGCTCGCCCGGCTCGCCGCCACGCCCTGCTGGAGCCAGGGCTCGACGGTCGCGAGGAACTCGCGCGACGTCCCGAGGGCGATGAAGTCGCGCTTGGCGGGGAGCTTCCCATAGAGGCCGCAGCGCATGGCGGTCAGATGCCGGAGGGGCAGCGGAATTCGCGCAGGGCCGGCAGCGCGAAGGGGTTCAGGAGCGAGCTGACGTTGATCTGGTAGGAGAGCTGGCGCCCGCCGATCACGAAGGTGGCGACGATGTTGTCGCCCTGCTTCAGCACCGAGCCCGTGTCGAGGGTCCGGAAGAGGGACCACGCCCCCGTCTTCTCCATGACGATCGGCTGCGTGTTGTAGCCGAAATCGAGGGTGATCGCGGTCCGGCCGAGCCCCGCCGGGCCGGGCCATTGCATGGTGACGGGGGCGTTGACGCCCTGCTGCGTCTCGAGCGCCGTGCCGTTCACGTCGAGCCGCGCCTTCTGGACGTCGGCGCTGAGCGTCAGCGGCGTCACGGCGAAGGCGAAGGCCGGCATGTTGCCGCCGGTGGGGAAGAAGGCGTCGCGGATCTCCGCGGCGCGCTGGAACTCCCTGAGGGTCGCGGCCGAGAAGGAGCGGGCGACCTGATCGTCCTGCCGCCAGACCCATTGCGGGCGCGAGCGGTCCGCCCGGGCCGCGAGGTTCTGGGTGAAGAAGCGGTCGAGGATGCCGCCGGGGCCGAACAGCCGCGCGAAATCGGCGATCGGCGTCTCGCGGTCGCTCGTCCGGACGAAGGGGTAGCGGTTCGTCACGATCTGCTGGCAGTCGCGGATCACCTGATCGCCGAGCGACTGCGCCACCTGCGAGACGGCCGCACCCGTGGCGCTGCCCTCGAACTCGTTGGCGATGCCGCGGATCATCGGCTCGAAGGGCGGGGGGAAGCGAGCGGCGAGCGCCCGCAGGGAGCGGGCCTGCGTGACCAGGGCGATGTTGGCCTGCGCCGCCTCGGCCGGGTTGAGGGCGGAGAGCGCCGCGTTCTTGATCTCGTTGAGGTTGGCGATGAGCTGGTCCGTGGCCCGGCGGCCGGCCTCGCCGTCGAGGAGGACGTGGAAGGGCCGGAAGGCCGCCTCGATATTGGCGCCGGGGGCCTCGTTCGTGGGCACGGCGAAACGGTCGCGGCCGCCGCCGCGCCCCTCCATCCCGAGGCGGCCGAGGGCGGTCGCTGTCGAGGCGAGGCCGGACGGGAGCCGGTCCGTGACCGCGCGCTCGGCGGCATCCGCCGCCGCCTTGCCGGCGATGGCCTTGGCCCGGCCCGCCCGCCCGTCGCCGTCCTTGCCCTTGTCGGCCGGGCGCTCGCGGGTGAGCTGCGTCTCGTCGCGCAGCGATTCGAGCATCTGGCGCAGCGGCGAGGTCGGCGCCGCGACCGCCTGCAGCGCGAGGTAGCGCGGCTTGTCGCTGAGGAGCGCGCGCATCTTCAGCTTGGCGAGCGCCTGCTTCCAGGCGGGCACGAAGTCGCGGGCGTAGAGCTTGAGGAGGTCGGCGAAGAGCGAGCCGTACTGCGCCGTGTAGGCCTGCTGCTCGCCCGAGGGGCCGAGCACCCAGCGGTCGCGGTCGGCGGCCTCGGCCACGTCTCCGAAGCGGTCGATGAACGCCTCGAAGAACCCGTCATAGGTGAAGAAGAACGGCACCCGGACCCGGTCGAGGTCGCCGCCGCCCACCACCTCGAAGACGAGGGAGGTGTCCGGCCCGCCGGCCCTCAGCGCCGTCCAGTCGCGCTGGGAGGCGGCGCGGGCGTCCGATTTCAGGAGCTCGTAGGCGCGCTCGGCGATGCTGAGGCGGGCGAGCGCCCGCTGGCAATCGTCGACGAGGGATTGGTTGACCGAGACGAGCAGCGGCGTGCCGTCCTCGAGGTCGAGCATCGCCCGCAGGTGCTCCTCGAGGAGTTCGCGCCCCTTCGCGTAGCCGGCGCCGGGGAAGAGGTTCTCCGCCCAGTCCCGCCGCATCCAGGCGAGCACGAGGTCGCGGTCGGGCGGCGCCTCGGGGCGCCCGCCGACCATGAGGTAGACCTTGAGCGCCTCGTAGAGGAAGCCGGGATTGTTGCGGTTCGCCTCCAGCTGCTCCTCCAGGCGGAAGATCAGGCGCGGCCGCAGGAGGCGCTCCAGCCCGGTGTGGTAGGCGGTCAGCGCCGCGGAGTTGAGGCGCTCGCGCTGGCTCAGTCCGAAGGTGGCGAGCGTCGGCGCGGATTCCTCGCGGAAGGCGTAGCCCGCGGGCATGTAGCGGAGCGTGTTGAGGAGCGGCACCACGCGGGCGAGGTTGCGGTCCGCGACCACGGGCTCGCGCAGGATCTCGGCCGCCTCGCCCTGGTACTTGGCGAGCAGGACGTTGCTCTGCTGCACGAGCTGGCTGTTGCGCAGGTAGCTCGTCCACCACAGGCCGACGAGGAGCGCCGAGGCGAGGGCGAGCCCGCCATAGGCGGCGAGCCGGGTCAGGTTCGAGCGGCGCACGGCGGCCCGGTCGGTCGAGACCCAGCCCGCCTCGCCGATGATCACGGTCCTGAGGAGGTCGGTGAGGAAGTAGCTCCTGCCCTGGCCCGAATAGGCGCCGGCCCCGACATCCTCGGAGCCGAAGCTGCGCGAGAGCGAGCCGATCAGCTGGTCGATCGGGGTGCCGTTCTGCGTGCCGGAGGTGAAGTAGAAGCCGCGCAGGGTCGCGTTGACGTGGTAGCGCGAGGGCTCGAACACGCGGTTCAGGAAATCGACCACGTGCGCCTTGGTCGAGGCGAGCTGGGAGGGGAAGCCGAACAGGACCACGCGGGCGGTGGGGTTCGGCTCCTCCTGCAGGCGGTCGGGCAGCCACTCGTTCAGGCGCTCGACCAGCGCGTCGAACTCGGCCGGCACGTCGCCGATCATGTTGCGGGTCTTCTCGTCGGTCTGGAAGGTGTGGCCCCAGACCATGCGGCGGTCGATTTCGGGCAGGTGGGCGAAGAAATCCGTGAAGCCCGCCAGGAGGTCGGCCTTCGTGAAGACGACGTAGACCGGGAAATCGATGCCCAGGCGCTCGTTCAGCTCGAGGAGCCGCTTGCGGACGGCGTTGGCGTGGGCGACGACCTCCGCCTCCCCGCCGCGGAGGAGATCCTCCAGGCTGATCGCGACGATGACGCCGTTCACCGGCTGGCGCGGCCGGTACTTCTTCAGGATGTCGAGGAAGGCGGTCCAGCTCTGGCGGTCCGAGCGCGGGTCGGAATCCTGCGTCGTGTAGCGGCCGGCGGTGTCGATGAGCACCGCGTCGTCCGTGAACCACCAGTCGCAGTAGCGCGTGCCGCCCGCGCCGGCCACCGCCTCGGGCGTGGCGCCGCGGCTCAGGGGGAACTTGAGGCCGGAATTGACGAGCGCCGTGGTCTTGCCCGAGCCGGGAGGGCCGATGATCACGTACCAGGGCAGCTCGTAGAGGTGGTCGCCCTTGGCGCCCCGCACCTTGCGCAGGGTGGCGAGCGCGTCCCGCATCGAGGCCTGGAGGACCGTGCCGTCGGTCTCGGCCTCGTCGCCGGCGGCGACCTCCGATTCGAGGGCCCGGATCGCCTTGCGCCGCTTGTAGAATTCCCAGCCGACATAGCCTCCCGCCCCGAGGAGGATCGCGAGGCACAGGATCGCGCGCGCCCAGACCGGCTCGAGCGGGCGCACATCCCCCACCGCGACGAGGGGCCCGGCCCACCAGAACAGCGCGCAGAGGGCGAGGGCGCCGATCGCGGTGGCGGCCAGACGAAGCCAGGCGGCAAGACTCATGACGGACGGCTCATGACGGACGGCTCACGACGGACGGCTCGGGCGGGACGGCTCTCGGGCGCTCATGACAGGGGCTCTCGGCGGGGGATCTCGGCAGGGGCTCTCGGACCGGCAATCAGCCGCCGCGGGGGATCAGGATCTCGACCCGGCGGTTGCGCGCCCGCCCGTCCGGCGAATCGTTCGGGGCGATCGGGACGTCGGCGCCCTTGCCCTCGACCTCGACCCGCTCGGGCCGGGCGAGGCCCGCCTTCATGACCTGTCCGACCGCCTTGGCGCGCTCCAGCGAGAGGTGGAAGTTCGAGGGGAAGCGGACGTTCTTGATCGGCGCGCTGTCCGTGTGCCCGACGACCTTGATGCCGCCCGGCTGCCCGTCGAGGAGCTTCGCCAGACGCTCGATCAGGGTGCGGAACTCGGGCTTCACGGCGGCGTCGCCCGGCGGGAAGAGCGCCGCGGCGATGCGCACCACGATGGTGTTGCCCGCCTCGCTCACCGAGATCTTCTGGCTCGCGATCTCGTCCTGGAGGGCGCTGCGCAGCTTCGCGGTGGGGCTCGTCGGCGGCGGAGGGGGAGGGGGCGGGGGCGGCGTGTAGATGCGGCGCTGGATGCCGAGCTCGGTCGCCGGATGCACGGAGACGAGGGCGGTCGCCGCCGCCTCGGTGCTGCCGGCCAGCATGAAGCGGAGCAGGATGTAGAAGCCGAGGAGCAGGACGGCCACGACGGAGCCGATCGCCCAGAGCGGCACCTGGAACTGCGCGATGGCCGCCGCGAGACTGCGGCCCTGCCAGCGCGGGGAGACCTCCCGGTTCGCGGGCCGCGTCCGCCGGAGCATCTCGTAGAGGTTGCGCTGGATCTGCTGCAGGGTCGCTGCGCCGCCCGCAGAGGTGCGGTGGATCCCCTGGAAGCCCATCGCCAGGCAGGCGTATTGCAGCTCCAGCAGGTTGTAGGTCCCGTGCGGGTCGACTTTGGCCCGGTCGAGCTCCTCGAAGAAGCGCACGCCGCCCGTCCGCTCGCCGAAGAAGCGGCTCAGCATGCTGTACTGCGTCCAGACGTGGCGCTCGTCGGTGGGGATGTTCTGCACGACGTCGTCGGCCGTGGCGCAGACGATGTACTTGGCGGTCCGGGTCTGCTCGGCCGGCGCGCCTGCGGCGCGGGCATCGGCTTCGAAATCCTCGATCGCCGACGCGACCTGCTCCATCAGGTTCGCGAAGGAGGCACGCGAGAGCTGCACGCGCAGGCGGCCGAACAGCAGCAGGAGGGGGCCGGCCGCCTTCAGGTACGGGTTCTGGTTCGGCGCGACGACGATGTCCCGCTTGAGCACGAGCGCCCGCCCGCGCTCGGCCGGCGGTGGCGGAGGGGGAGGGGCGGCCGTCGAGGACCACGCGTCGGCGGCGCTCGGCTGGCCCTGCCGGCCCGGCTCCGGCGGGGCGCCGTATCCCGGCGGCGGATAGGCCGGGGACGAGGCCTGCGGCGCCTGCGGGGAGAGCGTGTCCGGCCCCGGCCGCCGCCCGGCCGGGTTCGGGACGATGATCGTCCGGTCTCCGCGCCCGAACGGGTCGGAGGGGCTGCTCATCGCTCACCCCGCCCGCGATGCCGCGATCCGGGCCGGGCCGGCGCGGTCATTGCCGCCCCTCCTGGACGGCCCAGAGCTCGAGCTGGAGGTCCGGCCACTCGCCGGCGAAGTGGAGGCCGATCGAGCTCGCGACGCTGAATTCCGGCCAGAGCGGCGAGTGCCGGTCGAGCCGGAAATAGACGTGATCGGTGATCGCGCGGATCTGCGGCGGCGGCGTCGGCAGGTGGACGAGCGGCACGCCCGGGAGGTGGGCGTGCACGATCTCGTTCATCTTCGTGTTCGGGCCGACCTTGAAGAGGTTCGGGAACTGGTTCTGGATCTCGGTGAGGGGCCGGCGCGCGGAGACCTCGATGATGAGGGTCGCGTTGCGGAACAGGTTCCGGTCGCGGATCGTCGAGATGAAGGCGTTCGGCGCCCGTTCGAGCAGTTCGAGGCGGATGGCGCGGCGGCCGAGATGCGCGCTCAGGAAGTGCTGGATGTCGCGCAGGACCGGTTCGAACACCATCTCCAGGGCGTCGTGGTCGTAGGCCGGGTAGGTCTGGGCGCGCCGACCCGCCGTGGCGAAGGTCGCGAGCTCGCCCGCGATCCGCAGCAACTCCTCGAAGAGCCGTTCCGGATGCACGTAGCGGGATTCCCGGAAGTGCTTCAGCACCGGGATGTGCCGGTTCAGGACCTGCAGCATGAAGTAGTCGGCGCTCTGCAGGCCGCCGCCGGCGGTCGGGTCCGCCGCGTAGCGGGCGAGTTCCTCGAGCTTGTTGTCGATCCAGCCGATCACCCGCTCGATCCAGCCCGTCGCCACGGGGTGCGCGGCGCAGGTGAGGAGCGGGGGCGCGAAGCGCTCGTCGAACACCACGGCCCGGTCGCGGACCTCGACCACGCGGGCGATCGGCAGGCCGACATAGCCGGGCTTCGCGCTGCGCCGCAGCTCGAAGGACAGGCGCGGATGCGCCACGTCGATCTCCTCCTCGGATCGGAGCGCCGAGGTCGAGTCGATCAGGGTCTCCTGCCCGGGATACCAGCGGCTCGCGCTCTCGGCGTCGGCGGCCTCGACCTCGCGGCTGTTCGGCGCGGCCACCGGCATCATCAGCCAGAGCATCTGCTTGGCCGCGTCCTCCGGCACGTCGATCGGCGGCGGCAGGGGCGATTGCCCGGGTATGTCGAAGGGCGTCCCGTCCGGCAGGATGCCGACGGCGCGGCGCACGGAGAAGCGACTCTGCTGCGCGAGGTCGCGGTCGATCTCGAGTTGAGAGAAACCCCAAGGATAAGGGGCGAGATACCGCACGCGGCTCTCGACTAGACTTTCGAGATATCGATCGTTCTGCTGCAGGTGGTGCGGACGGAGAAACAAACCCTCCGACCAGACAACCTTACTGTTCCAGGACATTCGCCGCGGCCCCTTCCGGCGATGTTGTATAACCGTGCGGCCACCGCCTGTCAGCCAAACACACCGGTTTTCCGCATATTCCAAGCCACTGTCATGGACGCGCATCACTCCCGCGAAAAGGGTATCGGCGAGCGAATCCTTCCCGAATCGGCCGCCAGTGCAGTTTTGAGAGGATCTGTTTACGCTTCGCGCCGGGATCGGGACGGTCCGGAGCGGGCCGCCTCAGGCGCGCTCAGGCGCGCGCCGCGATTCAAATGCGGATCACGAATCGCTTTGCCGCCAGCCCCCCCCGGGCCTTTCGGGGCCGGGCCGGCCTGTTCGGGGCGGGCGTTCAGCCCTTGCCGCCCCGGTCGTAGCATTCGGCGAAGAAGACCATGAACGCGTCGACCATCCCGTCCTCGTGGGCGGCGGTCATCGCGTCCCAGCGCGTGGCGTAGAGGTCCCACAGGCGCGCCTTGCGCGAGCCGAGCAGGGCGCCGAGACCCTTGTCGTCGCCCATCGACGCCTCCACCGCCTCGGGATCGAGGTCCTGCAGCAGGAGGCGCAGCGCGTGCTGCATGGCCGAGTAGACCTTGACCTGATGGGTCTTGAGGTCGCGGAAGCCCTCCTCCATCGCCCGGCGGGCGGGCAGGTAGCCGCTCGTCGGGCGCCCGAAAAGGATGCGCAGGGCGTCCTCGGTCGTCGGCGTGAACTTCAGCGGGTTGTTGTCGAGGGCCTGGATCATGGTCTGGCTGGAGGCGCGCGCCACGCGCTTCGCCTCGGCGCGGGCGGCGAGAAGCTGCTTCAGGTTCTCGACCGAGAGCCGGGTGAGGGCGCCGAGCTCCTCCGCGAGGTCGCCGGCATCGCGCCAGTCGAAGATCTCGGGCGAGACGCCCGCACCCTTGGCGAAGCGCGCGACGAAATCGTCCGCGCCGCCCGCCGGCGCAGGTCGGGCGCCGGAGGCCGGAGCCGATCGCGGCGGCGGGGTGAAGGCCGGCTCCTGCGCCGGGGCGGGGGCCCGTGACTCCGCGGGATGTGCGGGCTCGCGCCCGCTGGAGATCCCGAGGGAGGGCTCACCCCAGGGCCGGTCCGGCGTCGGCGGCGGCGTGACGGGACCGCCCGGCGCCTCCTCCGCCCAGAGGGAGCCTCCCGGCATCGGCCGGGGCCTGCCGGAATCCGGCGCCCCGGCAGGCGGCCAGCCGCCGGAGAGGGACGAAGCGGGCGTCTGGACGGAGGGAACGGGCGCGAAATCGGCCCCCTCCGTCTCGGGCGCCGGGATATGGACGGACCATTCGGCGAAATCGACCTGGGCCGGCCCGTTGCGCTCCTTCGGCATGAACTTGCGCGGGTCCTCACCCGGGGCGGCATCGCCCGCGCCGCCCCAGAGATCGCCCGTTCGATGATCGGTCGGGTGAGCGACCGGGACCGGGGCGGGCGCCGAGGACAGGCCACTCTCGCCGTCGATCTCCACGCGGATGATGTAATGCCCGATATAGAGGCGGTCGCCGCCCCTCAGGCGGTAGGGCTCCTGCAGGCGCTGGGCGGTCTGGTTCACGAAGGTGCCGTTGCGCGACACGTCGTGCAGCCAGTAGGCGCCCTCGCGCCACCGCACCTCGCAATGCTTGCCCGAGATCGCCCGGCCCGGGTCGGGCAGGGGCCAGTCGAGATACTGGTCGCGGCCGATGTCGATGCCCCGCGTCCCGTTCACCGTGTAGGCAAGGGGACCGCCGTCGGGCAGGCTCGTGACATTCTCGATGATGAGACTCAGCGGCATCGGGCCGAACCTGCTCCGGAACTCGTGTCAGCGCTACAGGAAGACGTCGCGCGGCGCACCCACCGGCGCCGCGCGGCCGGGCGTGATCCGGCGCGCCGCATTCAGGCCTCCTGGGGCACCTGCATCAGGCGGAGGCCGCCCTCGAGGCAGCGCCGCAGCCGGTCGGCGCGCTCCCGGGCCGTGACGCGCGCGAGAGCGCTCAGGATCGCCACCCGGACCGCCTTGGCGGTGTAGTGCGGCGCGGCGAGCACGGCGGCCTGGCCGGGCCGCGCGATGTTGCCCCCGGACCACCCGGCCGCCAGGGCGAGCCAGGTCGTCGGCAGGCGCCGGTCCGCCTCGGCGCCGAGGGTGAGGGCGGCGAGGCGGCGCTCCTCCTCCGGCTCGTGCACCCAGGCCTCCGCGGCCTGCAGGGCCGCATCCGAGGTTTCCGGCCCGGGGATCAGCAGCCGGACGCATTGGCAGGCCCACCAGACCGCCTCGCGGCGCCCGAGCACGTAGGCGCAGAAGGCGACGCCGTCCTCGGGCGTCTCGCTGGTGCCGAGGGCACGCAGGTAGGTGTGGGGCGGCTCGCTCGTCGGAGCCGCCTCCATGTCGTCCCGAAGGGTCGGGAGCGCGTCGAAGACTTCCTGGGCGGTGCTGAAGCGCAGCCTCGTCATGGACCCCTCAATTGATCTTGATCAGCGGGGCGGTCTGAACGATGTCGGCCGCGCCCTCGAGCTTGATCTCGCCGGACTCGATCTTGATCGTGGCGGGCGTCATGGTGATCTTGCTCGCGCCGACTTCGAAGGTGATCTGCAGGCCGGCCTTGAAGTGGATCTTCTGGGCGATGTCGGCGTTCCAGTTGCCGCTCTCGACCTTCAGCTTCTCGTCACCGTTCTTCAGGGTGGTCGCGCGGGCGGGCGAGCCCACCGGGGTCTCGAAGGTCTCGCCGATCACCCGCGTCTCGGCGTGCCGGACGACCGAGTCGTGGTCTTTCTCGGCCCGGAACTTGACGTTCTCCTGGCCCTTCTTGTCCTCGAACAGGAACTCGTTGTAGCCGTTGTGGCCCTTGGTCGAGTCCGACTTCACGCCGGAGATCGTCTTGTTGGCCGGCAGCGCGTAGGGGAACGCGTAGTCCTTGTTGTAGACCGTGCCGACGACGAGCGGCTGGTCCGGGTCGCCCTCGAGGAACTCCACGACGACCTCCTGGCCGACGCGGGGTATGAACTGCCAGCCCCAGGCCTTGCCCGCCCACATCTGCGCCACCCGGACCGGGCGCGAGATGCGCTTCTTGTCCCGGTTCCAGTGGAACTGGACGAAGATCCGGCCCTCCTCGTCGACGTCGATCTCCTCGCTCTTGAACTTCTCGCGCGCCACGACGATCGCGGTCTGCGGGCCGCGGATATGGGGCTTGGGGGTGACGATCGGCGCGCGGAAGGGGCGTGAACTCTTCAGAAGCTCGTAATGGCCGTGATAGACCTCTTCGGGCGAGGCCGCGCCCGTCGAACTGAACTGCTCGGCGACGAAGGCGTGCGTGGCGCGCACGACGAGATACTCGTCGTCGTCGGTCGGATGCTGGTTCAGACTGAACAGGCCCCCCGGATAGAGGCTGACGGCGTCGCCCGCGGCGTGGCGGCGATGGTCCAGGGCCTGCTCCGCCTCGAGCCGCACCTGCGCGAAGCTCTTGCCGCGCCCGCGCTCGGTGTAGCGGCCGGGGTAATCGTAGGATTCGAGGCTCGCTTCGGCGTACGCCTCCGAACCCTGCGCATCCGCCTTGAGGTCGGCGGTCGGCTTCATGTAGTCGAAGTCGTTGAGCGTGTACTTGCCGGTGCGGAACCGCCGCTCCGAGACCCAGTGGTAGATGTGCTCCCCGCTGCGCTGGTTCTGCCCGTGATGGGCGATGAAGGGGAGCCTGCCGCCCGCGGCCGCCACCTTCTCGTGGCACGATTTCGAATCGGCGATGACGAGCAGGTGCTGGCTCTCCGAATGCATGTAGAAGGTGTAGAGGCCGAACTCTTCCATCAGGCGTGAGACGAAGGCGAGATCGGTTTCGCGGTATTGCACGCAATATTCGATCTTGGGGTAATCGCCGCGATTGGCCTTGATCTTGTATTTGCTGAAGCTGCAATCGGCGAAGACTTCCTCGATGATGTCGAGGACGTTCTTCTCGTTGAAGATCCGGCAATTCGCCTTGCGCCCGAGCAGCCAGAACCAGGGCCGCAGCACGAGACGGTAGGCGAACAGGTCCTGCTGCACGCCGATCCACTGCGCCTCGACGAGAACGCCGTTGAAGTGCCGGACGGCGCCTTCGTAGCTTTGCAGGCTGGCGGTACAGAGTTTTCCAATGGATTGCGAGAAGTCAATATTTCGCTGTGGGCTGAGAGCCTCGATCCTGTACTCGAACGCCTCGCTCAGGCCCTCGTCCGCTTCCATCCGCGACAAGACAAGTTTGTCACCGGATACCGGAGTCTTCAGGCGCGCGATCCGCGTTTCCTGTGACGGCGTTGATTGCATTCGAGCGTTTTCCGGTTTTCGATGAACAGGCGATCACGCAGACTTGACAGTACCGGAACCGGGCCGCATAGTCGACTCGCTGCTATGGGGAATGACGATGTCGCGGCTGGTTTCTGGATTGGGCTGGAGTCTTGGCTTCGCCTGCTGCGTTCTCGCATCTGTTGCGTCTGCACAGACTAAGCCGGCCTACAGCGCCTCCGACATCGAGCGGCATTTCTCCGAAGCGAAGGATCTCGGCCCGTCGCGGGCGCTCTGCATCGGTGCCGACAGCGAGTGCGCGAAGTCGGCGCCCTCCCGCCCGAAGATCAGCAGCGGCTTCGACCTGATCGTCAACTTCGACTACAACTCGGATACGCTGACGCCGGGCGCGCGAGCCAATCTCGACGAGTTCGCCAAGGCTCTGCGCGGCGCGCAGCTCGGCCATTCCGGCTTCATGATCGAGGGCCATACCGACGCCAAGGGCGGCGAGGCCTTCAACATGGACCTGTCGTCCCGCCGGGCGCAGGCCGTGACGCGCTACCTCGCCGAGCGCGGCGTCGATGCCGGGCGGCTCGAGGCCAAGGCCTTCGGTAAGTCCAAGCCCCGCGCGTCCGACCCCTCGGATCCCGTCAATCGCCGGGTCGAGGCGCGCATCCGCGAGGACTAGGCCGGAACGCACGTCCGGGCCGTTCGGCCGCCCTGCGGCGAACGGCCGATGGCAGCCACCGTCCGTCGGCGCGACCTCTCGACCGAGCGCGAGTCTGATCCGGCACCCCTGCCATGGCTTCCCTGAACTTCGCCGAGTTCGAGCGACCGCTCTCGGCCGACGCGCCCTGCGGGCCGGACCTCGACCTCGAGGGCGACGCGGATTTCATGCAGCTGATGGCGCGCGTGGAGTACGTCCTGCCGGCCGCGTTCCTGAAACGGAACGAGGAGGGCATGGTCGAGCAATTCGACCGCTCCAGCATCGATTTCAAGGCCGAGTTCGCTGCCCTGAACGGGCTCCTCAAGCGCACGCGCGACCTGCGCCTGCTGACCTTCGCGGGCCGCCTCCTCGCCCTCGACCGGAACCTCGCCGATTGCGTGCGCTGCCTCGACCTGATCGCGACCCTGCTCCGCGACCAGTGGGACACCGTGCATCCGCGGGGCGAGGAAGGGGATTTCGGCTATCGGATGGCGGTCCTGCAGGCTCTCGACGACATGCCGACGATGGTCCTGCCGCTCCAATACCTGCCGCTCGTCTCGCACCGGCGCTTCGGCGGGATCAGCGGCCGGACGATGATGGTGGCCACCGCCGCCGCGTCGGCGCGCGAGGACGAGGCGACCCTCGATCGCTCCGACCTGGAACGCGCCCTCCGCGAGGCCGATCCGGACGATGTTGCGGCCGCCCGGGAGAGCGCGCGGCGTCTCGGCGAGACCGCCGCGGAGATCGGGCGCATCAGCGCCGAGCGGGCCGGCGGCTCGGGAGCGGCCCGGCTCGACCGGCTGGTCGAGTTGGCCGAAGGGATGCTGCGCGCCTTCGCGGATGTCTCTCCGGCCCCGGCCCCGGCGATGCCGGCTCCGGCAGAGGAGGGGGCGGCCGCGCCGTCAGTCGGTCCGGCTCCCGCGGCGGCCCTGCCCACGGGCGCCATCACGGGGCGTGCCGCCGCGGCTGCCGCCCTTGCGGCGGTGAGCGACTATTTCCAGCGGCACGAACGGTCGAGCCCTGCCGCGCTGCTCGTGCGTCAGGCCCAAAGGCTCATCGGCCTGCCCTTCCACGAGATGCTGCGCGCGCTGGTGCCGAACCACGCGGGCGAGGCGAGCCTCTATATCGGCCCCAAGCCCGGATCCTCGTTCGAGCTGCGCATCGACCGGATCGCCGAGCTCATCGGCGAGGACGAGCTCTTCCTCGATCTCGAGGACGCGCCGGTGCCCGTCTTCGACGTGGCCTCCCGCGCCGCGGCCGTCGCTCTCCTCCGGGAGGTCGCCGCCTATTACCGGACCTACGAACCCTCGAGTCCGATACCCCTCTTCACCGATCGTGCGTGTAGCCTCGTCAACCAGGACTTCCTCAGCATCCTGACCGACGTTCTACCGGGTATTCGTCTCTCACGCGATACGGATTAAAGCTTGATGGTGAGACTGGAAGCTTGACATTGGCCGGCGTGTGGATTTTATCGTCTATGCAATCGTGGGTCAGAATCTGAGGAAGAGTCGCGGCGGATTCCATCCGAAGCATTCCTCGCACGAATGATGCTCCCCTTTTTCGCGCTCGGCAGTCGTCGCACCTGCAGGAGTCCCGGATGTCCGACTCGAGTCAGAAATTCATCAAGCGGAATCGCCCGCCGCGCGTGCACATCACTTACGAAGATCCCTACGACGCGGAGAAGAACGTCGAGCTTCCGTTCGTGATGGGGGTGATGGCCGATCTCTCGGGCAACGATCCCGGCACCGCCAAGGAGAAGGTCGGGGACCGCAAGTTCACCGAGTTCGACATGGACAATTTCGATCGCCGGATGAAGGCGATCAATCCGGGCGTGGCGTTCCGCGTGGCGAACCGCCTGTCGGACAATCCCGACGAGAAGCTCTCGGTGAACCTGCGCTTCGAGCGGATGGAGGATTTCAGTCCCGCCGCCGTCGCGCGCCAGGTCGAGCCGCTCGCCGAGATCCTGAAGGCGCGCGAGCAGCTCGCCAACCTGCTCCGCTACATGGACGGCAAGGCTGCGGCCAGCGACCAGATCCAGGCTCTCCTCGGCAATCGCGACCAGATGGCGGCGCTCAAGGAGCTCGTGGAGCGCACCCGCGCGGCCAAGGCCGAAGGCGGGGCGCAGGAGAACGGGGCCGCCCCGGCGGACGGGGCCTGAGGCGGGGCGAGAGAGCCCGCCCGGCGAGCCGGGCGGGTTCGGTGACGGGGTGAGGCGCGTGGCGGGCGCGGGGCCGGGAGGCGGCCCCTCGACGCCGCGGCGGTGAGGGGTTTCGAGGGGCGACCATGTCGGCAGGAATGGCAGGCTTCGAGCCGCAGCGGGACGACGCCGCTGTACAAACCAGCGAGCTCGGCGAGTTCGCGGATCTCCTGAAGCAGAGCTTCAAGCCGCGCAGCAAGGACGCGCAGACCGAGGTCGAGAGCGCGGTCGTCACGCTCATCAACCAGGCGCTCGCGCATGGCGACGTCGTGAAGACGGACGTCCTCGACACGATCGAGGCGATGATCGCGCAGCTCGACCGGAAGCTGACCGATCAGGTCAACGCGATCCTCCACGCGGAGCCGTTCCAGCAGATCGAGAGCGCGTGGCGGGGCCTGAACTACCTCGTCTTCAACTCGGAGACGGACGCGACGCTGAAGATCCGGGTGCTGAACGCCTCGAAGACAGAACTGTACCGCGAGCTGCGACAATATCCCGGCGCCCGCTGGGACCAGAGCCCGCTGTTCAAGCAGGTCTACGAGGCGGAGTTCGGCCAGCTCGGCGGCGAGCCGTTCGGCTGCCTGATCGGCGACTACTATTTCAGCCACCAGCCGACCGACGTGGCGCTGATGCGCGACCTGAGCAAGGTGGCGAGCGCCGCCCACGCCCCGTTCTTCGCCGCCGCCGACCCGACGCTCCTCGGCATGGACAGCTACACCGAGCTGTCGAACCCGCGCGACATCGGCAAGATCTTCGACACGCCCGACTACGCGGCCTGGAAGTCGCTGCGGGACTCGATCGATTCCCGCTACATGGGCCTGTGCCTGCCCCGCGTCCTGGCCCGCGTGCCCTACGGCGCACGGACGGAGCCGGTGGAGGAATTCGCCTTCGAGGAGGAGACCGACGGCCATACGGGCGACAAGTACGCCTGGATGAACGCGGCCTACGCGATGGCCGTGAACATCAACCGCGCCTACAAGGAATGCGGCTGGACGGTGCGCATCCGCGGCGTCCAGTCGGGCGGCGAGGTCGTCAACCTGCCGAGCCACACCTTCCCGACCGATGACGGCGGCGTCGACCTCAAGTGCCCGACCGAGATCGCGATCAGCGACCGGCGCGAGGCGGAGCTCGCCAAGGCCGGCCTGATCCCGCTGATCCACCGCAAGAACACGGACAAGGCCGCCTTCATCGGCGCCCAGTCGCTCTACAAGCCGAAGACCTATTTCGGTGAGAAGGGCGTCGAGCAGACGGCGTCCGACAATCTCTCCTCCCGACTTCCCTACATGTTCGCGGTCTCCCGGTTCGCGCACTACCTGAAGTGCATGGTCCGCGACAAGGTCGGCTCCACCAAGGAGAAGGATCAGCTGACGCGATGGCTGCAGGAATGGATCAACCAGTACGTGGACGGTGATCCGGTCAATTCCTCCGAGCAGACGAAAGCCCGCCGACCCCTCGCCGATGCGCGCGTCGACGTGTTCGAGAATGAAGAAAATCCTGGATACTACTCAGCCCGCTTCTACCTTCGGCCGCATTACCAGCTCGAGGGCATGGATATTGGGATGAGCTTGGTGTCACGCCTGCCCGCACCGGCGAAATAGCCCCTCCGCCCGCGCCCCGAACCGACGCTCGCGGGGCGCGGCGTCCTCTTCAGCATCGGCTGAGGTCAGATCGAGCGGACATCCCGAACGGACCCGCGCATCTCTGCGGGCAGATGGAGTAGTGTGACGATGGCCGTCGATATTTTCCTCAAGCTTGATGGCGTGAAGGGCGAGGCCCAGGACGCGAAGCACAGCAACGAGATCGACATCCTGGCTTGGTCCTGGGGTGCCTCGCAATCGGGAACCACGCATATGGGCTCGGGCTCGGGCTCGGGCAAAGTCGCGGTTCAGGATCTCAGCCTCACGAAGTACATCGACAAATCTTCGCCGACGCTGTTTCAGTTCTGCTGCAACGGTAAGCATATCGCGAAGGGCCAGCTCGTCGTCCGCAAGGCCGGCGAGAATCCGCTCGAGTACATCAAGATCGATCTCGAAAACATCATCGTTGCCAACGTGTCGCTGGGCGGGTCGGGCGGCGAGGATCGCCTCACCGAGAACGTGACGCTCAATTTCAGCAAGATCAAATACGTCTACACGCCCCAGGAGAAGAATGGCGCTCCTGGTCAAGCGGTCGATATCTCCTGGGACATCGCGAAGAACGTCTCGTCCTGAGAGCGCTCCGATACGGCTCTCGCGGCCCCGACGGCTTGAGGCCGATCGGGGCCGCGCCCCGCGGGCCGCCGCATCGCCTCCGCCGCATTCCGCAGGATCAGCCTGTCGCAGAAGCGAAGCCCTCAGATGACCAAGCGGGTCCGGACTCCGATCACGGAGGCGTTTCGTCTTGCGGCCCGGCAGCGTGACCGTGGGCAGGGGCGCCCTGCCGACACGGCGCCGGAAGGCGCCCAACAGCCGCGCGCGATCGTCGGCCGCCGCTCCGTCGTCGCAGGGTCGATCTCGGAGAACGAGCTGCAGGAGATCGTCCAGTTCGATCTCGGATCGCTCCTCAACACCGTGAACTTCGCCGCGGGCACCGACCTCTCGGACCATCCGGAGGTGCGCCGCTCGATCCTGAATTTCGGCTTCCCCGACACGATGCACCGCTCGATCGACGAGCACTCGGTCAACGACATCGCCGACGAGATCGTCTGGGCGCTCTCGAACTTCGAGCCGAGGCTCGTTCCGGGCTCCGTCCGCGTCGACCGCGACCGCTTCATCGGCACCGAAACGCTGCGCATCCGCTTCGTCGTCTCCGCCGCCCTCGACATCGAGCCGCTCAGCCTGCCGGTGCAGTTCTTCGCCGATCTCGAGCGCGATACCGGCCGGATCGTGATCCAGCGCCGATGAACCAGGAATTCCTCGATCTCTACAATCGGGAGCTCGCGGTCCTGCGAGACCAGGCGAAGGAGTTCGCCGAGGAGTTCCCGAGCCTCGCGGAGCGGCTCGGGGGCCTCCTGGAGGAGCGCTCGGACCCGATGATCCTCGGGATGCTGGAGGGCGCGGCCTTCCTCGCCGCCCGCGTCCAGCTGAAGCTCAAGCACGAATTTCCCGAATTCACCGCGAGCCTGCTCGAGCAGCTCGTTCCGAACTACCTCGCCCCGACGCCCTCCGCCCTGCTGGCGAAGGTGGTGCCCGTCTACGGCGATCCCGCCCTGCGCGAGGGCCGCCGCATTCCGCGCGGCGCCCTCCTCGATTCGACCTACAAGGAGATGCAGCGGCAGATCTCCTGCCGGTTCCGGACGACGTCCGACCTCACGATCTGGCCCTTCGAGATCGGGCGCGTCGAGTATTTCGCGTCGCCGGGCCCGATCCAGGCGCTCGGCATCCCGACCGGGCGGGAGGACGTCGCGGGCCTTCGCATCGAGGTCCTCCACCGCACGGCGAAGGAGCGCGGCGACGAGATCACCGATCACGCGGAGATCGCGCGCAGCCCCGCCTCCTGGATCGCCGGCTGCGCCGTGCGCGAGTTGCCGATCCACCTCGTCGGGCCGGAGGCCGACGCGGTGGCGATCCTGGAGCAGATCTTCGCCGACCGCACGGCCACCTACATCCGCCACCTCGACAAACAGGGCGAGGCGATCGTCCGCCGCGCCGGGGACGATTGCATCGCCCCCCTCGGCTTCGAGCCGGAGGATGCCCTGATCCCGAACGACCTGAGGGTGTTCGAGGGCTTCAACCTCCTGCGCGACTACTTCCTTTTCCCGCGCAAGTTCGTCGGCTTCGCGCTGACCGGCCTCGACGCGCTCGTCGGACGGCTCGAGGCGCGCGCCTTCGACATCGTCTTCACCTTCGACGAGGCGAGCGCGCGCCTGCCCGCCGCCGTGAAGCCGGACGCCTTCGCCCTCTACGCGGTGCCCGCCGTCAACCTCTTCCGGAGGTCCCTCGACCGCGTCCCGGTGAGCCACCGCCAGCACGAGTTCCACCTCGTCCCGGACCGCAGCCGGACCCTCGACTTCGAGGTGCATCAGGTGCTGGAGGTCAACGCGCACGAGGCCGGCAGCGCGAACAAGGTCGCGGTGCCGCCCCTCTACTCGGCGCGCGGCGAGGCCACCCGGCAGCCGGCGCTCGCCTACACGGTCCGGCGCCTGCCGCGCCGCCGGACGAGCTCCGAGCGGACCTACGGCACCGTCTCGGACTATGTCGGCACGGACGTGTTCCTCACCCTTGTCGAGCCGACGCGGATCGACGAGGAGCGGGGCCTGTCCGAGCTGAGCATCCGCGCCCTCTGCTCGAACCGGCACCTGCCGGAGCAGCTGCCCGTGGGCGAGCGCTCCGTCGACTTCCATTTCCTCGACGACAGCGAGTTGCAGATCGTCTGCCTCCACGGACCCACGCGCCCGCGCGAGGCGGTCGTCTCGGCCCTGCGCAGCCGGACCGAGACGGCTTTCACCGGTTCGGTCGCGTGGCGGCTCCTCAACATCCTGAGCCTCAATCATCTCGGGCTCGTCGATCGCACCCTGCGCGGCACGCCGAGCGGCGCGGAGGCGCTGCGCGAGGTCCTGATGCTCTTCGCCGATCTCAGCCAGGGCTCGATCGAGCGGCGGATCCGCGGCGTCCGGTCGATCGGCAGCCGGCCCGTCGTGCGCCGCCTGCGCCGCCGGACCGGCACCGGAACGGCGCGGGGCACCGAGATCACGGTGCTCCTGGAGGAGAAGGCCTTCGAGGGGACGGGCGTGTTCCTGCTCGGCGCCGTGCTCGACCGCTTCTTCGCCGAATATGCCGGCCTCAACCACTTCACCCAGACCGTGATCCGGACGGTGGAGCGCGGCGACATCATGCGATGGCCGCCCCGCTCGGGCGCGCGGAGGCCGTTGTGACCGGCCCGCTGCGGGCGAGCGCCCGCCTCGACGACGCGCCCCTCCGCCCGCATGCGGGCACCCGGCACAGGGTGCCGGCATGAGCACGATCGACGACCTGCGCGAGCGGCCCTGGGAGTTCGACCTCCTGTGGACCCTGCGGCTGATCGAGCGCAGCCACGACACGCAGCCGCGGATCGGCGACAGCGCCAGCCGGGCCGACGATTACGTCGCGCTCGGCGAGAACCCCTTCCTCGAATTCCCGGCCTCGAGCATCGAGGCGGCGGACGAGGACGCGCGCAAGCGCCTGCGCCTGTTCGTGCGCTTCCTCGGGTTGCTCGGCCCGCAGGGGCCGCTGCCCCTGCAGACCACGGACGAGGTCTACGGCTGGTGGAGCAACGGTCACGAGGGCTTCTCCCGTTTCCTCGACCTGCTGAACCACCGGTTCCTGCAGCTCTACTTCCGCGCCTGGGCGGATGCGCGGCCCGCCGCCCAGGCCGACCGGCCGGGGCAGGACCGGTTCGTCGCCTATATCGGCAGCACGATCGGCCTCGGGAGCGCGCCCTACCAGAAGCGCGACACCGTCTCGGATGCCGGTCGCCTCGTCTATGCCGGCCTGCTCGGGGACAAGGCCCGCTCCGGTTCGCGGCTCTGCCAAGCCGTCGAGGGCCTGTTCGGGATCCGGTGCGAGGTCGAGGAATTCGTCGGCACCTTCCTGCCCTTCGAGAAGGGAGAGCAGAGCCGGCTCGGGCGCAGCTATTGCGGGCTCGGCGTCGACTGCCTGATCGGCGCGAGCGTGTTCAGCGTCGAGGACAAGATCCGCCTGCGCCTGTTCGCGCGCGATCTCGAGGAGTTCGGCCGGTTCCTGCCGAACGGCTCGCTCTGCACGCCGCTCGCCGACCTGCTGTTCTTCTATCTCGGCAGCGAGCTCGATTGCGAAGTCGAGATCGCGCTGCCGCGCCGGTCCGTGCGCCCGCTCCGCCTCGGCGAGGCGGGCTGCGCGCTCGGCTACACGACCTGGATGGTGAAGTCGCAGGATCCGGCGGCGAAGGGGTACCGCTTCGACGCCCGGCTCAATCCGGCGGAGCGCGCCCGCCGTCAGGCGCCGAAGAGCGAAGGGCGACAGGGGGAGAATCATGGCCGACATCAGTCTTGAGACCGTCACGGGCAAGCTCAACCGGGTCGGCTACGAGGGCTTCTTCCAGGCGCTGCGCCAAGCGAAGGGCGCGGGCAACCGCAACGTCGAGCTCGCGCACTGGCTGTCCCACCTCCTCCAGCGCAACGCGACCGACATTGCGCTCTCGGCCGACGCCTACAAACTCGACCGCGCCAAGCTCCTGATGGATCTCGAGCGCGCGATCTCGGGCTTCCGGCGCAACGAGACCGAGATGCCCGGCGTCTCGAACACGATCGTCGACCTGCTCGACCGCGGCTGGCACTACGCGACGCTGTTCTTCGGGGAGACCCAGATCCGCACCGGTCACGTCCTGCTCGCCGGGCTGAAGGGGGGCGAGTTGCGGCGCGCCTTCCTCAGCCTGTCCCAGGAATTCGCCAAGATCCCCGTCGAGGCGCTCTCGACCGAGCACCGCACCCTCTGGGGCCGGTCCGAGGAGGAGAGCCTGCGTCCGATGGACGGGTCCGGCGCCATCGCCGCCGGGACGCCCGGGGCCGAGGCCGCGCCGAAGGGCCAGACCGCCCTCGACCGGTTCTCGCAGGATCTCACCGCCAAGGCGGCGGGCGGCGAGATGGACCCGATCCGCGGGCGCGACGACGAGATCCGCCAGCTCATCGACGTGCTGATGCGCCGGCGCCAGAACAACCCGATCCTGACCGGCGAGGCCGGCGTCGGCAAGACCGCGGTGGTGGAGGGCTTCGCTCAGCGCATCGCTTCGGGCGACGTGCCGCCCCCGCTCAAGGGCGTGCGCCTCTGCGCCCTCGATATCGGCCTTATGCAGGCCGGCGCCTCGATGAAGGGCGAGTTCGAGCAGCGGCTGCGCTCGGTGATCGACGAGGTGCAATCCTCGCCCAAGCCCATCATCCTCTTCATCGACGAGGCCCACACCCTCATCGGCGCCGGCGGGCAGGCGGGGACGGGCGACGCGGCCAACCTCCTCAAGCCGGCGCTTGCCCGCGGCACCCTCAAGACGATCGCGGCCACGACCTGGGCCGAGTACCGGCAATATTTCGAGAAGGACCCCGCTCTCACCCGCCGCTTCCAGCCAATCCAGATCGGCGAGCCGGACGTGGCGCGCGCCTGCGACATGCTGCGGGGCCTGCTCGGGCCGATGGAGAAGCATCACGGCGTGCGCATCTCGGACCGGGCCGTCGTCGCGGCGGTCGAGTTCTCGCACCGCTACATCCCGGCCCGTCAGCTTCCGGACAAGGCGGTGAGCCTGCTCGACACGGCCTGCGCGCGCGTCGCGATCAGCCAGAGCGCGACGCCCGCGGCGATCGAGGACACGCGGGTCGCCATCGCCTCGCGGGAATCGGAGCGCGCCGCCCTCGTCTCCGACCGCGACCTCGGCGCGCCCGACGAGGAGCGCGTCGTCGAGATCGACGCCGAA
The DNA here is from genome assembly GCF_004348265.1 of Methylobacterium segetis. Classification (GTDB taxonomy): domain Bacteria; phylum Pseudomonadota; class Alphaproteobacteria; order Rhizobiales; family Beijerinckiaceae; genus Methylobacterium; species Methylobacterium segetis. Next base: position 25,234 of record NZ_SMNT01000031.1, read on the forward strand.
CTCGCGGATCTCCGGGACCGGCTCGCACGCCTCGAGGCGGAATGGTCCTCCGAGCGCGCCCTCGTCGACGAGATCCGGGCGCTTCGCGAGAGCCTCGGCCGTTCCGAGCCCGGATCGGACCCGGAGAGCCAGCGCGCAACCCTGCGCGAGCGGTCTGGCGCCCTCGACGCGATCGATGCCGAGGGGCGCATGATCTACGCCCACGTGGACGAGCAGGCGGTGGCCTCCGTCGTGTCCGACTGGACCGGCATCCCGGTCGGTCGGATGGTCCGCGACGAGATCGAGACCGTGCTGCGCCTGCCCGAGATCCTGAACCGGCGGGTGGTGGGCCAGTCGCACGGCCTCGCGATGATCGCCAAACGCATCGAGACGAACCGCGCGAAGCTCGAGAATCCGAACAAGCCGATCGGCGTGTTCATGCTCTGCGGCCCCTCCGGCGTCGGCAAGACCGAGACGGCGCTGGCCCTGGCCGAGTCCCTCTACGGGGGCGAGCAGAACATGATCACGATCAACATGAGCGAGTTCCAGGAGGCGCACACCGTCTCCACGCTCAAGGGCGCGCCCCCCGGCTATGTCGGCTACGGCGAGGGCGGGCGGCTGACGGAGGCGGTGCGGCGGCGGCCCTACAGCGTGATCCTCCTCGATGAGGTCGAGAAGGCGCACGGGGACGTGCACGAGATCTTCTTCCAGGTCTTCGACAAGGGCGTGATGGAGGACGGCACCGGCCGCCGGATCGACTTCAAGAACACGCTCATCATCCTGACCTCGAACGTCGGGACGGACCTGATCATGCAGCTCTCGCAGGACCCGTCCTACGCGAGCGACCCGGAGGCGCTGGCGGTCGCGCTGCGCCCGCAACTCCTTAAGGTCTTCCCGGCCGCACTCCTCGGGCGGATCGTGACGATCCCCTACTTCCCGCTCTCGCCCGCCATGCTCGGCGGTATCGTGCGCCTCCAGCTCGACCGGATCGGCCGCCGCATCCGCGAGAACCACGACGCCGCCTTCTCGTACGAGGACGCGGTGGTCGAGCACATCGTCTCGCTCTGCAACGATCCGGATTCGGGCGGCCGCATGATCGACAACGTGATCACCAACACGCTGCTGCCGGAACTCTCGCGCGAATTCCTGAGGCGCATCGTCAACAAGCAGGTCGTCACGGCCGTCCGGGTCGGCTCCGAATCCGGCGCCTTCACCTACGCCTTCGACGCGGCGGGCAATCCGGCCTGACCGCCGGCCCTGGGCAAGGCTCTCCACGCGGTCTCGGACGCCCGCGGTGCCGCGCGGGCGGCGCGACGGGCCGTCCCGGCGGCAACATCGTCATCGATCGAAGGGGGAAGCGAGATGGGCGCAAGTGCAGGAAAGACCGTCGTGACCATCGGCTTCTTCGACGGCGCCATGCTCCTCGCCAGGCGAACCTTCGGCAACGGCGATCTGCGTCAGGACATCTCCAAGGCAGCATCGGCAGCGGTCGCCGAACAATGCGAGTTGGGGGAGGAGTTCTACTTCTCCTTCAATCTCAACGAGCCGTGGCTGTTCTACGAGAGCGACGGCCACCTCTACATCGAGAAGGTCGATTCCTCTCCCGTCATCCGGATCGGCATCGAGCCGCGCAAGGATGTGAAAGCGTGGGTGCCACGCCTGCAGGAGGCGAAGCAGTTCATCGCCGACCCGTTGCGCTTTCCCAATCTGACGAGAAGCCTGCCCGACCGGGAGAGCGGGGACGAGGATTAGCGCGCCCGCGGGTTCGAACGACGAAGCCCGGGGCATCGGCCTCGGGTCCACATGCAGGGAGTGGTCATGGCCAACCAATTCGAGCAGGTCGACGAGCCGCCGCCGGACGCTCTGAGCCTGATGCTCCGGCGCGACGGCGACAGGCTGTCGGGCCAGAGCTTCTGCCCCGCCTCCGCCAGCGGCGGACGCCTGCCGAAGGATTTCCGCAGCGCGGAGATGCCGCTCAAGGAAGCGTTCCGAGCCGCCATCAAGTTCGCGAACGACTTCAAGGTCCCGATGGTCGTCGTGGATCCGGACGGGCTCTGGCAGCCGGAATGGGGCACGCTCTACCGCGACGACGAGGACGACGCCGAGCTTTCGGCTTCGTAGGGCGAGGCCGGCCCGCCTGTGTCGAGGACGGGTCGCGCTACCCCCCGATCAGCACCGTCGGCAGTCCCGAGACGATCACCCCGCCATGCGCGGTGGTGTCCCCGATGCGCGCCGCGGGCTTTCCGCCGATCAGCACGGTCGCCGAGCCCTTGACGATCACGTCGGTCGGGCCGGTGCACAGGGCCATGTCGCCGACGCGCGCGGCCGGGATCGAGCCGATCAGGACCGTCGGGCAGCAGGGCGGCAGGATCGGTCCGCCCACATGCGGGACGACGCCGGTCACCATCGGGCAGGTGTGCATGTCGGTGATGCGCGCGGCCGGCTGACCCATGTCTCCCCCTCAAGCCCCTGACCACGCCTGCCGAAGCGGGTGGATCGCCCGCCCGGCCGGGCAACGGCCAACATTGCGAATACACGATGATGGCCGTTTCCGCGAGTATCGGTCCGGCCCGCCCACGCTTCCGCGCCTCGGATGAGCTGGGACGGGACTGTGGATCGTGCGAGGCGTCCGGGCGTCGACCGTGCTCTGGCGGCCATAGCGGCGCGGAAATGCCATGATCGCCATCCACAGGAGGGCCCCGTTCGGCTAAACTCTGTGTTTCCGGCAGCGGGCCCGTTCGTTCGATTGTGTTCGCCGGAAGAAGGTCGTTCGTGAAGCAGTCGTCGACGAGAATCGGGCGGACATCGGTCGGGGCGCACCGCGCCGCCCCGCGCCGCCCGCGCCGTCGCGTGGCGGCCCTGCTGATCTGGCCTGTACTGCTCTGGGCGGGGGTGGCGTCCTGGTTCGCCTATTCCGGCAGCGAGGAGGCCAAGCGCCTCGCCGCCGAGCAGGTCGCGCAGAAGGCGGCCTACGAGGACAAGGTGAAGGCCCTGACCCGGCGCCTCGTCGGCGTGGCGAGCCACCAGATGCTGGAGCAGGACGGGCTCGCCGGTCGCATGGCCGACATCGTCACCCGGCAGGTCGAGCTGGAGAACCGCGTCGCCACCCTGTCCGCCTATGCCGAACGCGTCGCCGATCCGGCCCGGGGCGGGGCGCCCGCGCCGACGCAGGAGGCGGCAGCGCGCCCGGTCGAGGAGGCCGCGCCCCGCGAGCCTGCGCCCGCTCGCGGAAGGCCCGCGGCGGAGCCGAACGTGCTGCGGCTCGGCGGCCCCCGCGCGGCCGACACGCCCCCGCCCGCGCCGAACCTCGCGCCGCGCTCGGTCCTGGAGCCGCGCCCGGACCTGGAGCCGCCACAGGGTACCGACAGGGATGGGCGGGTCCGGGCCATCCTCGCCCAGCCGACCCGGGTCCAGTTCGACGCGCTCGAAGCCTCCCTCGCGGGCGCCGAGCGTCGTCAGGGCAGCATCCTCGACGGTCTCGCGCGCGGTGTGCGCGGCGGGATCGGGGCGCTCCGCGCCGTCCTTGGAAGCCTTGGCGTGGCGCTGGCGGTTCCGGCACCGGCTCAACCGGCCGGGCGGCCCGCTGCCCTGCGCGACCCGTTCGAGGACGGGGTCCGCAATCTCGAAGCCGCCTTCGACGAGAGCCGCCGCTGGCGCAGCGCGGCCGACGCCGTGCCCCTCCGCCGCCCCATCGCGGCCGCGGAGCGCAACCTGACCAGCAATTTCGGCCTGCGCAAGGACCCGTTCACCGGGGCGGCCACGATGCATGCGGGCATGGATTTCCGCGCCCCCGTGGGCACCGAGGTGCGCGCCGCCGCGGCCGGGCGGGTGATCACCGCGGGCGTGACGGGCGGCTACGGCAACCTGATCGAGATCGACCACGGCAACGGGGTGGTCACGCGCTACGGGCATCTTTCCGCCTACGTCGCCTCGGTCGGGCAGGTGGTCCAGGCGGAGACCGTCGTCGGCCTCGTCGGCTCGACCGGGCGCTCCACCGGGCCGCACCTCCATTACGAGACCCGTGTCCACAGCGCCGCAGTCGATCCGCTGCGATTCCTGAAGGCTGGCGCCGAGCTGTTCGACAGGGCACACTCCGCCGAGATCGGGAGCGGCGCGCCTCCCGCTGACGAGACCTCGGAGGATTGATGCCGGCCCGTCGGACCGTGCCGGATCGGATCCACCAGCCGGGCGGGGCGGGCTAGGCCGTGCGCGCGCTCCTCGCCCTCATCCTCGGTCTCGCGCTGACGCTCGCGGCGGAGTGCGCGCTCGCGGCGGAGCGCCGCGTCGCGCTGGTGATCGGCAACGCCGCCTACCAGAAGTTTCCCTCGCTGCCGAACCCCCGCAACGACGCGGACGACGTGACGGCCGCGCTGAAGCGGGCGGGCTTCGAGGTGTTCGGCGGCACCGACCTGCGGCGGGAGACGATCCGCGATCATCTGCGCCAGTTCGCCCGCGCCGCCCAGGGCGCGGACGCTGCGCTCGCCTATTACGCGGGCCACGGTCTCCAGTACAAAGGCCGCAACTACATCGTTCCCGTGGATGCCAAGCTGCAGGACGAGTTCGACCTGGAATACGAGACCGTCCGCATCGACGACGTGGTCGGCGAGCTGAACCGGGCGGACGGCGCCCGCATCCTCATCCTCGACGCCTGCCGCAACCTGCCGCTCAAGGAGAAGAGCGACCGCAACCCCTTCACGGAGACCGGCCTCGCCAAGATCAGCGGCCGCGGCCTCGTGGTCGCCTACGCGACGCAGGCGAACGCGCTGGCCTTCGACGGCGTCGGCCGCAACAGCATCTTCACGGACGCCTTCCTGAAGGCGATCGACGAACCGGGCCTCGACCTGCCGCAATTCTTCCAGCGGGTGAGCATCGCGGTGGACCGGCAGAGCGGCGGGCGGCAGACGCCCGAATTGTCGCTCTCCTATCCCGGCCAGTTCTACTTCAATCGCAGCGAGACCGACCGCGACGCCTGGCGCAAGATCCGGGACAGCAACGACCCGGCCGCGTTCCGCGGCTTCGTGCAGAAATATCCGCAGAGCGACCTCGCCGACGCGGCCAATGCGCGGCTGGCCAAGCTCGACGATTGGAGCGCCCTGAAGGAGCAGCAGGCCCGCCGCGCGGACGCGGCCCGGCGCCGCCGGGAGGAGCAGGAGCGCGCGGACGAGGAGGCGCGGGCCCGGAAGGTCGCGGAGGAGAAGGCCGCCGAGGAGCGGGCGGCGGAGGCCAGACGCGTCGCGGAGGAGCTGCGCCAGCGCAGGCTCGCGGAGGAGCGGGAGGCGGAAGCGCGCCGGGTCGCCGACCTCGCCCGCGCCGCCGAGGAGGCGCGCCAGAGGAAGCTCTCGGAGCAGCGCGAGGCGGAGGCCCGCCGCGCCGCGGAGCAGGCGCGCCTCGCCGAGGAGGCGCGGCAGAAGAAGCTCGCCGAGGAACGTGCCGCCGAGGCCCGGCGTGTCGCCGAGGAGACCCGTCACGCCGAGGAGGCGCAGCGCCGGAAGCTCGCGGAGGAGCGGGCGGCCGAGGAACGCCGCAACGCCGCGGAGAAGCGGATCGCCGAGGAGCGCCGGCTGGCGGAGGAGCGCCGGCTGGTTGAGGAGCGCAGGGCCGCCGAGGAGCGGCGCCAGGCGGAGGCGGCGGCCGACGAGAAGAGCCGCCGGAAGCGCGCGGACGAGCAGGCCGCGGAAGCGCGTCGCGTCGCCGAACGGGCCGCCGAGGAGGCGCGTCAGCAGCGTCTTGCCGAGGAGCGGGCCGAGGCCGCCCGCCGGGTCGAGGAAGCCCGCGTGGCGGAGGAGGCGCGGCTCGCCGAGCAGGCCCGCTTGGCCGAGCAGGCTCGCTTGGCCGAGCAGGCCCGCCTTGCCGAGGTCGAGAGCCGCGCCCGCGAGGAGCGCCGGGCGGCGGAGCCCGTCACCGGTGCCGCGGTGGCCCTCGCCCCGGGTGCTGCGCCCGAACCGGACCGCCCGATCGGCCGCCTCGCCTACCTCGATGCGCCGGGCGCGGCGCCCGAGGCTTCGGGCGGCCCGTCGCGCCCCGCGCTCGGCGAGTCCCGGATGGCCTACAACGATCCGCAGGCCGCTCTGCCCTCGGTGAAGCCCGCCGAGCCGTTCCCGAGCGAGGCGATCCTGCGCGACCGGCTGCACCGCGACGCCGAGGCCGAACTCGGCCGGATCGGCTGCGCCGTCGAGGGCGCGGACACGGATTGGAACGATGCCTCCCGGCGCGCGCTCGCCCGCTATGCCAAGCAGGCGAAGCTGAAGCCCGTGCCGACGGAGCCGAACGCCGCCCTCTTGGAGGAGATGCGCAGGCGCCCGGAGCATTTCTGCCCGATCGCGTGCGGCGCGGGGCAGAAGGCGGAGGGCGACCGATGCGTCGCCGTGGCCAAGCCGGAGAAGGCGAAGCCCGAGCCGGAGCCGAAGCCGGTGGCCCGCAAGCCGAAGCCCGAGCCTGAGCCGAAGCCCGTCGCGCGCAAGCCGAAGCCTGAGCCGAAGCCGGTGGTGCAGGAGCGGCCGAAGCCGGCGCGGGAGATCGCCCAGCCGAAGCCCCGGCCGGCGCCCGTCGCCGCCCCGCGCCCGGCGCCGCCCCAGGCCCCGGTCTCGACGGCCGCCCGGCCGATGCAACGACCGCTGATGGGCGTCGGATTCTGATCCGCCGCGGCCGAAAGGCGGCCTCAAGTGTCTCCCGCTTGCGTCAGGCCTGGGCAAACCAGTTTTCGCGCGTGCGGAAGGGGCGGCGCCCGGTGTCGGATCCCCCGAACGTGGTCTAGAGACGGCGCTTGGTCAGATCATCGCCCCCACGGAGACCTCGGCGAATGCGACGCGCACGTATCCATCGGTGGAAACATCAACATTCGCTGGCGGCGCTGCTGCTCGGCACCGTTCTTCTGGCCGGCCCCGCCGCCGCGCAGCAGGGGGGCGCCGCCAAGGCCGCGCCGCAGCCCGCAGCCCCGGCCGTCCCCACCGAGCCCGGCCTCACCACCGCGACCTTCGGCGACTGGGTCCTGCGCTGCCAGCGCACGGCGGAGGCCGAGAAATCCCGCAAGGTCTGCGAGATCGCGCAGTCGATGCAGGTGCAGGGCCAGTCCGCGCCGATCGCCCAGGTCGCGATCGGCCGCGTCGCGCCGGGCGACCCGCTCACCATGACGGCGATCCTGCCGAACAACGTCGCCTTCCCGAGCAGCGTCCGCGCGACGCTGGACGAGAAGGACAGCCAGGGCTTCGACCTGCCCTGGCGGCGCTGCCTGCCGGGCCGCTGCGTCGCCGACGCGACGGTCCGCGACGACACGCTGAAGCGCTGGCGCTCGGCCCCCGAGTCGGGCCGGATCACGTTCAAGGACGCGGGCAACCACGACGTCGCGATCCCGCTCTCCTTCCGCGGCCTCGCGCAGGCGCTGGACGCGCTGGCGCGCGAGTAGCGCGCCTCTCCGGCGCATCGACCCTCCGCGACACCCGCCGAGCGGCGGACGAGGTTGCGCGCCGCGGCGTTCCAGTAACGCCGCGGCCTCATCCCTGCCGAGGGCCAGTATTCGGATCGCATGCTTCGGTCGATCTCGCGCGGTGCCCGGGTTTGCGATCGCTCGCCGAGCTCCCCACACCCGTCGCGATACGTTGCTTCGTCTTTGCTGCGTTGAATACTTAAGTAGATTGAATTCCTTCATTCTTCATCAGATCTGTTGCCGGACTGCTACACTCATCCGGATTCGAATGTTGTGATCGCTGGATTCAATCCGGATATGACCGAAAGCCGGACTCTGATATAACAGCCCATCTATCTGAAAGATTGGACATTTCGGCCATTTTTCCGACGGCTTTCCGGGCGAATTTCAATCACAGATTGCCTGTTGAAGGCTCAGAGCTGTTGTTGCCGCCTTATCCTCCGGGACCTAATCAGTCTTGCCGGCCTCCGGGTTTAAAAAAGGAGGCCGCCGCGCTCCGTGCGCGCAGGCAGTCGGGGGATTTATGATCGTGGCCAGCCGTACTGATCGTCCGCAGGTTCGTCCTGCGCTGCGCCCCCTGCGGCGCGCGCTCGATGCGTCCACGGCGCTCGTCGGGATCATTGTTCAGCCCTTGCAGGGACCGACCGTCCTTCACGCCGCCGCGTCGCCCGGGATGCTTCGCGCGCGGATGGCCCGCCTCCTGACGCTGGCCGTCGAGGCGCCCGGCTCGCTTCTCGCCCGGCTGGGCGCCCTGGCCCCGCCGCGCAGGAGCGGGGTGCGGCCCGCGGCGCGGATCGGGCGCAGGAAGTGGCAGCGTGTGCTGCTCGCGACCGCGGCCTTGATCGGCGGCGCGTCGGGCGCCGCGGCCCAGAGCATCTCTTGGTCAGGCAATGCGGGCAACGACTGGAACGAGCCCGCCAATTGGATCGGGGGCGACGTGCCGGATACGGCCGGCGAGCAGGCCATCTTCGGATCGGCCGGCAACCGGAGTCCGTTCTTCACCCGGGCCACGACCGTCGACGGCATCACCTTCGCCGCCGGGGGAAGCCAGTACTTCATCTCGAACAACGGTTTCGCCGTCACGTTCACGTCGGACATCGTCAGCAATTCCGGCGAGCAGTTCATCTACTCCAACAAGGGTGGCGTGGACGTCGCCTTCTCGGCCAATGCCGGCAACATCACGCTGATCTCGACCAGTACGCCTGGCGGCACCAGTGTCGTCGGGACGCCCGGCGGTGGCTTCCGGTTCGACACGAACGGGCAGGCCGGGCAGGCGCAGATCCGTTTCGCTGAAGGCGGTCCCCTGACCGTCAACACCGGCGCGAGTACGACGCTGAATGTCGGGTCGCTCGCGGGCTCCGGAACCGTCCGGTTCGAATCGGGCAATCAGACCTTGTCGGTAGGCGGCCTGAATCTGAGCACCGTCTATTCCGGCGTGATCGGCACGGGCGCCGGGGCGGCCACGGCCGGCCTGACCAAGGTCGGCGTCGGCACGCTGGTTCTGACCGGCGACAACACCTATGGCGGCGGTACCACCGTCTCGGGCGGCACGCTTCAGGTCGGCGGCACGGTGGGTGGGACGGTCGGGGGCGCCACGGGCTCGCTCGCCGCGGGCTCGAACGTCAGCGTGGCGGGCGGCGCTACCCTGGCGCTCGCCCGCACCGGTACGCTCGCCTTCGGCAACAACGTGTCCGGCGCGGGCGCGGTGACCGTACTCGGCGGCACGGCCATGGGCGACCTGATCACTCTGTCCGGTGCTCTGACGCAGACCGGCGGATTCACCGTCGCCAACGCGGCGAACGTGGCGTTGAGCGGTCAGATCGACCCGGCCACCGGTAACGCCGTCACGATCGCCGTCACGGGCGGCACCTTCACGAACCAGAACGGTGGCCTGATCAGTTCGGTTGACGGGCGGGGCGTCAGCCTCGGAGCCGGCGGCACGATCGACAACCAGCTCGGCGGCACGATCCGCCACACCGGTACAGCGGACAACGGTGTCGGCAACGACGCCGCGGTCTACTCCATCGGCAACCTGACGCTGACCAACGGCGGCTTCATCACCACGACGAGCACCGGAGCGAGCGACGGCGTGACCGTGCTCGGAACCGCCACCATCACCAATACCGGGACGCGCAACGCCGGCACCCTGACCGGGGGTCTCATCCAGGCAGCGAATGCCAGCGGCATCGCGATCACCGGGGCGGGCAGCAGCATCACCAACAGCGGCGTGATCCAGGGCGGCACCAGCCCGAGCTTCGGATACGGCGTCGCCTTCGTCGGCGGGACGATCACCAACCAGGGCGGCGGCGTGATCACCGGAACCCAGGGCGGTGTCAGCGCATCGAGCGGGACGGCGACCGTCGACAACAACGCGGGTGCGGGAATTTCCGGCGCCACGGGCGTCCGCACGACGGGCGCGGGCACGGCGCTGGCCGTCACGAACGCCGGCAACCTCGTCGGCACGTCGAACGCCATCAACGCAGGCGGCACCGGTGCGGCGACGATCACCAACCTCGGCACGATCGGCACCGGCACGCTCTCGGCCGACGGACAGACCTACACGAGCAGCGGCACCGGTACCGCGATCGTCCTGTCCAACGGCGGCACGATCACCAATGGCTCGGCCGCGTTCAGCGCCGCGCAGAACGCGGCTTCGGTGATCAATGGCGCGACGGCGATCGACGTTTCCTCTGCCAATGCCGCGACCATTGCTCTGAATGCCGGTTCCGCCACGAACGGCGTGATCGCGTCATCGGGGGCGGGCGCACGGACGGTGACGGTCGCCGGCGCGCTGAACGGCGACTTCAACGGCGGCACCGGCACCGGCGTCGTCAACTTCACCCTCGGCGCCGCCGGCGCCATGCAGCGCGCAACCTTCGGCGATGCGAACGACACCTTCACTTATCAGGGCGGCACCGTCGGCGGCGTGGTCGATGCGGGCACTGGCACCGATGCGTTCGTCAGCGCGCTCGGCGCCGGTGGCATGGCGACGCTCAACCAAGCCAATCTGACGAATTTCGAGAGCTATGCGCAGCAATCGGGCACGCTGACGCTGACCGGCATCAACCCGTCGAACGTCCGCTGGGACATTCAGGGCGGGGCGCTCAACGTGGCGGGCACGCTCTCGACTTCCGGCGTGGCCGTTTCAGCCTCCAACGGGACGATCCTGCGGGTCGCTCCGGGCGGCCTCATCACCAACACGTCCGGTATCACGATCAACGGCAGCGGCGCCTTCACGATCGTGAATGCCGGCACGATCCGCAACACCGGCGACGGCTCCGACGTGATCAACACCGGCGCCCGGGTGACGCTCCTGAACACGGGAGCGGTCACGAACACCGCATTCGTCGCCGCTAACGCCAACGGCGCGGGCAGCCGTATCGTCAATGCGCAGGGCGGAAGCCTGACCGGCGGCTCCAGTACGCAATATGGCATCGGCGCCAATCTCGGTGCCGGCGGAACGATCGACAATTACGGTACGATCTCCGGCGGCGCCACGCTGGCGGGCGGCGGTGGCACGCTCAGCGGCAGCACCGGCATCACGGCCAACCTCTATGCGGGCTCCAGCACCGGCACGGTGCTGCTCGGCGCCGGTTCGACGCTGTCGCTCTACACGGGCACCGGCACGACCAACGTGGCGGGGGTCACGACCACCGATCCGGTGACCGGCGCGACCGTCATCCTGCAGAACGCCGGCGCGAATCCGGCGGCCACGGTGGGCGGGATCTCGCTTGGCGCTGGCGGCGTCATCGCCCTGCGTGGCACCGGCGACAACACCTCCGCCAACGGCGCGGCGGGCGCGCTGAACATGTCGGCAGTGGCGAGCGCCACGACACTCAACAAGCAGGATTCCGGCACCTTCGTGCTGACGGGCGGCTACGGCGGCGCGCTCACCACCAACGTCCTCGCCGGCCGGTTGATCGAGCGGGTCACCGGCGGCGTCACCAGCACGGTGTTCGGCACCGGCACGGTCGACATCGCCTCGGGCGCGGTGGTCGAGCTCAACGGCGGCTTCCTTCAGGGTGTCAACACCTTCACCGGCGCGGGCCGGATCGAGAAGACCGGCGCGGGCGAGGTCCGGTTCGGCAGCGGGGCTGGCCAGACCGTCATCCAGCAGTCGGTCGGTGGCGTGATCGATGTGCAGGCCGGCCTGCTCCGCGGCAGCAGCAGCGGCAACGGCATCTGGACCAACAACCAAGGCAGCCTGAACATCGCCACGGGCGCCATCTTCGACGGCATCGAGGGGGCCATCTTCGTCGACGGGCTGACCGGCAACGGCACCCTGCAGGGCGGCTTCGGTGGCGTCGCGCGCACCACGACGATCGGCACCGGCAACAGCGACGCCTCGTTCGGCGGCATCATCCAGAACGCGCCGCTCGCCTCCCGCTCAAGCGACGACAATCAGGTCGGCGTCCTGGCATTGACCAAGCTCGGAACCGGCACGCAGACGCTCTCCGGCACGAGCACCTACTCGGGCGCCACCACGATCAGCGGGGGCACGCTGCGGGGCGGAGCCCCCAACAGCTTCAGCGCGAATAGCGCCGTGACGGTGAACACCAACGGGACGCTCGATCTGGGCGGGTTCAACGAGGCGATCGGATCGCTCGCGGGCGCGGGCACGGTGACCAACTCGGGCGCCGCCGCCACGCTGAGCACCGGCGGCTTGAATCAGTCGCCGACCTTCTCCGGCATCATCCGGAACGGCGCCGGCACCACCGCGCTGACGAAGACCGGGGTTGGCACGCTGACGCTGACGGGCGCCAACACCTACACGGGCGCGACCACGATCTCGGGCGGCACCCTCCAGATCGGCGACGGCACGGCCGGTGGCGATGCCGGCCGGATCGGCCAGGACGCGGCCGGCACCGTCTTCAGCACCGTCGCGACGACGGGCGGGACGCTCGCCTTCAACCGGACCATTGCGGCCAATTACACCTTCGGCGGCACGATCACCGGTTCGGGCATCGTCAACCAGATCGGCACCGGCACCACGACGCTGACGGGCACGAACAGCGCCGGCAACGGCCAGTTCACGGGCACCGCCAACGTCACCGCCGGCACGCTCGCCGTGAACGGCGTGTTCGGCGACACCGTCGGCCGCACCGCCACCATCAATGTCAATACGGCCGGCACCCTGCACGGCTCGGGCACCATCGCCGGGTCAGTGGTCGTCGGCAGCGGCGGCATCGTCTCGGCCGGCAACTCGCCCGGCACCATGAACGTTGCCGGCAACTACACGCTCGGTATGAATTCGACCTCGCTGTTCGAGATGGGCTCGTCGGGCGTGGTCGGCGGCCCGAACGGTGCCTCGACCAGCAACGACCTGATCAATGTCGGCGGCAACCTCACGCTCGGCGGCACGCTGCAACTCGTCAACACCGCCAGCCCCGCCACGCCCATCGTCACGGGCTATTACCGACTGTTCAACTACAACCAGAACAATGCCGGCGGCACCCTCACCGGTGCCTTCGACACCGTCACGGTGGCCAGCGGCTCGAACGCGGAGGTCTACGCGACGATCCCGAATCAAGTGAACGTGCTGGTGCGCAACGGCACTCAGGTCACGCAATTCTGGGACGGCGGCGACGCCACCGGCGGGACCACCGGTGACGGGGGCGGCACCGGCACCTGGACCTCCAACGCTACCAACTGGACGACGCGGCCGGGCGGGGAGATCAACGACCAGTGGCGCTCGGGCGTCGGCATCTTTGGCGGCACGGCCGGCACCGTCACCGTGACGGGCACGCAGAGCGTTGAGGGCCTGCAATTCGGCACGACCGGCTATCAGGTCGCCGGCGGCTCGCTCAACCTGACGGGCAACCCCTTCAACGCTTCGGACCCCAACAGCTTCATCACCGTCGACGCGGGCGTGAGCACGACTATCGCCAGCACGTTGGTGGGCTCCGCGACGGTGGGGCTGACCAAGCTCGGGGACGGTACGCTGGTTCTCACCGGCAACAACGGCTACAGCGGCGGCACCGTCTTCTCCGCCGGCACGCTCAACGTCGGCAGCGCCAACGCGATCGGCACGACCGGTCCGCTCGCCTTCACGGGCGGCACGCTGCAATACAGCGCGGTCAACACCACCGACTATTCCGCCCGCTTCTCGACGGCGGCCAACCAAGCCTACCGGATCGACACGAACGGGCAGGCCGTCACCTACGCCACCGGCCTGACTTCGCCGGGGGGCAGCCTCACCAAGCTCGGGGCGGGCACGCTGACGCTGACCGGCGCCAGCACCTACACCGGCGCGACCACGATCTCGGCCGGCACGCTTCGGATCGGCAATGGCGGCACCACCGGCGCGCTCGCCGCGGCCTCGCCTGTGAGCGTTGCGGGCGGCGCCACCCTGGAGCTCAACCGCTCCGGCACGCTCACCTTCGGCAACGCCGTCTCGGGCGCTGGCGCGCTCACCGTGCGCGGCGCAACCGGCGCCAACGACCTGATCACGCTGTCGGGCGCGCTGCGGCAGACCGGCGGATTCACCGTCGCGGACGCCTCGAACGTGACGCTCAGCGGCAGCTACGTCGCCGCCGTCGCAGGCGACGGCATCCTCCTGAACGGCGGCCGGTTCACCAACCAGGGCACCGTCACCGTCACCGGCGGCCCGGGTTCCAACGCCATCCTGACCAGCACGAATGTGGCCACGACGGTCGTCAACGCCGCGGGAGCGAGGATCGAGGGTCTCGGCAGCGCCGTCATCCAGAACACCAGCGGAGTCGCAGGGGCGCTCACGGTCGACAATGCCGGCCTGATCAAGGGCGACAATTTCGATGGCGTGACCCAGCACGGCACGGGCGCGCTCACCGTCACGAATGCCGGAACCGGCGTCATCTACGGGCAGAACGCCCTCAATTCCGGCAACGGCTACGGCGTCGGCAGCGACGGCGGCGGCGTGCTGACCCTGACCAACGCCGCGGGCGGCAAGATCGTCGGCCAGTACGGCGCGGTGGGCTCGAATGCGGGCGACCGGATCACCAACGCGGGCACGATCGCCTCGGGCTCCTACGATGAAGCGACCGGCGTGGTCACGCCGGGCGGCGTCGCGGGCATCCAGCTCAGGGCCGGCGGCGCGGTGACCAACCAGGCCGGCGGCGTGATCCGGAGCGGGCTCGGCGGCGTCCAGGTCACCAGCGGCACGCTGACGGTCGACAATGCGGGAACGATCGCGGGCGGCACGAACGGCAGTCAGTCGGTCGGGACGGGGATCGCCACGACTCTCGTCAACCGCGCGGGTGGATCGGTGACGGGTGGCGGTGCCGGCCTCTATGCCGGCACCGGCGCCAACCAGGGGAACACGATCAGCCTCGTCAATGCCGGCTCGATCTCCGCGACGAGCGGCGTCGGCGTGGGCGGCGCCGGAGGCTCGGGCCTGTTCACCATCGTCAACGCCAACGGCGCGACGATCCAGGGCGGCGGCAACACTGCCTTCGCGCAGGGCATCCAGCTCAACGGGGCCGCCGGTTCGACGGTCGACAATTACGGGACGATCGCGGCCGGCTCCGGCACGCCGAACGCCATCAACAGCACGAACAACGCCTCAACGATCAACCTCTACGCCGGGTCGACGGTGACGGGCGGCATCGCGCTCGGCGGCGGCAACGACACCGTCGCGCTCTACACCGGCACGGGCACGGCCAACACGAACGCGGTGACTTTGGCCGACCCGGTCCTCGGCGGGGCGAACACGATCACCCTGCGCGCGGCCGGAACCTTCGGCGCGGCGAGCTTCGGCGCGATCAGCCTCGGCGGTGGCAGCAACACGCTGTCCCTGCGCGGCACCGGTGACGGCACGGCGGCCAACGGCGTGGCCGGCACGCTGGCTCTCGGGACGGTGAGCGGCGCGGGCACGTTCAACAAGCTCGACACCGGCACCTGGACGCTCACCGGGCAGACGGTGGCGCCGCTTGCCGGCATGACGGCCAACGTGAATGGCGGCACGCTCGCCATCAACGGCGTGTTCGGCGACACGGCGACGAACAGCGCCACCGTCACCGTCAACACCGGCGGCACCCTGCACGGCTCGGGCACCGTTGCCGGCTCGGTCGTCGTCAACAACGGCGGCACCGTCTCGGCCGGCAACTCGCCCGGCACGCTCACGGTCGCCGGCAACTACACCCTCAACGCCGGATCGACCTCGCTGTTCGAGCTCGGCGCCAGTGGTGTCGTCGGCGGCGCCAGCAACGACCTCATCAACGTGGGCGGCAACCTCACCCTCGGCGGCACCCTCACCCTCGTCGATACCAGCACGCCGGCCAACCCCCTCGTCTCCGGCTCCTACCGCCTGTTCAACTACGCGCAGGTCAATCCGGCCGGCACGGTGAGCGGCAGCTTCGCCACGGTGAACGCCGCCCCGGGCTCGACGGCCCTCGTCTACACGACCATCCCGACCCAGGTGAACGTGCTCCTCAGCAATGGCGGCCAGTCCGTGCAGTTCTGGGACGGCGCCGACACCACCGGCGCGGCCGCCGGCGGCCAGGGCGGCACCGGCACCTGGAACGCGACCAACACCAACTGGACGACGCTGCCGGGCGGGCAGATCAACGACCAGTGGCGCTCGGGCGTCGGCATCTTCGGCGGCACGGCCGGCACCGTCACCGTGGCGGGCACGCAGAACGTCCAGGGCCTGCAATTCACCGTCGACGGCTACAGGCTGACCGGCGGCACGATCAACCTCGCCGGCGATCCCGTCTCGACGCCGACCCAGAGCTTCATCAACGTCGATGGCGGCGTGAGCTCCCGGATCGAGACGCAGCTCGGCGGCACCGCCGCGACGATCGGCCTGCGCAAGATCGGGGCGGGCACGCTCGTGCTCGCGGGCAACAACACCTTCACCGGGCAGACCCGCATCAGCGCCGGCACGCTTGAGGTGCAGGGCGGGCAAGCCATCGCCAATCAGAGCGCCGTCCTGCTCGACAACGTCGCCGGCGCGCGTCTGCTCGTCACGAATTCCGAGACGATCGGCTCGCTGGCCGGGGGCGGCGCGGCGGGCGGCACGGTGGCGATCGCGGCCGGTCAGGTCCTGACCACCGGCGCCGACAATTCCAGCACCACCTTCGCCGGCGTCATCGGCGGCGCGGGCGGCCTCGCCAAGACCGGCACCGGCACCTTCACCCTCAGCGCCGCCAACACCTTCACCGGCGGCACCCTCAACCAAGCCGGCACCCTCGTCCTGGCCGCGGGTGGAAGCCTCGCCTCGGGCGTCACCAACAATGCGGGCGCGACCTTCCTCAACAACGGCACGGTGAACGCCGACCACGCCAACGCCGGCACCTCGACCAACAATGGCGCCATCAACGGCAACGTCGGCAACACCGGCACCTTCACCAACACCGGCAGCGTGGCCGGGCGGCTCACCAATGCCGGCGGCGCCACCAACAATGGCGCCATCAACGGCGGCGTGACGAACACCGGCACCTTCGCCAACACCGCTGCCGGCACCGTCGCCGGCGGCCTGATCAACAATGCCGGCACCACCACGAACGACGGCCTGATCGTCGGCGGCGCCACGGTCGCGGCCGGCAGCACCCTGACCACCAACAGCCGCATCGACGGCGGCATCAGCAATGCCGGCACCGTCAACGCCCGCGGCCAGGCCAACGGCAGCTTCGCCAATACCGGCACCCTCACCCTCACCGGCGGGCTCACCGGCCTCACCCGGCTCACCAACGACGGCACCGTCGATCTGGGCACCAACAGCCTGACGATCGGCTCGCTCGCCGGCAGCACCGCCGCGGCCCTGATCCGCAACGGCAGAACCCTGAGCACCGGCGGCGACGGCACGAGCTCGGACTATGCCGGCCAGATCGCCGGCGGCGGCACCGCCCTGACGAAGCAGGGCGCCGGCACCTTCACGCTGTCGGGCAACAACACCTACGGCGGCGCCACGCAGATCCAGGCCGGCACGCTCGCGGTCTCGGCAACCGGCCTCATCAACGGCTCGTCGGCGATCCTCAACGACGCCGGCTTCCAGATCGCGGCCGGCGGCCAGGTGACCACCGCGACCCTGACCAACAACGCCAGCCTCACCAGCGCCGGGGCGCTCACCGCCTCCAGCGCCATCACCAACAACGGCCGCTTCACGGTCTCGGACGGCACGCTCAACACGCCGAGCCTGACCAACGCGGCCGCCGCGACGCTCACCCAGACCGGCGGCACGATCGGCGCCGGGACCTTCACCAACGCGGCCACCGCCACCTTCACGCAGAGCGCCGGCGCGCTGAACACCGCGACCACGGTGAACAACGGCAGCTTCACCGCGGCCGGCCCGGTCGCGGCGACGACCTCCTTCACCAACAACGCGGCGCTCACGGCCACGGGCACGCTGACCACGCCGACCTTCGTCAACACCGGCACCGTCACCGGCCTGCTCACCCTCGCGGGCGTGGCGCAGATCACCAACACCGCCGGCGCCGTCCTGCGCGACGGCGTCAGCCTGCGCACGGCGGCGGGCGGCGCCACCCTCGACAATGCCGGCACGATCGGCTCCGGCGGCCTCGTCATCGACGTCGCCGCGGGCAGCCTCACCGCCAACAACACCTCGGGCCGGACCTTCAACGGCTACGTCTCCTCCGCGGCGGGCACGACGGCGACCTTCAACAACACCGCGACCGGGCGCTGGACCTACCAGGGCACCGGCAACCTCCTGGGCACCGACACGATCAACAATGCCGGCCTGTTCGAGGTGAGCGCGGCCGGCGGCACGCTGAACGGGCTCGAGGCGTTCAACAACCAGGCCGGCGGCTCGGTGCTGCTCAACGCCAGCCTCGGCGGCCCGATCAGCAGCTTCAACAACGCCGGGACGGTGGGCATCCCGGGCACGGGCGGCTTCAACGGCTCGCTCGGGGCCTCCACCTTCAACAACCTGGGGACGGGCCGGATCAGCCTTCAGAACGGGCTGACCACGGACCGGCTGGCGCTGACGGGAAGCTATGCCGGCAGCGCCGGCTCGCGGATCGCCATCGACGTCGACCTGTCGCGCACCGATGCCGGCCAGCGCGGCGACGTGCTGGCGATCGCGGGCGCGAACGGCGGCGCCAGCCTGCTCAGCCTGAACTACGTCAGCCCGCGGCTGGCCTTCTTCACCACGCCGATCCCGGTGGTGCAGGCGGGCGGCGGGGCGGGCCAGCTGCAGGTCGACCCGGCCACGCCGCTGCCGACGAGCGGGTTCATCACCTACGCCCTGCAGGCGAGCCCCGGCTCGGCCGGCTCCTACGAGATCGTCTCGCGGATCAACCCGGGCCAGGCGGCGGCCTCGGTCTCGGGCATCACCGGGATGATCACCTCGCTGAACGTGGGCTTCTTCCAGTCGATCAGCGCCTTCATCAGCGGCCCGGCCGAGCACCGGATCTGCACGGAGGCGTTCCGGGAGGCCAAGCTGTGCGAGCAGCAGGCCACCGGCAGCGTCGGGGTGACGAGCAGCGACAAGAGCTGGGCGCAGCTCAACCGGCAGGCGGCGGCCGCGCCGGTGGCGGCGGAGGCGGAGGTCTCGGGCATCCTGCCCGACACCTACGGGCTCGGCCTGTGGGCGCGCGGCTCGGGCGGCGAGACCACGATCCGCAGCGCCAGCACGGCGGATTTCGGCGGCGGGGCGACGCTGACGGGGCAGAACCGGACCCGGATCGGGTTTGCCGGGTTCCAGCTCGGGGGCGACGTGGCGGTCTTCAACATCGCCAACAGCGGCTACAACCTGCATCTGGGCCTGACGGGCGGCGAAGTCTACGCGGACGGGCGCGAGCTGGTGTCCTCGCAGGCCTCGGGCCAGTTCCGGGTGCCGTTCTTCGGGGCCTACGCGGCGGTGACGAGCGGCCCGTTCACCTCGGACGTGTCGTGGCGGCACGACTTCTACGAGGCGCGGATCAGCGACGTGGCGGTGACGGCGCCGCAGGGGCGCCTGCCGATCGGGTCGGACACGATCGCGGCCTCGGCGGGCTACCGGTTCGACCTGCCGGGCCTGTTCGGGGGCGAGCAGGCCTACTTCCTGGAGCCGTCGGGCTCGATCAGCTACACCGAGACGCGGGTGGGGAGCCTGGCGGTGACGGGGGGCGTGCTGGGCTTCCAGCCGATCGAGAGCATCCTGGGCCGGGTCGGGTTCCGGGTGGGCACGACGCTGGTGGCGGGCGAGGCGCTGGCGCTGCAGCCGTTTGCGACGGCGAGCGTGTGGAACGAGTTTGCGGGCAACGCGGCCTCGCGCTTCATCCCGACGGCGAGCCTGGCGGCGGTTCAGCAGGGCAGTTCGGCGTTCTTCGTGCCGATCCTGACGAACCGGATCGGGACGTTCGGCCAGGTGGGGGTAGGCATCACGGGCCAGCTTCTGGGCACGGACCTTCTGGGCTACGTGCGCGGCGACGTGCGGTTCGGCGAGCGGCTGGACGGCTACTCGATCAACGGCGGCATCCGCTACCCGTTCTAGGGCGCGTCTCGCGGACGCCGCCCCGGGCCGA
>NZ_SMNT01000032.1 GCF_004348265.1 Methylobacterium segetis
TCACCTTGCCCGACTTGGCATCGAGCGAGACGAGGGTGGTGTCGGCCTGGTGCAGCAGGATGGCGCCGTCGGCATAGGCCAGGCCACGGTTGACCGTGTCGCAGCACATGACCGGGATCACGGACGGGTCCTGCTTGGGCTCGTACTTCCAGACGATCTTGGCGTCGTGGTCGAGGTCGAGCGCGTAGACGAGGTTGGGGAAGGGGGTGTGCACGTACATCATGTTGCCGACGACGAGCGGGGAGCCCTCGTGGCCGCGCAGCACGCCGGTCGAGAAGGTCCAGGCGACCTGGAGGTTCTTGACGTTGCCGGCGTTGATCTGGTCGAGCTTCGAGTAACGGGTGTTGGCGTAGTCAACCGTCTGAAGCACCTGCTGAGCAGGATTGTTGATTTCTTTGATGAGGTTTTCGTTGGCGATGGCCGGGGCCGCAGCCGCCATGCCAGCACCGAGTGCGAGAAGATGGACCGCTCTCATGGATTCCTCCGACAGATCTTAAATCCCCGCGCGCAATCTTTCTGATTACGAAGGAGGACCTGACCTGTTGTTTGCGACAGGGATCAAAGCTCCGATAGCGGGCAGTTGAGTCGGGGGCCGCAAGGCCACCGAGCCAGAAGCCACCATCCCTTTGGCGACCTCCTCGAAACCGAAGCTTGAACGAACTCTAAGAAAAATTTGGCCGCCGTCAACTCGCTTGCGGGCTCCAAAAACGGGTCCCGTTCAAGTCCTAGTGACCCGCGCGCGGGGGATCGATCGTCTATCGCTCTGCAATACGAATTGTTGCAGTGCAAAACAAAAGTCTTGCCCTACAAAGTTACTTTTCAGTTCCCCAGCCTCGGCTCATGACGATGCTGCATGGACGAGACGCGAAAGCGACACCGCCATGCTCGGTGCGAGGGAGGCGTGCCCGCCGCGGAGGCACCGGCCGCGTTCAGGAGAGTTCGGCAAAGAATGCATTGCAAAATGCCCAAGCTTGCGTTCGGGACCCGCAGAGGCCCGCCAATCGCGTCGGACGGTCGCGACCGGGGCGTTTGGCGGCCCTCTGCGGCGAGACGGCGCAGACACGTCGCGCGCTCGAACCGAGCCCATTCTCCCAAGGACCTGTGGAGGAGCGGACCGCGAGCCGTCGCCTCAGTACCTCGTGAGAGCGGTTTCGGCGCGACTCAGCGCGTCAGGTGCGCTGGAGGCCGGCCTTCACCTTGTCGGGCGTGAACGGCGCTGAGCGCAGGCGCGCGCCGCTCGCATCGAACACGGCGTTCGAGATCGCGGAGGAGACGATGGCGGCCGAGGGTTCGCCGGCACCCCACGGCTTGTCGCGCGGCCGGTCGATCAGGTCGATCGCGATCTCCGGCACCTCGGGGAAGGTGAGGATCGGGTAGCTCTCCCAGTCGAGGCTCGTCACGCGGGAGCGGTCGAAGGTGACCTCCTCCTTGAGCGTGCGGCTGACCGTCTGGATGATGTTGCCCTCGATCTGGTTGCGCACCCCGTCCGGGTTGATGATCTGGCCGCAATCCTGCGCCACGCAGAACCGGGTGACCCGGATGGCGCCGGTCCGGCGCTCGACCTCCACCTCGGCGACGGCCGCCACGTAGGTCCGGTAGAGTTCGTACTTCACGTAGGAGAGGCCGCGCCCGCGCAGGATCTCGCCCTCCTGCTGGCGCGGCGAGGGCCGGCTGTCCCAGTTCGCGAGGGCCGCGGCCCGTCGCAGCACCGTGATCCCGCGCTCGTCGCTCAGGCTGCGCAGCCGGAATTCCAGCGGGTCGACGCCTGCGGCGGCGGCGAGTTCGTCCAGGAAGGATTCGTTGGCGAAGGTGTTCTGCATCCGCCCCGGCGTCCGGATCCAGGAGGGACGCAGCGGCGTCTCGGCGAGCCGGTGGCAGACCGTGCGCACATTGGGGAAGGCGTACGGCACCCCGGAATTGTGGATGATGTTCCCGGGCGCGTTGTTCGTCTCGTGCGGCAGGCCCGCGAGGCTCGCGGCCACGAGCGGCACGTTGCCGGCCGCGCCGTCGGGGATGAAGAACTCGGAGGCCCAGGCCGCGACGTTCCCCTCCCCGTCCAGGCGGGCGGAGAGATCGATCAGGGTCGGCGGCCCCTTCGGGTCCCAGCCATGCTCGTCGGCCCGCGACCATTGCACCCGCACCGGATGGCCGACTGCGCGGGCGAGCAGCGCCGCATCGCCCGCCGCGTCCTCGTGCCCGTTTCGCCCGTAGCAGCCCGAGCCCTCGATGTAGATGCAGCGCACGTCGTCGAGGGGCAGGCCCATCATCGCGGCGAGCTGCTTGCGGAGGGCGTGCGTCATCTGCGACGCCGTCCAGACGCTGAGCTTGCCCTCGCTCAGCATCGCCACCGCGCAGGAGGGGCCGATCGAGCCGTGCGTTTGGATGGCGAAGTCGTAGGTCGCCTTGAGTATCCTGCCCTCGCCCGGAAGAGAACCGACGGCGTCGCCGACATTCATGGTGACGTCGTCCTTGACGATTCGGGTGCCGCGGACGTGCTCCCAGAGGCGAGCCTGGTCGGGCAGTTCCTCGGCTTCCGACCAGCGCGCCTGGACCTGGCGCGCGGCCTTGATCGCCGCCCACTCGGTGCGGGCGACGATACCGAGGAAGTTGCCCTCGCGCACGATCCGGATCAGGCCCGGCACGTCGCGTACCGAGGTCTCGTCGACGCTCTGGAGCTGCGCCCCGATCGCCGGCGGGCGCACCACGCGCCCGTGCAGCATGCCGGGGAGCCGGAAATCCTGCATGTAGGCGAAGCGTCCGGCGATCTTCTCCGGGATGTCGAGGCGCTGCACGGACCGGCCGACCAGGGTGTAGCTCCCCGGGTCCTTCGGCGCGGCCTCCTTGTCGACCTTGAGGGAGAAGCGTCCGTCCTTCAGGAGCTCGCCGTAGGCGACGCCCTCTCCGCCTCCCTTCGGACGCACGATCCCGGCCTCGGTCTCGAGGTCCTCGCGCTTGCGGCCGAGGCGCTCGGCGGCGAGCGTCAGGATCTGGCGGCGCGCGGTGGCGCAGGCGAGGCGGATCTGCATGCCGCCGTTCTGGATCGACAGGCTGCCGTAGGTGGGACCTTGGTCGGGGGTGAGCGCCGTGTCCCCCTGGACGAGGGTGACGTGGTCGAGGGGCAGGTCGAGCTCCTCGGCCGCCATCTGGATCAGGGCCGTCCGCACGCCCGTGCCGAGATCGACCTTGCCGGAATAGATGGTGGCGAAGCCGTCGCGGCTGAGCGCCAGGAAGGCGTCGACCTCCTCCGGCGAGACGGGCTTGGAGGGCGCGGTCGCCGAGGCGGCGTGCGCCGGGCCCTGACCGCTCAGGGCGAAGCCGACGACGAGGGCGCTGCCCTTTAGGAGCGCGCGGCGGGAGAGGTTCATCGCGACCATCGTCCCCTCCCCTACAGGCTCGCCGAGGCGCGCTCGACCGCGCGCACGATTCTCAGATGCGTACCGCAGCGGCAGAGATTGCCGGCGAGTGCCTGCAGGATCTCGGCCCGGCTCGGCTTCGGGTTCTGCGCCAGCAGCGCGGCCGATTGCATGATCATGCCGTTGATGCAGTAGCCGCACTGGGCCGCCTGCTCTTCCACGAAGGCCGCCTGCAGCGGATGCGGCGTGCCGCTCGTCGCGAGACCCTCAAGCGTCACGACCTTCTGCCCCGGCTGCAGCGCCGAGAGCGGAGTCGTGCAGGAGCGGACAGCCTGTCCGTCGACGTGAACCGTGCAGGCGCCGCACTGGCCGAGGCCGCAGCCGAAGCGCGGACCACGCAGCTCCAGCTCGTTGCGAAGCACGTAGAGGAGAGGGGTATCCGGATCGTCGGGAGAGACGGTGACGGCGCGGCCGTTCACGGAAAGGGATATGGGCTTGCCCATCGCGGCTCCTCGCACCGTCCCCGGCGCGCCTGTCGGGTTCAGATTGAATACAATCTTCCGCGCCGAGGTAGAGACCCGATCGCGGGTGAAGGTCAAGATTCAGCGGGGCTGCACCCCGCGTGAGCCGCTCGACGTGCCGCGCCCTTCCCTCGGACGCTCAGAGGCCGCTCAGCAGCCCCGTGCTCTCGAACTCCGCGACGTCGCCCACGAGGTCGGTCAGCGCGATGTCGATGCGCCGGCCGTTCTTGAGGCGCAGCACGGAATCCGGCTCCAGCCAGATCGGGCGCAATCCGACGGGGCTGCCGACCAGGGTGCCGTGGGCGACGATGCTGCCCTGGCGGCGCTCGATCACCACCCTGTAGCGCACCCGGACGGGTTCGCAGCCCACGGCAGAGACGTGGCCGCGTCCCGTCAGCGTCTGCAGGACTTCGTTCGGTTCGTACATCGGGCCGGGATACGCGGGAGAGGTGCGGGACGTTCCGGCAATCAACTTGCCGATTAATCCCGGCACCGCAACCGGTCACCGGTCCCGAAGGCCCGAATGATCCTCAAGAATGAGCGAGATCATCCCACGTCGCGAACGACCACGCGCCCTCGCTCGATCGAGAGGGCGAGGCGCCCGCTCTTCAGGGCGAGGGCCTTCTCGCCGAACAGCCCGCGACGCCAGCCGTGCAGGACCGGCACGTCGGCCTCGTCGTCGTCCGCGAGTGCCTCCAAATCGTCGACGGTCGCGATGATCTTCGGGGCCACGCCTTCCGCCTCGCAGACGGCCTTGAGCAGCACCTTGAGCAACTCGACGAGGGCACCATTGCCGCCGCCGCCGCGCCCGCGGCTGCGCTCGGGCATGGCGATCTCGCCGGTGTCGCGGGCGAAACCCCGCTCGACCGCGGCGAGGATCTCGGCGCCCGTGCGCGAGCGTTCGAAGCCGGCGGGGATCGAGCGCAGGCGGCTCAGCGCCTCGACGCTGCGGGGGGCGGACGTGGCGACGTCGATGACCGCCTCGTCCTTGAGGATCCGTCCCCGCGGGACGTTGCGGGTCTGCGCCTCGCGCTCGCGCCAGGCGGCAACCTCCATCAGCACCGCGATCTCGCGGGGCTTGCGCATCCGCCCGGAGAGCCGGCGCCAGGCCTGGGCAGGGTCGGCCCGGTAGGTCTCGGGCGAGGTGAGCACGCCCATCTCCTCGTCGAGCCACGCGCCACGGTCGGTCTCGACGAGCTGCCCCGCCAGCACCTCGTAGATCTTCACGAGATGCGTCACGTCGGATAGGGCGTAGGCGAGCTGAGCGTCCGAGAGCGGCCGCCGGGACCAGTCGGTGAAGCGGGACGACTTATCGATCTTGGCCTTGGCCACGTCGTTGACGAGCTGCTCGTAGGAGACCGAGTCGCCGTAGCCGCAGACCATGGCCGCGACCTGCGTGTCGAAGAACGGGTGCGGCAGGATCTCGCCCAGCATCCAGATGATCTCGAGATCCTGCCGGGCCGAGTGGAACACCTTCACCACGCCCTCGTCGGCCATCAGGTCGACGAAGGGCTTCAGGTCGATCTTGGGCGCCAGCGGGTCGACGAGCACCGCCGTGCCGTCCGGCCCCGCCATCTGGATCAGGCAGAGCTTCGGATAGTACGTGGTCTCGCGCATGAACTCCGTGTCGACGGTCACGAAGGGCTGTGCGGCCAGGCGGGTGCAGGCGTCGGCGAGCGCCGACGTGGTGGCGATCAGGTCCATGGCCCGGCTATATCGAAGGTTTGTCGGGAAAGGGAGGCGCGGCGCGCGCGAAGTCCCCGCAATTTCAAGCGCGTCCGTCAGGCCGCCTGACGCCCCGGGCGGCTCTTCAGGCGTCGCATCGCCGCAGACCGCTCCCGGCGCTGCGCCTCGGCCCGAGCGAGGAGCAGGTCGAGGATGCCGGCCTCGACGCGCTGCCCGGTCGCCCCGTCGGTCAGCCGACGGATCCGGTCGACCCGGAAACCGCGATAGCCGCCGCGCCCGCGGTCGATGCCGCCGATGAGCGTCCGGCCGGGGCCGAGCTTCAGCTCGCGCGCCTCCAGCCGGCGCGCGCTCCACGCGCCGTTCCCATCCTCGTAGACGAGCTCGAAGCTTCCTTCGAGCGGCAGGACGCGCCACGCGCCTTCCTGCCGCTCGGCCGGACGAGGCTCGGGCCGCGCCTCCGGAAAGGCCTCGTCGGCCTGCCCGCCCGGGGCAGCCGCGGAGGCGAAAAAAGCGTGCATGTTCATGGGACTTATATGGGATCGCCGGGTGCGAATCGGAAGGGCTGGCCCGTACGCATGGCGCGGGTCTTCCGGCTTCGCGGAGCCTTCCGCTTGACTTCCCTCCCCCCGCGTGAATGGTGCCGGCCTCCCACCCGAAGAAGTCCGCCATGCACCGTTATCGTACCCATACCTGTGGGCAGCTCCGCCCGTCCGACGTCGGCGGGACCGTCCGCCTGTCCGGCTGGTGCCACCGCATCCGCGACCACGGTGGCGTGCTCTTCATCGATCTGCGCGACCATTACGGCCTGACGCAATGCGTGGTGGATTCCGATTCCAAGGCGTTCAAGGCCGCCGAGAGCGTGCGCTCCGAGTGGGTGATCCGCATCGACGGGCGCGTGCGCACGCGGCCCGCGGGCACCGAGAACGCTGAGCTGCCCACCGGCGCGGTCGAGGTCTACATCGACGATCTCGAAGTGCTGGGCGCCGCCGCCGAGCTGCCGCTCCCCGTCTTCGGCGACCAGGAATATCCGGAGGAGACGCGGCTCAAGTACCGCTTCCTCGATCTTCGGCGCGACAAGCTCCACGCCAACATCATGAAGCGCGGCGCGATCGTCGATTCGCTCCGCCGCCGGATGCGCGAGGGCGGGTTCTTCGAGTTCCAGACCCCGATCCTGACGGCCTCGTCGCCGGAAGGGGCCCGCGATTACCTCGTGCCCTCCCGCGTCCACCCGGGCAAGTTCTACGCGCTGCCGCAGGCGCCGCAGCAGTTCAAGCAGCTCACGATGATCGCGGGCTTCGACCGCTATTTCCAGATCGCGCCCTGCTTCCGCGACGAGGATGCGCGCGCCGACCGCAGCCCCGGCGAGTTCTACCAGCTCGACATCGAGATGAGCTTCGTCACGCAGGAGGACGTGTTCCAGGCGGTCGAGCCGGTGCTGCGAGGGGTTTTCGAGGAGTTCGCCGAGGGCAAGCGCGTGACGGCGGAATTCCCGCGCATCACCTACGCCGACGCCATGATGAAGTACGGCGTCGACAAGCCGGATCTGCGCAACCCGCTGATCATCGCCGACGTCACCGACGAGTTCGGCGAGGATTCGGTCGAGTTCAAGGCGTTCAAGGGCGTCATCAAGTCGGGCGGCGTGGTGCGCGCCATCCCCGCGACGGGTGCCACGGGCCAGCCCCGCTCCTTCTTCGACAAGCTGAACGACTGGGCCCGCTCGGAAGGCGCGCCCGGGCTCGGCTACATCGTGTTCGAGGAGGAGGCCGGCCAGCTCTCCGGCAAGGGCCCGATCGCCAAGTTCATCCCCGCCGAGATCCAGGCGCGCATCGCCGTGAAGGCCGGCGCGAAGGCGGGCGACGCCGTGTTCTTCTCCGCCGGCCCTGAGCCGAAGGCGGCCGCGCTCGCCGGCAAGGCCCGCATCCGCATCGGCGACGAGCTGAACCTCTCGGACAGGGATCAGTACGCCTTCTGCTGGATCACCGATTTCCCGATGTACGAGTGGAACGAGGAGGAGAAGCGCATCGACTTCTCGCACAACCCGTTCTCGATGCCGAACTTCGACCATGACGCCTTCCTGAAGCTCGGGGCGGAGGACGAGGCGACGATCCTCGGCATCAAGGCGTTCCA
The DNA here is from genome assembly GCF_004348265.1 of Methylobacterium segetis. Taxonomy (GTDB): domain Bacteria; phylum Pseudomonadota; class Alphaproteobacteria; order Rhizobiales; family Beijerinckiaceae; genus Methylobacterium; species Methylobacterium segetis. The sequence goes on from NZ_SMNT01000032.1 coordinate 7,688, forward strand.
GTACGACATCGTCTGCAACGGCACCGAGCTGTCCTCGGGCGCGATCCGGAATCACAAGCCCGAGATCATGGAGAAGGCGTTCGGGCTGGCCGGCTACGGGCGCGATGTGCTGGAGGCGAAGTTCGGCGGCATGCTGAATGCGCTGCGCCTCGGCGCCCCGCCCCACGGCGGCATCGCGCCGGGCGTCGACCGTATCGTCATGCTCCTGTGCAACGAGCCCAACATCCGCGAGGTGGTGCTCTTCCCCATGAACCAGCGCGCGGAGGACCTGATGATGGGCGCCCCCTCGGAGGCGACGCCGAAACAGCTGCGCGAGCTTCACATTCGCCTGAACCTGCCCGAGAAGAAGGGCTGAGCCTCTGCCCGTAGCCGGAACCGCGGATATCTCGGAGGCAGCCGGGCGATCGCGTCCGGCTGCCTCCGGTCGCCGGGTCTGCGCGATGCCGCCTCACGTGCCGTCTGCCCGCCCCCTCGCCCTCCTCGCAGCCGCAGTGCTCGTCCTTCCGGCACCGGCGGGGGCGGCCCAGCCGAAATCCTGTCGCCCGACGCTCGGCGAGTATCGGGCGCTCAAGCCCGGTTTCAGTTACGCCGAGGCCAGCGCGCGGCTCGGCTGCGGCGGGCGGCGGGAGACTGCTCTGAAGGTCGGCACGCTGCGCCGGTCGACCTATAGCTGGATGGGGCGGGGAAGCTACGGCGCCAATCTGAACCTGACCTTCGTCAACGACCGCCTGATCGACACGTCGCAGCTCGGGCTGCGCTAGGGATCAAGGCGGCTGGGGCCGAGCCGGACCGTCCATCCGGGAAGCCTCCGGGAGTGACCGTGCCGAGCCTCGTCGCGATCGTCGTCGCCCACGACAGCGCCCACGCCCTTCCGGACTGCCTCGCCGCGCTCGCCGCCGAGCACGTCCCGGCGATCGTCGTCGACAATGCGAGCCGCGATGACTCGGGGAGGATCGCGGAAGCCGCCGGTGCCCTGGTCATCCGCAACAGGCGCAACGAGGGCTTCGGCCGTGCGAACAACATCGGTGCGCAGGCAGCGGAGCATGCAGCGCGCATCCTCATCCTCAATCCGGATCTCGTCCTTCAGCCCGGCGCGGCCGACGCGTTGCTGCGCGCCGCCGACGCCTATCCGGACGCCGGGCTCCTCGCCCCCCGCCTCGTGGAGCCGGACGGCCGCGTCTTCTTCCAGCCCCGCTCGCTGCTCTCGCCCTACCTGCCGAACCCGAAGGGGCGCCTCGCCCTGCCGGAGGGCAACGTCTGCGCGCCCTTCCTCTCAGGGGCCTGCCTGATGGCAGAGCGCGAATTCTTCCTTGGCCTCGGCGGCTTCGACGAGAACATCTTCCTGTTCTACGAGGATGACGACCTCTGCCGCCGGGTCGCGGATACGGGCCGCGCACTCGTGCACGTCGATGCCGCCGTGGCGAGCCACGGACGGGGCCGCTCCTCCGCTCCCGAACCCGGCCGCGTGTTCCGCACCCGCTGGCACCAATCCTGGTCGCGGGCCTATGTCAGCCGCAAGTACGGGCTGCCGGACCCGAGCCCGCGCACCGTCGCGGTCAACGGCGCGAAGCTCGCCCTGTCGCGCATCGCGCTTCGCCGCGCATCGTGCGAGCGCTATGCCGGCTCGGCCGCGGGCGCCCTCGCGGCCATGCGCGGCGAGACCGCGCTCGCGAAGGAGGGCTTGGCCGGATGAGCAGGTCGATGGCCGCGCGGCTCCCGTGACCGCGCTGCCCCCTTCCGCGGCGCGGAACCTCGCCGTGCGCCTCCTGTGCGGGCACGGTTTCGTGATGCGCGCCGGGAACGAGCGTGGCGACACCCTCTATCTCGCCCGCGCGGGAGAGGCGTGGCTGGTGCGGGTATCGAACCACGCCCGCACGGCGCTGCAACGCGCCCGCCGCCGGGATATCCTGACGAGCCTCGTGATCCGCGAGCCGCGGACGCCCGCCCAGGTTGAGGCCCTCGTCGCGGCCGCGATGCGGGACTTCGACGCCGAGCGGCGCAGGCGAGCGGATCAGCCCTCGGCCGAGCCGTCGCGGAAATAGGGCTCGACCGCTCCCTTGAGCTTCACGGTCATCGGGTTGCCGGCGCGGTCGAGGGTCTTTCCGGCGCTGAGGCGCACCCACCCCTCGCTGACGCAATATTCCTCGACGTTGGTCTTCTCGACGCCCTTGAAGCGCACCCCGACGCCGCGCTCCAGCGCCTTCTCGTCGTAGAAGGGGCTGTTCGGATTGACCGCGAGGCGGTCCGGAGGCGTGTCGGGCGTGGCGTCGGACATAGGGCTGGTCTCGTCTGCGTCGGATTTCAGCGCCTACGGGATTCAGGGCCGCCCTGCAACGGCGCCGAGAGCCGCGATGAGCGCGTCCGCCCGGGGCGATTGCAGCAGCGGGACGAGGGAGGCGACGCGCTCCGGCGGGAGGTCCCACCACGCGCAGGCGAGCAGGGCCTCGACCGTCTCCGGATCGAAGCGATGGCGCGCGATCCGGCTCGGGTTGCCGACGACGATCGCGTAGGGCGGCACGTCGCGGCTGACGACGGCGCGCGCCCCGATCACCGCCCCATGCCCGATCGTGACCCCGGGCAGGATCAGGCATCCGGAACCCAGCCAGACATCGTGCCCGATCACCACGTCGCCACGGGAAACTTGGTAGTCCTGAGGGGCCTCGACGTCCGGCCAGAGGGCCGTCATCGCCGCGAACGGATAGGTGGAGATCCACTCCGTCCGGTGGCCGCCGCCGAGCAGGATCTCGGCATCATCCGCGATGGAACAATAGCGCCCGATCGTCAGGTGCCGCCCCGACTTCGCGAAGCGCACCCGGGGCCTCCCGTAAGAATAGGCGCCGATGGAGAAACCGTGCTTCCGGACGAGACGGCGCAGGTGGATGCGGGTCTCGTTGTGCGGGTTGCGCGCATTCCGCAAGCGGTGCAACAGAACCTTCAAGCGGCGCGCCCCGTCCCGGCGCGGGCAGGCACCGTGCCGAGACGCGGCGAGCAGGGAGAGAGGGCCATGGCCGACAACATGTCCGAGGATCTCAAATCCGGGGCGCTCGTCTATCACCGTCTGCCCCGTCCCGGGAAGCTCGAGATCCAGGCCACCAAGCCGCTGGGCAACCAGCGCGACCTCGCCCTCGCCTATTCTCCCGGCGTCGCCGCCGCCTGCATGGCGATCCACGACGACCCGCAGGAAGCGGCGACCCTGACCATCCGCCAGAACCTCGTCGCCGTGCTCTCGAACGGCACCGCCGTGCTCGGCCTCGGCGATATCGGACCGCTCGCCTCGAAGCCCGTGATGGAGGGCAAGGCCGTCTTGTTCAAGAAGTTCGCCGGTATCGACGTGTTCGATATCGAGGTCGACGAGCACGATGTCGACAAGCTCGTCGACGTGGTCTGCGCGCTGGAGCCGACCTTCGGCGGCATCAACCTTGAGGACATCAAGGCGCCCGAGTGCTTCGAGGTGGAGGAGCGCTGCCGGGCGCGGATGAACATCCCGGTCTTCCACGACGACCAGCACGGCACCGCGATCATCGTGGCGGCGGCCGTGCTCAACGGGCTCGAACTCGCCGGCAAGCAACTGGCGGACGCCCGCATTGTGACCTCCGGCGCCGGCGCGGCGGCGATCGCCTGCCTCAACCTCCTCGTGTCGCTCGGCGCCAAGCGCGAGAACATCACCGTCACCGACATCAAGGGCGTGGTCTTCAAGGGCCGCACCGAGCTGATGGACCGCTGGAAGGAGGTCTACGCCCAGGAGACCGAGGCGCGCACGCTCGCCGACGTCATCGCGGGAACGGACGTCTTCATCGGCCTCTCGGCGGGCGGCGTCCTCAAGCCCGAATACCTGGAATCGATGGCGGAGAACCCGCTCATCATGGCGCTCGCCAACCCCTACCCCGAGATCATGCCGGACCTCGCGCAGGAGAAGCGCCCCGATGCGATGATCTGCACCGGGCGGTCCGACTTCCCGAACCAAGTCAACAACGTCCTGTGCTTCCCCTACATCTTCCGAGGGGCGCTGGACGTCGGTGCCACCTCGATCAACGAGGAGATGAAGAAGGCTGCCGTGAAGGCGATCGCGGCGCTCGCCCGCGAGACGCCCTCCGACGTCGTGGCCCGCGCCTATGGCGGCGAAGCCCGGCCCTTCGGCCCCCGCTCTCTGATCCCGAGCCCGTTCGACCCGCGCCTGATCCTGCGCATCGCCCCGGCCGTGGCGAAGGCGGCGATGGATTCGGGGGTCGCCGGGCGGCCGGTGGCCAACATCCAGGCCTATGCCGAATCCCTCGACCGGTTCGTGCACCGCTCCGGCTTCATCATGAAGCCGCTCTTCTCGAAGGCGAAGGAGGACCCGAAGCGGGTCATCTACGCCGAGGGCGAGGACGAGCGGGTACTGCGCGCCGTCCAGGCCATCGTCGAGGATGGGGTCGCCAAGCCGATTCTCGTCGGCCGCCCGCGGGTGATCGAGACCCGCCTCAAGCGCTTCGGATTGTCCCTGCGCCTCGGTGAGGATTTCGAGCTGATCGATCCAGAGGACGATCCGCGCTACCGCAAATACGTGCAGACCTACCTCGACGTGGCCGGCCGCCGCGGCATCACCCCGGACGCCGCGCGCACGGTGGTGCGCACCAACACGACGGTGATCGGCGCGATCGCGGTCCATCGCGGCGAGGCGGACGCGCTGATCTGCGGCCTGGAGGGCCGGTTCGAGACGCGGCTGCGGGCGATCCGCGACATCATCGGGCTCAATCCCGGCGTGACCGAGTGCGCCGCGATGAGCCTGATCGTCACGAAGAAGGGGGCCTACGTCCTCGCCGACACCCATGTCCGGCACGACCCGACCGCGGAGGAGATCTGCGAGGTGGCGATCGCCTGCGCGAACCACGTGACGCGCTTCGGGCTGACGCCGAAGATCGCGCTCCTCAGCCACTCCGATTTCGGCCAGTCGGATTCCGCCTCGGCCCGGAAGATGCGCCATGCCCTCGGGCTGATCGAGAAGCGCGCACCGGATATCCAGGTCGACGGCGAGATGCAGGCCGATTCCGCGATGTCGGAATTGGTGCGCGACCGGGTGCTGCCGGGCTCGCGGCTCAAGGGGGCGGCCAACGTCCTCATCTTCCCGAATCTCGACGCGGCCAACATCGCCTTCCAATTCGCGAAGGTCCTGTCCGACGCGCTGCCGGTGGGTCCGCTCCTGATCGGGCCGTCGAAGCCCGCCCACATCCTCACGCCGTCCGTGACGGCCCGCGGCATCGTCAACATCACCGCCGCGGCGGTGGTCGAGGCCCAAGCCGGCGGCCCTCTCCGGGTCGAGGAGGGCGGCGAGTCCGGCGCCGGGATGATCTCGGAATAAGAAATCACCCTGAAAGGGTGGAGCCCCGGGCGTCGGCCCGGGGCTCCCGGTCTTTCAGTCGAGCCCTCGCCTCAGAGCCGGTATCCCTCCGGCTTCACGGCACCGAGGCGCCCGCCGAAGAAGGCCGCGAGCGCGCCGAGGACGAGGGCCAGCGCCGCGTAGAGCGCTCCCTGTGCCGCCGCGCTGCGGGTCGCCTCGGCGGCGGCCTGCGCCTTCTGCTTGGCCTCGGTCGCGGCCTGCTCGTACTGCTTCTGGTAGGTCTGGACCTGGGCCCGCGCCTGATCCACCGGGATGTTCTGCGCCTTGGCCAGCGCCTCCGCGGCCCGATCCTCGGCCTTGGCCTTCTCGCCGGCATCACCCGACAGATACGCGCGGATGGCGCCGACGGCCGCGTCGCGGAGCGCCGCCGGGTCCTGCCCGCCGGTGGATTGACGGACCTGCTGCTCGATTCCTTCGAGAGGGTTCGAGATCTTGTTCAGGTTCGGTGCCGCGACCTGGGCCGCCGTCTGCACCGAACTGCCGATCGCCTGACCCGCGCCGCCGATCGCGCTCGACACCGTGCCGAAGGCGCCACCGATCAGGCCGCCGACCGTCGAGGTGAGGAGATAGAGCACGACGAGGGTCGTCACTGCCCAGGAGACGAGGCCGTGATAGGCCGCAGTCGAACCGGACGCCCGCCCCGACAGACGCCCGGCGAGATAGCCGCCGATCAACGAGGCGACGATGCCGGATCCGACCCACCAGAGGCCGGCCGTGAGGGAGGCCGTGCCGGCGCTCGGATTGCCCGCACCCGTTGTGCTGAGCGCCGACAGGCCGACCCCGAGGCCGATCATGTTGAGAATGATCTGCGCGACCAGGGCCGCGACGGCGCCGGCGAAAATCGCGCCCCAGGAGACCTGATGCAGCAGGACGGCACGGGCTTCGGCCGGTGCGACGGAGGACGAGAGGGCCAAGATGGAACTCCTTGCTGAAGACGATGGCGTGTGAGGGAATGCGCAGGCGAGATAGGGTCGCTCAGCGGCGGCCGTGCAGGATCAGGCCGAGCCCGTATCCGACGAGTCCGGCAACGAGGAGCGCCGCGATGGGTCGGCCGCCGACCTGCTCCACGACGGCCTCGCCGCCCATGCGGAGCGACCGCAAACCCCGATCGTAGACTTCACCCGTATGCTCGGCCGCCTCGTCGGCGGCTTGGCCGATCGCCTCGCGGGCACCCGCGAGCAGCCGCTCGCCGCGTGCCTCGGCGGAGCGCAGGCGGCCGCCGATCCGGGCCCCGCTATCCCCCGTGACATCGCCGAGCGCACTCTCGGCATCGCCGGCGATTTCCTTGGCGGCGGCGCTGATGGAATTCAGGGTCATGTGCTTGTCTCCGGACATGGATCCGCTCTCGCGGGCGGCAGGGCCGACCGCGTCGCGGGATCCCGGTAGGATTGATCTGCTCTCGATCGGGAATGGCGCGGCGGAGGCGCATGGCGCCGCCGGTGAGACCGGGACGCCCTCCTGCCGATGCCGGCCCGAACCTCGACGAACACCCTCATGCCAGGGATCGCGAGGATCGGACCGAGACGACGGCCTGCCGAGTGTCCCTGTCACGCTCCCGATCGATGCGCCGCGTCTGGCGCGGCGGGTGAACGCGAGATGGGGCGCTTTCGCACCAGGGCAATGATGCGATTTCACCAATCCAGAGCCGAAGGCACGATCACAAAGTCGTGCTTCTACTTTGAATTGTATAATCTAGGTTGTGAGTTGCGGAGTGCGGTGCGGCCCCGGCTGCGTGGGCGCGGCCGGTCTCAGCCGATCTCGATCCTGCCGTCGAGGCCGAGGATGCGCCCGAGGCCGCGGACGCGGTTGAGCAGGCGGTCGCCGGCGAGAGCCTCCCAGGCCGGAGGCAGGCGCAGCACGACCTTGCCGTCCTCCACCACCAGGGGCATCCGTTCCAGCGTCCCGCCCATCCCGGCCGAGATCGGGAAGGCGACGCGCAGGAGGCCACCGACGAGGCGGGCCCGGTCGAACAGACGAGGGCCGGCGAGGCTGCGCAGCATCGGGCTCGCCTTCTCCGGTGCGACGCCCTCGTGGCGGAAATAGACGGCCAGCGCCAGATAGGCCCGGCCCGGGTGATCGACGCCAACGAAGGCCGCGTTCGTGATGATGTTGATGCTCTGCTCGCCGCGGTAATCGGGGTGGGCCCGCCAGCCGATGTCGGAGAGCAGGCAGGCGGCGTGGCGCAGGCGCCGCTCGTCCGCCGTCTCCGGCCCGTCGAGGGTTTCGACGAACCGGTCGGTCCAGGCGAGGAGTTCTTCCCCGTGCGCGGGCGAACGGGCACGCAGGGCGTTCAATTCGGAGGCCGCGGCGATCAGCGGGTCGATCAGTCGTGTCTCGCGGTCGAGCTGCTCGAAGAGCAGGCCCTCCCGCACGCCGGAGGCCGAGATCGCGACCTCCCGCGGGCGACCCGCCCGGATGATCTCCTCCAAAACCACGGCACCGTAGGCGAGGAGCGGCCGCCGCGCCTCGGAGATCGACTCGACGTCCTGCAACTGCGCCGCGTCGACCTGCTCGACCATCTCCAGGAAGTTCAGCTCGTCCGTCGGCTCCACGCTGTAGCCGTGCATCACGTGGACGGGGTAGCCGCGGGCCGCTTGGTGCAGACGCGCCAGCGCCCGCCACGTGCCGCCGACCGCGTAGAAGCTGCGGCCCTTCAGCGTCTCGAGCTGCGGCGCCGCCTTCTTGAGGTGCTCGCGCACGAGCTTGGCCGCCTTCTTGAGGGAGCCGCCAGAGAGGTCCTGGAGCGCGAGACCGCCGAGCGGCATCGTCACGCCCTGCCCCACGATGAAGCCGCGCACGTCCACGAGTTCCAGGGAGCCGCCGCCGAGATCGCCCACCACGCCGTCAGGCGCGTGAAAGCCCGAGATCACGCCGAGAGCCGAGAGTTCCGCCTCGCGCCGGCCGGAGAGCAGCTCGATCTTCTGCCCGCAGGCGGCTTCCGCCGCCGCCAGGAAGGCGGGGCCGTTCTCGGCGTCGCGTGCGGCAGCGGTTGCCAGCACGAACAGACGCGAGACCCGCATCGTCGTGCACAGGACCCGGAAGCGGGCGAGCGCGGAGAGGGCTCGGCGCGTCGCGTCCTCGTTGAGCCGGCCCGTGGTCAGCACAGTCCGGCCGAGCCCGCAGAGCACCTTCTCGTTGTAGAGCGGGGTCGGAGCCCGGGTCAGCCCGTCATACGCGACGAGGCGGACCGAGTTCGATCCGATGTCGATGATGGCGACGGGGGCGAGACGCTCGCCGTCGTCGGAGGGGTCGGATTGCACGAGCGTCAGGTTGGTGCGCTGGAGCCCCAAGGCGCGTATCCCTCGTTTCGGGCCCGCGGGCGGCCGCCGCGGGCTCGGCTTCGCTCAGGCGCCGCGCCGGATCCCATCCCGGGCCCGAGGCCCGGGCTCAGGTCCGCTGCGCTCTGCGACTGAGCGCGCGGGGGCTCGATTTCTTCGACGACTTGCCGCGCCCGGACAGGCTCGGATTCGTCATGAAATACTTGTGCGCGTTGAACGGCTCCTCGCCGTCCGCGGGCTTCATGCGCTCGCTCGCCCCGGACGCCAGTACACGCCAGCTCTGCCGGTTGTCGAGGAGGTTCGCCAGCATGATCTGATCGAGCACCTGCTGATGCACAGTCGGATTGAGGATCGGCAGGAGCGATTCCACGCGCCGGTCGAGGTTGCGCTGCATCAGGTCGGCCGAGGAAATGTAGACCGTGGCCTTCGGATGGGGCAGCCCGACACCGTTGCCGAAGGCGTAGATGCGGCCGTGCTCTAGGAAGCGTCCGACGATCGACTTCACCCGGATCGTCTCTGAGAGCCCGGGGATCCCCGGGCGCAGGCAGCAGATACCGCGCACGATGCAGTCGATCTGCACGCCGGAGCAGGAGGCGTCGTAGAGCGCGTCGATGATCTGCTGGTCGACGAGCGAGTTGCACTTGATCCAGATCGCGGCGGGCCGGCCCGCCTTGGCGTGCTCCACCTCCGCCTCGATATGCTCCAGGAGCCGCGTCTTGAGGGTCAGTGGGGAGACCGCCATCCGCTCGAGCTCGGCCGGCTCCGCGTATCCGGTGATGAAGTTGAAGAGGCGGGAGACGTCGCGGGCGATGGCGGGATCCGCCGTGAAGAAGGACAGGTCCGTGTAGATGCGGGCCGTGATCGGGTGATAGTTGCCGGTGCCGACATGGCAGTAGGTGACGAGCCGGTCGCCCTCGCGCCGGACCACCATCGAGAGCTTCGCGTGGGTCTTCAGCTCCACGAAGCCGAACACCACCTGCGCACCCGCCTTCTCGAGGTTGCGCGCCCAGCGGATATTGGCTTCCTCGTCGAAGCGGGCCTTCAATTCGACAAGGGCGGTGACCGATTTGCCGGCCTCGGCGGCCTCGGCGAGCGCCGCGACGATCGGCGAATTCGAGGAGGTGCGGTAGAGGGTCTGCTTGATCGCCACCACGTTCGGGTCGCGGGCGGCCTGGAAGAGGAATTGCACCACGGAGTCGAACGACTCGTAGGGGTGGTGGACGATGAAGTCCTTCTGCCGGATCGCCGCGAAGACGTCGCCGCCCGATTCCCGGATGCGCTCGGGGAAGCGCGGATTGTAGGGCTTGAACTTGAGATCCGGCCGGTCGATCCCGACGATCTGCGACAATTCGTTGAGCGCGAGCATTCCCTCGATCAGGAACACGGCCTCGCTCGCGATCTCCAGCTCGTCCGCCACGAAGGCGCGGAGATCCTCCGGCATCCCGGCCTCGACCTCGAGGCGGATCACCACCCCGCGGCGGCGCTGCTTCAGCGCGGTCTCAAAGTGGAGGACGAGATCTTCCGCCTCCTCCTCGATCTCGAGATCGGAGTCGCGCACCACCCGGAAGGCGCCCTGGCCGCGGACGAGATAGCCCGGGAAGAGCCGGCCGGTGAACATCACGATCACCTGCTCGATCGCGATGAAGCGGGCGACCGGATCTCCGGCGAGGTCCGGCAGGCGCACGAAGCGGTCGAGCACGGCCGGCAGGCGGATCAGGGCGCGCAACACCCGTCCGTCGCGCGGGCGCACCAGCATCAGGGCGATGGTGGAGCCGAGATTCGGGATGAAGGGGAAGGGGTGGGCCGGGTCGATCGCGAGGGGTGTCAGGACGGGGAAGACGTGGTTGAGGAAGTAATCCTCCAGCCAGCGCCCGTGCTCGGCCGCGAGCTCACCCGGATCGACGAGGTCGATGTCGACGCCGTGCAGCTCGGCCTTCAATTCGCGCCAGCGCGCCTGCTGGTCCTCGGCGAGGCGCGAGACCTCGTGGCCGATCCGCAGGAGCTGCTCGGAGGGCGTCAGGCCGTCCTGCGAGGGCACGACGAGGCCCGCGCGGACCTGATCATGCAGGCCGGCCACGCGCACCATGAAGAACTCGTCGAGGTTGTTGGCCGAGATGGAGAGGAAGCGCAGCTGCTCCAGCAACGGGTGATTGGTGTTGGAGGCCTCTTCCAGCACGCGCCGGTTGAACTGCAGCCAGGACAATTCGCGGTTGACGAAGCGCTCGGGCGAGTGCCGCAGATGACGCCCCGCCTCCAGCACCGGCTCGCGGGCCGTGCTGCCGGCGAGGTCGGCGGCCGGCTCGGTCCGCGTCTCGGCGGATTCCGCCGTCGCCGGCCAATCATCGGCGGCCTCGGCCGGTGCCTTGGACGCGCCGCCGCGGGTCGCGGGCATGCGGCGCACGGCCGCCGTGCGCGCCGCGGCAGCCTGCGCCGGGGCGCGCCGGCGGGACGGCGCGGCGGGATCGCGGATCTCGACGGCCTCCGGAGCCTCGTTCTCCCGTGCGTCCGTGCTCGGCTCCATCTCCGACACCCTTCATCCTCCGCTTGCCGTCTTCCGGGCGGGCTCACTAGCACGCGCGCCCGGCATTGATTTGACAGTTCCGTGACGCCGGCCGCCGAATTCGCCGTCGGCCGGCTCAGTCGCCCTCCTCCTGCATCCCGAGGCGCTCCAGCACCGCGAGCGCGAGCGGCCGGGTGATCCGGCGCCCTCGGCCGAGGGCGTCGCGGTCGAGCTCGCTCACGACCTCGCGGGCGCGGGCGAGCGACCGGTCGATGCGGAGCGCCAGAGCATCGACGACGCTCAGATCGACCACGAGTTGCCGGTCGACGAACAGCTTCACGATCACCGCCCTGAGCAGGGCGTCGTCCGGGGGCAGGATGCTCGCGCCCGGGGCGAGCCGCAGGCGCGAGAGCAGGTCCGGCGTCCGGATCCCGAGCCCGTCGACGGGCTCCGCGCTGGTGACCAGCACCGGGCAGCGCCGCTCGCGGGCGAGGTTGAGAAGGTGGAACAGGGCGGCCTCGTCGAGGCTCCCGGCCCTGTCGACATCCTCGACGACGAGGGCGCCGTTCGAGACGAGGTGCGTGACGCTGGCGGCGCCGACCTCGGCGGCGGTCACGGTCCAGGCATGGGCCCGCGTCGCCCAGATCGAGGCGAGATGGCTCTTGCCGCTGCCTGACGGGCCGGTGAGGACGAGCACCGTATCCGGCCAATCGGGCCACGCCTCGATCAGGGCGTAGGCCGCCTCGTTGGCGGGGCTCACGAGGAAGTCCTCGCGGCCGTAGCGCGGGTCCAGGGGCAGATCGAACGTGAGTTGTCGGGGCGGTGCGTTCTCGCGCATGCGGGCTCTAGTCTCGCCGGGGCGGCTGCCCCGTCAAGGGCTGCATGCCGTCCCGATGCGGCAGGAGGGGCGGCTCGTCGGCGTGGTAGAGCCGGCTCTGCAGATAACGCTCGATGGCGAAGCGCACGACCACGCCGATCGAGGCCGCGATCGGCACCGCCAGGAGCAGGCCGACGAAGCCGAACAGGGAGCCGAAGGCGAGGAGCGCGAACATCAGCCAGACCGGATGCAGGCCGACCGACTCGCCGACGAGCTTCGGCGAGATGATGTTGCCCTCCAGGAACTGCCCGACCAGGAAGACTCCGACGGTGAGGCCGATATGCAGCCAGTCGGAGCCCGGCCAGAACTGCACCAGGGCGACGCCGACCGAGAGCAGGAATCCGGTGAGAGTGCCGACATAGGGGATGAACGTGAGGAAGCCCGCGATCAGCCCGATCAGGACGCCGAAATTCAGCCCGACGAGCCAGAGGCCCACCGCGTAGAAGGTGCCGAGGATCAGGCAGACGAGGGTCTGCCCGCGCACGAAACCGGTGATCGCGCCGTCGATCTCACGGCCGAGACGACGCACCACCGGGCGGTGGCGGGGTGGAACCCAGGAATCGAGCTTGGCGATCATCCGGTCCCAATCGACGAGAATGTAGAAGGCGACGACCGGCGTCACGACGAGGAGCGAAGCGATCGAGATCAGCGCCTGGCTCCCGGACCAGAGCGACTTCAGGAAGGTGAGGAGCCACGCGCCGCCCTGGCTCGCCAGCGTGCCGACCGAGGATTGCAGCTCGGTGAGCACATCCGTGCCGCCGATCCGTTGGAGCAGCGGCCCGACCCGCTCGGCCAGGATCCCCTGCAGGCGTGAGATCGTGCCGGGCAGCGTGGTGATCAGCGCGGCGATCTGGCTCGCGGCGAGCGGGATCACGATCAGCAGCGTGATGACGAGGACGACGACGAAGAGCGCGAGGATCAGCAGGCTCGCCGCGAGGCGCCCGAGGCCGAGCCGCTCCAGCCGGTCCGCCAGCGGGTCGAGCAGGTAGGCGAGCGCGATGCCGGCCACGAAGGGCAGAAGCACGTCGCGCAGCAGGTAGAGGAGGATCAGCAGGACGAGCGCCGCGCTGAACCCGATCAACGTCCTGCCGCGCATCTGTCCGTTCCTACACCGTTCGACCGGCGCCGAGAGTGGGAACGAAGCTGCGCCCGATCAAGGGCGCGCCCCCGGGGATCCGGTGCCGTCCCGCAGGACGCGGCCGTAGGCGGCGAGCGACAGGAGGCTCGTTCCCGCCACGATCCAGCAGCCGACCAGAACGGCTCCGCCGATGGGAAAGTCGCCAGCGCGCGCCACGAGGACGAGGGTCGCGAGGCCGATCTGCGCCGCCGTATTGAGCTTGCCGATGAGCAGAGGCCGGATCGCGAGGCGGCGGCCATTGAGCCGGGCGAGGAGGATCGCGCCGATCACGATGAGGTCGCGGGCGATCACGACCGCGAGAAGCCAGACCGGCAGCGCGCCGACGGTCGCAAGCGCCACGAAGACGGAGACGAGAAGCGCCTTGTCGGCGAGGGGGTCGAGAAGGGCGCCGAGGCGGCTTTCCATTCCGAACCGCTTGGCGAGGAAGCCGTCCAGCGCGTCCGAGGCCCCGGCGACGACGAAGAGGGCGAGCGCCGCGCCCCAGGCGCCCTGCCCGATCAGGACGAGGATGACGGGCACGAGGCCGAGGCGGCCGAGGGTGATGAGGTTCGGAAGGGTCATGCGGTGACCGGCAAGGCGCACGGCTCGCCTCTGCGGCCGACGCCACCGCCGTGCTAGCATCCGCGAGCGGATATGCAGAAGCCTGATCGACCGGCGCGGCCGCGACGCCCGGCTCTCCTTCGGGGTGGCGACGCACGGTGCGGGCGGAGCCGACTCGCCCTTCCCGCCGCAACCCGGTAGAGGAACCGCGGGATCGCGGCTGGGACGAGCGAGCATGACGGACAAGGGGCTGACCTACGCGCAGGCGGGCGTCGACATCGATGCCGGCAACGCCATGGTCGAGACGATCAAGCCGCTGGTGCGCGCGACGCGCCGCCCCGGGGCGGATGCCGAGATCGGCGGATTCGGCGGCCTGTTCGACCTCAAGGCCGCGGGCTTCAAGGACGCGATCCTCGTAGCGGCGAATGACGGCGTCGGCACCAAGGTGAAGATCGCGATCGAGACGGGGCGCCACGCGACGATCGGCATCGACCTCGTGGCAATGTGCGTCAACGACATCATCGTCCAGGGCGCCGAGCCGCTCTTCTTCCTGGATTACTACGCCACCGGGAAGCTCGTGCCCGGCGTCGGCGCCGACATCGTGCGGGGCATCGCCGATGGGTGCCGGCAGGCCGGCTGCGCGCTGATCGGCGGCGAGACCGCCGAGATGCCGGGCCTGTACGAAGGCCAGGATTACGACCTCGCGGGCTTCGCCGTGGGTGCGGCCGAGCGCGGCACGCTGCTGCCGCGTGACGGGATCGCCCCGGGCGATGGGGTGCTCGGCCTGCCCTCATCCGGCGTGCACTCGAACGGCTTCTCGCTGGTGCGCCGGATCGTGGCGAAGACCGGCTTGGCCTGGGACGCACCCGCTCCGTTCGCGCAAGGGGTGAGCCTCGGCGAGGCGCTTCTGGAGCCGACCCGGATCTACGTGAAGCCGCTGCTCGCCGCGCTCGGCGCGAACCACGGCATCAAGGCTCTCGCGCACATCACGGGCGGAGGGTTTCCCGACAACCTGCCCCGCGTGCTGCCGGACGGCGTCGGCATCGAGATCGACCTCTCGGCCGTCGCGCCGCCTCCCGTCTTCGGCTGGCTCGCCCGCGAGGGCGGCGTGGCCGAGCCCGAGATGCTCCGCACGTTCAATTGCGGCATCGGTATGGTGATCGTGGCCGCGGCGGCTGAGGTCGAGGCGGTGGCCGAGGCCCTGAGAGCGGCCGGCGAGGCGCCGGTGCGGCTCGGGCGGATCACCGAGCGAGGGGCGGAGCCCGTCACCTTCACGGGCGCCCTCGCGCTGTGACGGGCGCCATGCGCAAGCCCCGCGTCGCGATCCTGATCTCGGGGCGCGGCTCGAACATGGTCTCGCTGATCGAGGCGGCGCAGGCGCCCGATTTCCCGGCCGAGATCGTGCTCGTTCTGTCGAACCGGCCCGAGGCGGCGGGACTCGCGCGCGCCTCGGAGGCGGGAATCCCGGCCCGCGCGATCGACCACCGGGCCTATCCCGACCGGGCGAGCTTCGACGCGGCGCTGCAGGCGGCGCTCGAAGCGGAGAGGATCGACCTCGTCTGCCTCGCCGGCTTCATGCGGATCTTCACGCCGGGTTTCGTCGAGGCGTGGTCGGGCCGGATGCTCAACATCCACCCCTCGCTGCTGCCCCTGTTCCGGGGCACCCACACGCACGAGCAGGCGCTCGCGGCGGGCGTGCGCCTGCATGGCTGCACGGTGCATTTCGTGGTGCCGGAACTCGACGCCGGGCCGATCGTGGCGCAGGCGGCCGTGCCGGTCCGTCCGGGCGACGATGCCGACAGCCTCGCGGCGCGCGTAATCGTCGAGGAGCACCGCCTCTACCCTGCCGCGCTCGCCCTGGTGGCAGGAGGGAGGGCGCGGCTCGCAGAGGGTCGGGTCGTGTTCGACGAGGCTCTGCCGCGGGCGCAGGGCGCCCTCCTGAGCCTCGTCGCGTAGCGGGAATGCTCCCGCGTCAGGGACGAGCGCCGCGGCTCAGACCGGGCGCTGCAGCTTGCAGGAATCGAGAGCCGACAGCGCCTTCGCGCGGGCCGAATCGTTGAAGTAGCCGGTCGTGCGGTAGGCCTCGATCTCGGACTCGTCGAGGGTGCGCAGCGTCTGCTTGGCGTAGCAGCCGCAGGGGCGCTCCAGCGAGGCTTCCGACGCGCTGGTGAGGCGGGCCTGGATCACCGCGCAGGCGTGGCGCACGCGGCTCTCGAGGTTGGCCTTCGGTGCCGTGCGGAGCGCCGGGTCGGGCTGGTACTGCTCGAAGGGAGCCGAGGAGCCACCGGCGAGGGCGGCGGTCGCGCCGAGCGCGAGCAGGCCGGCGGCGATCAGCGTGGAGAAGCGGCGGGTCATGGTGGAATGAGTCCGTTGGCAGGCGCGTGGAACCTTCGCCGTTGGACTCCTCGCTACCCCGCCCCGTCAAGGGCGCCCCGGCCACACCGCATCCCGATCGTGAGATCCGGCAAAACGGCGTCGCCGAAGGCGCATCGGTGTGGCGCGGCGGTCACCGCGGACCGCCGGCGCCAGGTCCGCCCTCAGCCGGCGATGTCGCTGTCCTGGAAGAACTGCGCGATCTCGATCCGGGCGTTCTCGGCGCTGTCCGAACCGTGCACGGTGTTCTCGCCGACCGACTCGGCGAACTTCTTGCGGATCGTGCCCTCGGCGGCCTGGGCCGGGTTCGTCGCGCCCATCACCTCGCGGTACTTCGCAACCGCGTTCTCTCCCTCGAGAACCTGCACCACGACCGGGCCCGAGGTCATGAACTCGACGAGCTCGCCGAAGAACGGGCGCTCCTTGTGCACCTCGTAGAACTTTTCCGCCTGCGCGCGGCTCATCTGAATGCGGCGCTGGCCGACGATGCGCAGGCCCGCCTCCTCGATCACGGCATTGACCGCGCCGGTGAGGTTCCGCCGGGTGGCGTCGGGCTTGAGGATGGAGAAGGTGCGCTCGGTGGCCATGATCCGTCCGGGTTTCTCGTGTCGGGAAAGCGTGGGCGAGCGGAAAACCGCTTCGGCGCCGGGCTTATAGCGGGGGCGATGCCCGCTCTCAACCCGAGCACGGGCCGGGGCGGAGCATGTTCGGCGGACCCCGAATATGGCGTTGCCGCAACACTGCCGAAAAATCGCCAGAAAGCCACCGTTGATTGCACCTCCGACTCCCCCCTCCCGCCGAGCCTGCGCGCAGGCCCCAGCCCAGGAGACCAGGACATGCGTATCGCCCTCTCGTCCGCCCTCAGTCTCGCCGGTATCGCGGGGGCCCATGCCGACACGGCCAAGGACCCCTCGGGGACGTGGCTGACGGAGGATGGCCGGGCGAAGATCCGCCTCGATCGCTGCGGCCCCGCCCAGGCGAATGTCTGCGGCAAGGTGGTCTGGCTCAAGGTGCCGAACACGGATGCGGGCACGCCGCGCACGGACCTGAAGAACCCGGACCCGAAGAAGCGCACCCGCCCGATCATCGGCCTGCCGCTCATCGATGGGCTGAAGCCGGACGAGGCCAAGTTCTCGGGTGAGATCTACAACGCCGACGAGGGAAAGACCTATCAGGTCAGTCTGGAGCGCGAGAGCGGCAGCGAGCTCAGCGTGACCGGCTGCCTGCTCAAGGTTCTCTGCGGCTCGCAGACCTGGACCAAGGTGCCGGACGTGAACCAGCAGGCCGCCGTGGTGACACCGGAGCCCGGCGCCAAGCCGGCGCCGAAAGCCGCCGCGAAGCCGGCCGCACCCGCCGCCAAGGCCGACAAGCCTGCCGAGTGAGGCCCTCGCCCCTCCCCTGTTCGGGGAGGGGCGACCTCTCAGATCGCGGCGAGCCCCCGCTGCACGGCCGGACGCGCCAGGACCCGGTCGAGCCAAGCCTTCACGTTCGGCAGCGGACCGACGTCGATGCCCTGCTTCTCGTGGAACTTGGCCCAGGTGAGCGTGGCCATGTCGGCGACGGAGTAATCGCCCGCGAGGTAGTCCCGCCCGGCCAAGCGGTGATCAAGCACGCCGTAGAGGCGGTTTGCCTCCGCCGTGAAGCGGTCGATCGCGTAGGGGATCTTCTCCTGCGCGTAGATGCGGAAATGGTGCGCTTGGCCGAGCATCGGCCCGAAGCCCCCCACCTGCCAGAACAGCCACTCGTCGACCGCCACCCGCGCCCGCTCGTCGGCCGGGTAGAACTGGCCGGTCTTGCGGCCGAGATATTGCAGGATCGCGCCCGATTCGAAGATCGTGATCGGCTGCCCTCCCGGGCCGTCCGGATCGACGATCGCGGGAATCTTGTTGTTCGGCGAGATCCGCAGGAAATCGGGCGCCATCTGCTCGCCCTTGCCGATGTTCACGGGCACCACCCGATAGGGCAGCCCGCATTCCTCGAGCATGATCGGGATCTTCCAGCCGTTCGGCGTGCTCCAGGTGTGCACGTCGATGGGTGTGCCCGTGACGGCGGCCATGGTGCCTGCTCCTGAAGGATGTCCACGGTCCGCCCGGCTCAGCGCCTGGCCCGTGCGGACCCTCGCGCAGCTAGCCCAGATTCCGGGATGGCCTCAAGGGTTCCGCGCGGATCCGTCACGATCGCGAGATCGCGCCCGGCTTGGCGGGGACGGCGGGTTCGCGCCTCGGCACGCCCTCTTGCCGTTCGGGCCCATCGGCGCTGTGATGGTCGCCGCGCACGGCCGCGCCCGCGGCCTGCGGCAGGTCGGGGATCCATCACGATGCTCTCACGTCTCATCGTCGCGGCGCTCGCCGCGCCGCTCTTCCTCGTGCAGCCCGCGCTCGCCAAGGATCCGCCGGCGGCCAAGCCTGCCGCTGCCGAGCCCGCGGCCAAGGAACTCACGCCCGGCCAGAGTGCGGCCCGCGAGCGCCAGAAGAAGTGCGGCGCCGAGTGGCGCGGCCTCTCCGCGACCGAGAAGACCGCCCAGGGGCCGAAATGGCCGCAATATTTCAGCAAGTGCGTCAAGCGCCTGAAGCAGCAGAAGGCGTGAGAGCGAACCTCCGGACCGTCCCGCGGGTTCTTCGCCGGCGGAGGAGGCGAGGAGGCTGCGAGGAATGATGGGTGAGCGACGCGCCCTGCAACGCGTGGTGGCCCTGGCCGCCGTGATCCCGATCTCGGCCGGGCTCTACGGAGTGTTGTTCGGGATCAACGGACTCGCGGGCGGCGTCGAGAACGTCTCGGCCGACAGTCATTTCCGCTACCTGTCGGGCCTCCTGACCGGCATCGGCCTGCTGTTCTGGTCTTGCGTGCCCGGCATCGAGGGAAAGACGCGTCTGTTCCGCTTCCTCACCCTCGTCGTGGTGCTCGGTGGTCTCGCCCGGCTTCTCGGGCTCTACCTTACCGGGCTGCCCTCGCTCACGATGCTCGCGGCCCTCGGAGTGGAACTGGTGCTGACCCCCCTCCTCTGCCTCTGGCAGGCGCGGGTCGCGGCGCGCGCCGGTGAGGCCGCGCCCCTGCCGAGGGACGTGTGACGATGCCGCGCGCGATTGGCCCCCGCCGTCACGCGCAGCCGCCCGGGCGGGACGCCTCGGGGTTCGCCGGATGAGCGGGGCCGTCGCCCCCGCATCGTCGCGGATCGATCGCTGGCTCGACCGGATCGAGGCCGTCGTGCCTCGCCCCTCCGCCTGGGCCTTCGCCCTGCGGATCTGGCTCGCGATGATGCTCGCGCTCTACGCGGCCTTCTGGCTTCAGCTCGAGAGCGCTTCGTCGGCGGCCGTCTGCGTGGCAATCCTCGCCCAGCCCAAGCGCGGGCAGGCCCTGTCGAAGGCGTTCTACCGCTTCTTCGGCACGCTCGTCGGGGCCGCCGTCGCACTCCTTCTCGTGGCCGCTTTCGGGCAGGACCGCGTGCTGCTCCTCGTGAGCTTCACGGTGTGGCTGTCGCTGTGCGTGTTCGTTGCCAACTTCCTGCAGGACACCCGCGCCTACGGCGCGATGCTATCCGGCTACACGGTGGCGATCATCGCGATCGCCAACATCGACACGCCTGAGGCCGCGTTCGACTCGGCCGTATCCCGGGTGGCCGCGATCGCGGTCGGGATCGTCTCCATCACGTTCATCAACGACGCGCTCGCCTCGCCCACGACTTGGCAATCCCTGCGCACGAGCCTGTCGGACGTCCTCGACCGGGTGACGGCCTTCGCCCATGTCTGCCTAACGCGGGGCGATCCGGGACCGGAGGCGGCGCTCGGCCAGATCAGGGCCATCGCCCCCCTGCGGGCCGATGCCGGCGCCGTCGCGGGCGAGCTCGACGACGGCCCGCAGCGGGCGGCAGGGACCCGCAGCGCGATCGCGGCGCTCTACGCCGTCTCAGCCTGCGCCCGCACCTTCGCCATCGCGGTCGGGTGGATGGGGGCCCCGACGCCGGCGGTCGAGGAGGCCCGCGGGATCTGCGCGCGCCTGACCGGAGAGGGGCGCCCGAGCGCGCGAAGCCTCGCGGAGGCGCGGGCCCGCCTCTGCGAGCTCCTGCGGACAGCGGCGATGCGGGACGAGCCCGACGTCGACGAGGTGCTCGCCCTTCAGCGCGCCCTCGACCTTGCCCGCGCCCTCGACTTCGCCCGCGATGGGCTCGGCTCGCTCAGCGAGGGCAACCGGCCGCTGCGCGACGTGAGGCTGCCGACGCACCGCGACTTCGCGGTGGCTCTGCGCGCTGCCGCGCGGATCGCCCTCGCCTTCGGCCTCACCTGCCTGCTCTTCGTCTTCGCCGGCTGGCCCGCCACCTCCTTCGCCCTGGTACAGGTCGCGGCGACGGGCGCCCTGTCCTCCCTCAACCCGGATCCGAAGAAGTTCGCCAACGGCGTGCTTATCGGGATGAGCCTCGCCTCGGCCGCGGCGGGCATCGTGCTCTTCGTGGTGCTGGCCGGGGGGCAGGGCTTCCCGCTCCTCGCCATCGCGATGGCGCCGGTGATCTTCCTCGCCTGCTTCCTCAGCCTGCGGCCGGCCACCTTCGGGATCGGCTTCATCCTGCTCGTGTTCTTTCCCGTCCTCGTGTCGCCCGCCAATCCTCAGGTCTACGATCTGCAGGTGTTCGTGCAGAACGCCCTGCTCGTGCTCGTCGCCGCCGGGATCCTCTGGCTGACCGTCCGCCTCGTGCTGCCGGTCTCGCCGGAACAGGCGCGCCGCTACGCCTTCGAATCGGCGCGACGGGATCTGCGCGACGCGCTCGTCGGCGAGGGCGGCGACGCCACGACCCGCACGAGCCTCAACAGCGACAGGCTGTTCCAGTACGCGCAGGTGAATACGGGGTCCGAGCCCGTGCGCAAACGCCGCCTGGAACTCGCCTTCGCCATCGCGCAACTCGAGGCCTCCGCGGCGCGCGCGCACGCGCAACTGCGCGCGCTCTGGCCCGATCCGGGGCTGAGGCAGGTCTCCGTGCGGGGGCGCCTGCTCCTCGACGAGGAGCGGTTCGGCGAGATCCCGGAGGCGGCCGCCGATCTCCTGCGGGCGGCGCGTCACCGTGGGCGGGAGATCGAGCTCGGCGCCGCCCGCGCGGCGAGCGACCTCGTCGCGTCCGCGCACGTCATCGGGCGTCACCGGCGGTTCCTGCACCGCCTCGGCCTGCCGGGATCGTGACCGCCATGCACCGCGACCTCGACCTCGGCGGCATCCTGATCTCACCCTTCGTGGCCTATGCCGCCGCTTCCCTCGTCATCCTGGTGCTGATGCGCGCCCTCTTCGCGCGGATCCGCCTCGCCCGGTACGTCGCCAACCCGCCCCTCGTCGAGGCCGGGCTCTACATCTGCATCGTCGCCCTGATGGTCGCCCTGTTCTGATGACCGATCCCGATCCGAGATCCCGCCCAGACGCCGACCCGCTCCACGCCGCGGAGCCGGCCGCCAGCGACGCGCCGATTCTGCCGGCCCGCCGCCGGGTCCGGCTCGGCCGCATCCTCCGGCTCGTCGCCACCGCGCTCGTCCTCGTCCTCGCGGCGGCGGCGGCTGCCTTCGTCTGGTCCTACTACGTGACCGCGCCCTGGACCCGCGACGGGCAGGTGCGCGTGCAGGTTGCGAGTGTCGCGCCGCAGGTCTCGGGCCAGATCGTGGAACTGCGCGTCACGGACAACCAAACCGTGCGCCAGGGCGACATTCTCTATCGGATCGACCCGTTCGACTACGAGGTCGCGATCGCGTCGGCCGAGGCGGAGTTGAAGAACCGGGAGGCCGACCTCCAGGTCAAGCGCACGCAGGCCCAGCGGCGCGAGCAACTGACCACCCTCTCGACCTCCGTCGAGGAGAAGCAGCAATACGAGGGCACCGCCAAGATCGCGGAGGCGGCCCTCGACAGCGCGAAGGCTCAGCTCTCGCAGGCGAAGATCAACCTCGCACGCACGGAGGTGCGCTCGCCGGTGAACGGGCGGGTGACCAACCTGCTCCTGCGCAACGGCGACTACGCGACCAAGGGCACCGTCAACGTCGCGGTGATCGACACGGACTCGTTCTGGATCGACGGCTACTTCGAGGAGACGAAGATGCCTCATATCCGCGTCGGCGATCGCGCCGAGGCCGTCCTGATGGGGTTCGGCGAGAGCCTGCGCGGGACCGTCGAGAGCGTGACGCTCGGCATCAGCACCGCGAATGCCGCGCCGAGCACGCAGGGCCTGCCCTCTGTGAACCCCGTCTATACCTGGGTGCGCCTCGCCCAACGGGTGCCGGTGCGCATCCGCATCGACCACGTCCCCGAGGGCATCACCCTCGTCGCCGGCATGACCTGCACCGTCTCCCTGGGCGAGGCCGGCCTGCGCGGGCGCGACTGGTTGCTGACGGCCTGGGCCCGCCTGCGCGATCAGGGGCGGCGCCCGCCGCGCGAGAACTGATCCGGCCCAGCGTCCGCTTCGCAGTGCAGCAAAACATTGGCGTAAGTTCTTGCAAGCTGGAGGTGCAATGCGAAGAGCAGAGCGACGATGAGAAACGTCAAGCGTCGCCGCATTTTCCGACTTGACTGAGTGCGAATACGCTCGCAGGCTACGCGTGTGCTTCGGAAAAGGAAGCACAGGCCGCACCGGAAGTGGTTCCCTGCCACGCGGGCGAGCCCGGATGCGACGGAGCCGGTGCGAGCCGGGAGATCGGGCTGAAGGAGACGGGCATGACGCCACCTCAGCAGAGTGCCGCGACGATGACCCCGGGACCGGTTCGGCCCGAGGCCTAGTGGCGACCACACGGACAACCGGACGGAGACGGCTCTAGGGGCGCAGAAGCGGCCGCAACGGCGCGACTTCGAACACGCACCAGCCCCACCTGAAGCCGTTTCCGCCGCGGTTCCTCCCGGCTAAGCCGGACGATGTCGGCGAAAGCGCGGCCCGCGCCGAGAGGCGGACGGGCCTTCTCGCGCGGCTTACTCGATCCCGAGCTTGGACTTGAGCAGCGCGTTCACCGCGGCCGGGTTCGCCTTGCCGCCGGTGGCCTTCATGGTCTGCCCGACGAACCAGCCGAGCAGGGTCGGCTTCTCCTTCGCCTGGGTCACCTTGTCCGGGTTCTGAGCGATGATCGCGTCGATCGCCGCCTCGATGGCGCCGGTGTCGGTCACCTGCTTCAGGCCGCGCGCCTCGACGATCTGGCGCGGGTCGCCGCCTTCCGTCCAGACGATCTCGAACAGATCCTTGGCGATCTTGCCGGAGATCACGCCCTCGCCGATCAGGTCGATGATCGCGCCGAGCTGGGCGGCCGAGACCGGTGTCTCCTCGATCCCCCTGCCTTCCTTGTTGAGCCGGCCGAACAGCTCGTTGATCACCCAATTCGCCGCGGCCTTGCCGTCCCGGCCCTTGGCGACGGCCTCGTAGTAATCGGCAGAGGCGCGCTCGGCGACGAGCACGCCCGCATCGTAGGCCGAGAGGCCGAATTCCGAGACGAAGCGCGCCTTCTTCGCGTCGGGCAGCTCCGGCAGCCCCCCGGCCAGACCGTCGACATAGGCCTGCTCGAATTCGAGCGGCAGCAGGTCGGGATCGGGGAAATAGCGATAATCGTGCGCCTCTTCCTTCGAGCGCATCGAGCGGGTCTCGCCCTTGCCGGGATCGAAGAGGCGGGTCTCCTGGTCGATCTTCCCGCCATCCTCGAGAATCGCGATCTGGCGGCGGGCCTCGGTCTCGATGGCCTGCCCGATGAAGCGGATCGAATTGACGTTCTTGATCTCGCAGCGGGTGCCGAGCGGCTCGCCGGGGCGGCGCACCGAGACGTTCACGTCGGCACGGAGATTCCCCTTCTCCATGTCGCCGTCGCAGGTGCCGAGATAGCGCAGGATGGTGCGCAGCTTCGTCACGTAGGCGCGCGCCTCCTCGGAGGAGCGAAGATCCGGCCGCGAGACGATCTCCATCAGCGCCACGCCCGAGCGGTTCAGGTCGACGAAGCTCTGATTCGGGCTCTGGTCGTGCAGGGACTTGCCGGCATCCTGCTCGAGATGCAGGCGCTCGATGCCCACCGTGATCGACTCGCCGTCCGCGAGATCGACCAGGACCTCGCCCTCGCCCACGATCGGGTCCTTGTACTGCGAGATCTGATAGCCCTGCGGCAGATCGGGGTAGAAATAGTTCTTCCGGTCGAACACCGAGCGCAGGTTGATCTTCGCCTTGAGGCCGAGGCCGGTGCGGATCGCCTGCGCCACGCATTCCTCGTTGATCACGGGGAGCATGCCGGGCATCGCCGCGTCGACCAGGGAGACATGCGCGTTCGGCTCCGCCCCGAAGGCGGTGGGAGCGCCCGAGAACAGCTTCGAGCGGCTCGTGACCTGGGCGTGGATCTCCATGCCGATCACGACCTCCCAGTCGTGCAGGCCGCCCTTGATCAGCTTCTTCGGGTTCACGGGTGCGTTCATGGTCGTCCGGGCCGGATGGATGGGGTCGGGTCCGCTCGTTCGGTCAGTTACGGGCCGCCGACGCGGAGGGTCAAGCGCGCGGCCGGATCGCCCGGCGGGCGAGGAAGCCGACCATCGCCCAGACGAGGGCGCCGATCGTGCGCACGGGGAAGAAGGTCGGCCCGTCGTGGCTCACCGGCGCGGGCCAGGGGATCCCGATCGCGGAGATCGCCCAGGAGGCCAGCACCGAGACCGCGAGAGCGATGATCGCCGCGATGAAGACCTTGCCGAACTGGCTGGCCGTCCATCCGAGATAGAGGGCGAGGCCGACGAGGATGGGATCGAAGGCGGCCCAGATCCAGACGGTCCAGGGATAGTAGGGGACGCTCACGCCCACCACGCCCTGGGCAGGCTCATGCGGCCGGCCGCATCCTCGATCGCCTGCGCGGTCGCGAACAGGGTTTCCTCGTCGAAGGGGCGGCCGATGAGCTGCAGCCCGAGCGGCAGGCCCTGCGCATCGAGCCCCGCCGGGACCGCGATGCCGGGAAGCCCCGCCATGTTCACGGTCACCGTGAAGACGTCGTTGAGGTACATCTCGACCGGGTCGGCCGAGGCCTTCTCGCCGATGGCGAAGGCGGAGGACGGGGTCGCCGGGGTCAGGATCGCGTCGACGCCGGCCGCGTAGACCGCCTCGAAATCGCGCTTGATCAGGGTGCGGATCTTCTGGGCGCGCACGTAATAGGCGTCGTAGTAGCCCGCCGAGAGCACGTAGGTGCCGATCATGATGCGCCGCTTGACCTCGCGGCCGAAGCCGGCGGCGCGGGTGTTCTCGTACATCCCGACGATGTCCTTGCCCGGCACGCGCAGGCCGTAGCGGACGCCGTCGTAGCGGGCGAGGTTCGAGGAGGCCTCGGCCGGGGCCACGATGTAATAGGCCGGCAGCGCGTACCGGGTATTCGGCAGCGAGATCTCCCGGATTTCGGCGCCCGCCGCGCGCAGCCACTCGGCGCCCTGGTCCCAGAGGCGCTGGATCTCGGCGGGCATGCCGTCGACCCGGTACTCCTTCGGAATGCCGATGGTGAGGCCCTTCACGCCGCGCGACACGGCGGCCTCGAAATCCGGCACCGGCAGGTCGACGCAGGTCGTGTCACGGGCGTCCGGGCCGGCCATGGAGCCGAGCAGGATCGCGCAGTCGCGGACCGTGCGGGCGATCGGGCCGGCTTGGTCGAGGGAGGAGGCGAAGGCCACCGTGCCCCAGCGCGAGCAGCGCCCGTAGGTCGGCTTGATGCCGACCGTGCCCGTGAAGGCCGCGGGCTGGCGGATCGAGCCGCCGGTATCCGTCGCGGTGGCGCCGAGGCAGAGATGGGCGGCGACCGCGGCGGCGGAGCCACCCGACGATCCGCCCGGCACGATCGGCGCGTCGGAGCCGTTGCGCCGCCACGGCGAGATCACGTTGCCGTAGGCGCTGGTCTCGTTCGAGGAGCCCATGGCGAACTCATCGAGGTTGAGCTTGCCCAGCATCACGGCGCCGTCGCGCCAGAGGTTGTGGGTGACGGCGGATTCGTAGTGCGGCTCGAAGCCTTCGAGGATCTTCGAGCCGGCGGTCGTGACCACGCCGTGCGTGCAGAACAGGTCCTTGATGCCGAGCGGCAGGCCTTCGAGGGGGCGACCCTCGCCCTTGGCAATCTTCGCGTCCGAGACCTCGGCCATCGCGAGGGCGCGGTCGGGCGTCTCCAGGAGGTAGGCGTTGAGGGCGCGGGCCTTCTCGAGGGCCGCGATATGGGCCTGCGCCAACTCGCGCGCGGAGAAGTCCTTGGCCCTCAGGCCGTCGCGCGCCTCGGCGAGGGTGAGTTCGTTGAGTTCCGTCACGATTGTCCGTCCTCAGCGGCCCGCCCAGGTGGCGGCCGGCCTGCCCGCCGGGCGGCGGGCGCGTCGCAAGTGGCGGGCCTGAAGGCCCGCGCCTCCGGTCCTACTCGACCACCTTGGGAACGATGAAGTAATGGTCCTCGGTCTCGGGCGCGTTGGCGACGACCTCCTGCGCCCGGTCGCCGTCCGTGATGACGTCCGCGCGCTTCTTCATCGCCATCGGCGTCACCGAGGTCATCGGCTCGACATTCGCCACGTCGACGGCGCCGAGTTGCTCGACGAAGGCGAGGATCGCGTTGAGCTCGCCCTGGAGCGGCGCCACGTCCGCCTCGCTCACCGCGATGCGGGCGAGATGCGCGATGCGCCGGACTGTCTGTGCGTCGACCGACATGCTGACTTGTTCATCCTCGCGCGGGAGGCCCGAAGCAGGGCGGCCGCGTGCGGCGCCCGGGGCAATCGTCCGCGCTATAGCACCGGCCTTCGCGCGCCCGCAACGCGGGCGGCGGCACCGTCGGCCGGGGGGTGCGGCCTCAGGTCACGACGTGGTTCGGAGTCACCGAGATCTCGATCACGATGCCGGGACGCTTGGGATGGCGCTCGGCCTGGGCGAAGCCGAAGACCAGGGTCTCGAACGCCAGGAGCAGCATCAGCTTGTGCCGCCGCCGCAAGCCCCGGCGCTCGCCCGGAGCGTCGGGCTGTGCCTCCGGGCGGATTCTGCCGACCGCGACGAGGGCGGCGGCCGGCACGGCCCGGCCCGCGGCGGAGGTCACGAGGCGCAGGATCGGCTTCATCCGCGGCATCCGGCTCGGCGCTGTCACGGGCGACCTCGAAAAGGGTTAAGGAATTCTTAAACGCGACTATGGCCGAACGGGTGCCGGCACGGCTAGAGCAAGGTTTCGTTATGGTTAATGCGTCGGACGTGCGGAGGGGCGGGATGTGGCAGGCGGTGTTCGGGGACCTTCGCCCCGGCTGTCCGTCCAGCGAGGCCGAGATCGCGCGGGCTGAGGAGGAGCTTGGCTTCGCCCTGCCGGATTCCTACCGGAGCTTCTGCCGCGATTGCGGGGCCGGGATCGCGGGCGGCCTCATCCGGATCGCGACGCCGCTGCCCTTCGAAGCCGCGGATCTCGTCACGCGCGGCGGCCTGATCGCGCACAGCGTGGGCAGCGCCGCGCAGGCGCTCGCCGCGAATCCGGCCTTCGCGGACCGGCCCTTCCGCTTCGACGTCGCGGGCGACGATCCGAGCGTGCTCGATCGCGCCTTCTTCTTCGGAGAGACCCTCGACGGGGCCTTCCTGTTCTGGGACGTCCGGGGGACCGGCGAGTACGACATCTGGGTGATGGGAGCCGACTTGGAAAGCGTGCGCTTCGGTGCGGAGAGCCTCGACGAACTCTTTCGTACCCTGCAGGGGCCGCGCGCCGGCGCGATCCTCGGACCCGAAGCGGAGCCCCTGCCCTCCCGTTTCGAGGGCATCGAGGAGGCGGTGCTGGCACGGGCCGGGGCGCCCGCAAACCCGGACGCGCCGTGACCGCCGACGAGATCCTCGCTTTCGCCGAGGCTTCGCGCGCGGGCGCACGCCTGATCGGGATCGATCTCGGCACGAAGACGATCGGGCTCGCCCTCTCCGACCTCGGCCGGACCATCGCGACGCCGCTCGAGACCATCCGCCGGGTCAAGTTCACGCAGGACGCGACGCGCCTCAAGGTCCTGTGCGGGCAGCATTCCGTGGGCGGGCTGGTGATGGGTCTGCCCCTCAACATGGATGGCAGCGCCGGGCCGCGGGTCCAGTCGACGCGCGCCTTCGTGCGCAACCTCAAGCCCCTGCTCGACCTGCCGGTCCTCTACTGGGACGAGCGCCTCTCGACGGCGGTGGTGACGCGCGCGCTGATCGAGGCCGACGCCTCGCGGGCGCGCCGGGGCGAGCTCGTGGACAAGCTCGCCGCCACCTACATCCTGCAGGGCTGCCTCGACGCGATGCGGGACCGCACGGCGACGGACGACGACGACCCCGACTACTGACCGATCAGCGAGACGGTGCCGCTGCCGTGGCGCTCGATCCGGCCGTCGAGCTCGAGTTCGAGAAGCGTGGTCTGGACGATCCGCACGCTGAGGCCGCTCGCGCGGGCGAGTTCGTCCGTCCCGACCGGCGTCGGGCTCAGGTAGGCGATCAATCGGCTGCGGTCATCCCCCGCTTCCGCGAGGGAGGAAGCGGGGGATGCAGGCTCGGCGAGCCCGTCTGCCGGAACCGTCAGCGCGATCCCGTCGAGGTCGATCTCGTCCCAGAAGATGGGCTCGTCGGCGAGGTCGGGCCGGTCGACGGCGAGGGCCGAGCCGGTGCCAACCTCCGCCACCAGGGGGGCGAGGACGAGGAGGACATGGTCGGGTTCGGCCACGAGCGTCGCGCCCTGGCGGATCAGGTCGTTCGTGCCCTCAGCCCGCGGATCGAGGGGCGAGCCCGGCACCGCGAAGACCTCGCGCCCCTGCTCCAGGGCGAAGCGGGCCGTGATGAGGGAGCCCGAGCGCCGCGCCGCCTCGACGACGACGCTGCCGAGCGAGAGCCCCGAGATGATGCGGTTGCGCCTCGGGAAGTCGCGGCCCCGCGGCTCCCAGCCCATCGGCATCTCGGCGACCACCGCGCCGCCATCCCCGAGGATCGCGTCCACCAGCCCGGCATGGTTGGCGGGATAGATCCGGTCCTGCCCGCCCGCGAGCACGGCGACCGTACCGGTCGCCAGCGCCGCCTTGTGCGCCCGCGCGTCGATGCCGCGGGCGAGGCCCGAGACGACGACGAGACCGGCCTCGCCGAGCGCCCGCGCCAAGCGCTCGGTGAAGGCGAGGCCTGCGGCCGAGGCGTTGCGCGAGCCGACGATGGCGACGCAGGGCCGCCGCAGCACGGCCGCCTCGCCGCGAATCGCGAGGAGCGGCGGCGCGCTGTCGGTCGCCTGCAGGGCTCTCGGATAGTCGGGCTCGCCCATGGCCACGAGGCGGATCCCGAGCCGGGCCGCCGCCGCGATCTCGGCCTCGGCCTCACCGCGCGTCGGCGGCAGGATCCGCCGCCCCCGCGCCGCGGTCAGGTTCGGCAGCGCGTCGAGGGCGGGGCCGGCCCCGCCGAAACGGTTGATCAGCCCGCGGAAGGTGCGGGGGCCGACGCCCTCGGTGCGGATCAGGCGCAGCCAGTCGAGCCGCTGCGCGTCGGTGAGCTGCATCCCCCCTCCTTGGTCCCTCCCCCGAAGGACCGGCAGGCGGGCGGCTCAGCCCTTCTGCCCGATGCGCCCCTCGGTGCCGGCCATCAGGCGGCGGATGTTGGGCGCGTGCTTCCACCATAGCAGGGCGGCGAGCACGAGGAAGAGCAGCGCCGCGCGCGGGTCGCCGAGCGCCCAGAGGACGAAGGGGGTCGCCGCCGAGGCGACGAGGGCCGAGAGGGAGGAATAGCGGAGCGCGAAGGCGAGGCCGAGCCAGAGCGCCGCGAAGGCGAGCACCGCGAGGGGATTCAGCGCCAGGAGAACGCCGATGAAGGTCGCCACGCCCTTGCCGCCCTTGAAGCCGAGCCAAGCCGGGTAGAGGTGCCCGAGAAAAGCGCCCAGCCCGGCCAGCAGGGCCGCCGTCTCGCCGAATCGGGCGGCGACCAGCACGGCGGCGGTGCCCTTCAGGGCATCGCAGAGCAGCGTCGCCGCGGCGAGGCCCTTCCGGCCCGTGCGCAGGACGTTCGTCGCGCCGATATTGCCCGAGCCGATCGCCCGCACGTCGCCGAGCCCGGCAATCCGCGTGAAGATCAGCCCGAACGGGATCGATCCCAGGAGATAGCCGCCCACGAGCCAGGTGGCGAGGATCGGCCACGCGGCCGCGCCCGAATCCATCAGGCGGTCTCCGCGAGGTCGTGGCCGCGATGCACGACCTTGCCGCCGACGAGGGTCAGCACGGCCGCCCCCTGCAGGCGTGCCTCGTCGAAGGGCGAGTTCTTCGAGCGGGACTTCAACTGCCGCTTGTCGAGGAGATAAGGCACGTCCGGATCGATCACGACGAGGTCGGCCGGCGCGCCGACCGCGAGGCGGCCCGCCTCGCGACCGAGGATCTCGGCCGGGCGCGTCGACAGCGCCCGCAGGAGTTGCGGCAGGGCGACGTCGCCGGTGTGGACGAGGCGCAGGGCCGCTCCGAGCAGCGTCTCGATGCCCAGCGCCCCGTCCGCGGCCTCGGCGAAGGGCAGGCGCTTCGTCTCGACATCCTGCGGATTGTGGTCCGAGACCACGACGTCGATCAGCCCCTCGGCGAGCGCGCCGACCACGGCCTGCCGGTCGGCCTCGTGCCGGAGCGGCGGCGAGAGCCTGCAGAAGGTGCGGTAATGCCCGATGTCGCCCTCGTTGAGGACGAGGTTGTTGACCGAGACGCCGCAGGTGACGGGCAGCCCGTCCACCTTCGCGCGGCGGACGATCTCGACCGAATCGGCGCAGGAGATCATCGCGGCGTGGTAGCGGCCGCCGGTCAGCCGCACGAGGCGGATGTCGCGCTCCAGCATCACGGTCTCGGCCTCGCGCGGGATGCCGTGGAGCCCGAGGCGGGAGGCCATCTCGCCCTCGTTCATCACCCCGTCGCCGACGAGATCCGGCTCCTCGGCATGCTGCATCAGGAGCACGCCGAAATCCCGGGCATAGGTGAGCGCCCGGCGCATCACCTGGGCATTGGTCACCGCCCGCAGCCCGTCCGTGAACGCCACGGCTCCGGCTTCCCTCAGGAGGCCGAACTCCGTCATCTCGGCGCCCGCTAGCCCCTTGGTGATGGCGGCGGCCGGCAGGACGTTGACGCTCGCCGTGTCGCGGGCGCGGCGCAGCACGAAATCGACGATGGCCGGCCCGTCGATGACCGGGTTCGTATCCGGCATGCAGACGAGCGTCGTGACGCCGCCCGCGGCCGCGGCGGCGCTCGCGCTCGCCAGCGTCTCCCGATGCTCCGCACCGGGCTCGCCGACGAAGGCGCGCATGTCGATGAGGCCGGGCGCGAGGACGTGGCCGGCGCAGTCGACGACCTCCGCGCCTTCCGGCGCCGGGGGCGTTGTGCCCCAGACGATGTCGGCGATGCGGCCTTCGCGCACGAGGATCGCGCCGGGACCTTCGCGGCCGGCGGCGGGATCGATCAGCCGGGCATTCGAGAGGAGAAGGGGGCGAAGCGACATCGGCATCACGCGTTCGGCAGGTGCGTCGCGAGGGCTTCCAGCACCGCCATCCGCACGGCGACGCCCATCTCGACCTGCTCGCGGATCAGCGACTGGGCCCCGTCCGCGATGTCGGAGGCGATCTCGACGCCGCGGTTCATGGGTCCCGGATGCATCACCAGGGCGTCCGGCTTGGCGAGCCGCAGCTTGTCGTGATCGAGGCCGAAATAGCGGAAATATTCCTTCACGGAGGGCACGAAGGAGCCGTTCATGCGCTCGCGCTGGAGGCGCAGCATCATCACGATGTCGCAGCCGCCGAGGCCCTCGCGCATGTTCGTGAACACCTCCACGCCGAAGCGCTCGATCCCGGTGGGCAGCAGCGTCGAGGGGCCGATCACCCGCACGCGGGCGCCGAGCGCCTGCAGCAGGATGATGTTGGAGCGCGCCACGCGGGAGTGCAGGACATCGCCGCAGATCGCCACCTGGAGCCCTTCGATCCCGCCCTTGTTGCGGCGGATCGTCAGCGCGTCGAGGAGCGCCTGGGTCGGATGCTCGTGGGCGCCGTCACCGGCGTTGACCACCGCGCAATCGACCTTCCGGGCGAGCAGGTGCACGGCGCCGGCGGCGTGGTGGCGCACCACGATGATGTCGGGCCGCATGGCGTTGAGGGTCGCCGCCGTGTCGATCAGCGTCTCGCCCTTCTTCACCGACGAGGAGGCGACCGACATGTTCATGACGTCGGCGCCGAGGCGCTTGCCCGCGAGCTCGAACGAGGATTGCGTCCGGGTCGAGGGCTCGAAGAACAGGTTGATCTGGGTGCGGCCGCGCAGGGTGGTGCGCTTCTTCTCGACCTGCCGGGAGATGTCGACGGCGGCGTCGGCCCGGTCGAGCAGGCCCTCGATCTCGGGGCGGGTCAGCCCCTCGATACCGAGCAGGTGGCGATGCGGGAAGCTCGGGGTCACGGGCGCACTCATGTCGAGGCCGGGCTATAGGTCGCGGGCACGGGCGCCGCAAGGCTCGGCGCCCCTCGCCCCCACAAACTCGTGAGACGACGACCCCTCGCAACCTTCCCGTTCTGCCCAACGTAGACGCGTAACTTCCGGCGGTGCCGCGGCGAACGAGTCCGCAGCGGCTTCCCGAGCGCCGGCCAGCGGATCACGAGCGCCTGCCCTTGTCTCTCTCATCGGCCCCGACCCGTCCTGTCGAGGAGGCTCGCGGACCCGCCCGGGTCTGGACCTTCCGGCATCCCCTGGTGATCCGCCTCGCACATTGGATCAACGTCGCCTGCCTCGCCGTGCTGCTGATGAGCGGCCTGCAGATCTTCAACGCGCACCCGGCCCTCTACTGGGGCGCGGCTTCCACCTTCGACGCGCCCGCCCTCGCCATAACGAGCGACGAGGGGCCGAACGGGACGCCGCGCGGGATCACGCAGATCGGGACGCACACCTTCGACACCACGGGCTGGCTCGGCCTCTCCTCGGTGGCTGGAGAGCAGACCGACCGCGCCTTCCCATCCTGGGCGACGCTGCCGGCCGGCCAGGACCTCGCGACCGGTCGCCGCTGGCACTACCTGTTCGCCTGGGCCTTCGTGATCAACGGGCTGGTCTACATCGCCTACGGCCTCGGCACGGGGCAGTTGCGGCGCCGCCTGATCCCGGACGGGGACCAGATCCGCGACATCGGCGGCTCGATCCGCGAGCACCTGACCCTGCACTTCCCGGAGGGCGAGGAGGCGCGCCGCTACAACGTCCTGCAGAAGCTGACCTACCTCGTGGTCGTGCTCATCCTCCTGCCCGTCATGGTGCTGGCCGGCCTCGCGATGTCGCCCGGGCTCGACGCGGCCTTCCCCTTCCTCACCGAAATGTTCGGGGGCCGGCAATCGGCCCGCAGCGTGCACTTCATCGTGGCGAACCTGCTCGTCCTGTTCGTCATCATCCACGTGCTGCTCGTGCTGCTCTCGGGCTTCTGGAACAACATGCGCGGCATGGTCACGGGATGGTTCGCGATCCGACGGATGCCCGGCGAGACGATCGAGGCGGGAGAGCGCCGATGAAGAGCCTCGCCCCCCATCGCCGCCGCTTCCTGCGCGGAGCGGCCGGTCTCCTCGGTGCGGCCGCCCTCGGCGGCTGCGACCGGCTCGCCGAGACCGCGTTCGGTCGCCGCACGCTCAAGCTCGGCGAGGACGCGAACCTGTTCGTGCAGCGCCTGCTCCTGACGCCGCAATCGCTCGCCCGCGAATTCCCGGAGACGGCGATCTCCAGCTATTTCAAGCCGAACGGCACGATCGACCCGCCCGACGAGGCGTACCGCGCCCTCGTCGCGAACATGTTCTCCGGCTTCCGGCTCGGGGTCGGCGGCCTCGTCGAGGCGCCGCAGGCCCTCACGCTCGCGGATCTCCGCGCCCTGCCCGCCCGCACCCAGATCACGCGCCACGATTGCGTCGAGGGCTGGAGCTCGATCGGCAAGTGGACCGGCGTTCCCCTCTCGGAAATCCTGAGCCGCGCCCGGCTCAAGCCGGAAGCCCGCTACATCGTGTTCCATTGCGCAGACACGATGGAGGTGTCCGGCGGCGGCCTGGAGGAGAGCGGCACGCCGATCCGCTATTACGAGAGCATCGACCTCACCGACGCCTACCATCCGCAGACGATCCTGGCCTACGACATGAACGGCAAGGCGCTCCCGGTGGAGCACGGAGCCCCCTTGCGCCTGCGCCTCGAACGCCAGCTCGGCTACAAGATGGCGAAGTACGTGATGCGGATCGAGGTGGTGGACTCGTTGGCCAAGCTCGGCGACGGTCAGGGCGGCTACTGGGAGGACCGGGGTTACGAGTGGTACGCGGGGATCTGAGCGCCGTTCGACCCCCTTCTCCCAGCGACGGCGGACGGACGGGCAGCCCGCGCGATTTGACATCCCGCCGCCCTTCCACCACTTCTGCCGGCGAGATGGCCCCTCCCTCGGAGGCGGCCGGCATCCGACACAATTGCATCTGACCGTCGCTGCGGTGGGCTCTGGCAAGAGGCTGACCCGTTCATGAAAGTCGTCGTCGTCGAGTCGCCGGCCAAGGCCAAGACGATCAACAAATATCTGGGCCGCGACTACGAGGTCATCGCCTCCTTTGGCCATATTCGCGACCTGCCGGCCAAGGACGGCTCGGTCGATCCCGAGAACGACTTCCTCATGCTGTGGGAGTTGGAGGATCGCGGTGCGAAGCGGGTCTCCGAGATCGCCAAGGCCGTGAAGGGCGCGGAGAAGCTCATCCTCGCCACCGACCCGGACCGTGAGGGCGAGGCGATCTCCTGGCACGTGATCGAGGCGCTCGCCGCCCGCAAGGCGCTGAAGGGCGTGCCGGTCGAGCGGGTGACGTTCAACGCCATCACCAAGGACGCGGTCCAGACCGCGATGCGCCAGCCCCGCGAGATCGACCAGGCCCTGGTCGACGCCTACCTCGCCCGCCGTGCGCTCGACTACCTCGTCGGCTTCAACCTCTCGCCCGTCCTCTGGCGCAAGCTCCCCGGCGCCCGCTCGGCCGGCCGGGTGCAGTCGGTGGCGCTCCGCCTCGTCTGCGAGCGCGAGTACGAGATCGAGACCTTCCGTCCCCGCGAGTACTGGTCGATCGTCGCGACGCTGGCGACGGAGGCCGGCGCCGTGTTCGAGGCGCGGCTCGTCGGCGCCGACGGCAAGCGCATCCAGCGCCTCGACGTCGGCAACGGCGAGGAGGCGGCGGCCTTCAAGCGCGACCTCGAACTCGCGACCTTCCAGGTGGCGAGCGTCGAGGCGAAGCCCGCCAAGCGCCACCCGCAGCCGCCCTTCACGACCTCCACGCTGCAGCAGGAGGCCTCGCGCAAGCTCGGCATGGCGCCGGCCCAGACCATGCGGGTCGCGCAGCGCCTCTACGAAGGCGTCGAGATCGGCGGCGAGACGGTGGGCATCATCACCTACATGCGGACCGACGGCGTCGACATGGCGCCGGAGGCGATCCAGGACGCCCGCCGCGTGATCGGACGCGAGTTCGGCGACGCCTACGTACCCGGCGCCCCGCGCAAGTACAGCACCAAGGCGAAGAACGCGCAGGAGGCCCACGAGGCGGTGCGCCCGACCGAGATGAGCCGCCTGCCGAAGCAGGTCGCCCGCTACCTCGATCCCGAGCAGGCCCGGCTCTACGACCTGATCTGGACCCGCACCGTGGCGAGCCAGATGGAATCGGCCGAGCTCGAGCGCACGACCGTCGACGTGACGGCGAGCGTCGGCCCGCGCCGGATCGATCTGCGCGCCACCGGCCAGGTGGTGAAGTTCGACGGCTTCCTCGCTCTCTACCAGGAGGGCAAGGACGACGAGGCCGACGAGGAGAGCCGCCGCCTGCCGCCGATGAAGGCGGGCGATCCGCTCAAGCGCGAGCGCATCACCTCCACGCAGCACTTCACCGAGCCGCCGCCGCGCTATTCGGAGGCCAGCCTCGTCAAGCGCATGGAGGAACTCGGCATCGGGCGGCCCTCGACCTACGCCGCGATCCTGCAGACGCTGCGCGACCGCGAATACGTCAAGATCGAGAAGAAGCGCCTCGTCCCCGAGGACAAGGGCCGGCTCGTCACGGGCTTCCTGGAGAGCTTCTTCAAGCGCTACGTCGAGTACGATTTCACCGCCGATCTCGAGGGCCAGCTCGACCGGGTCTCGAACGCCGAGATCGATTGGCGCGAGGTTCTGCGCGAGTTCTGGCGCGACTTCTCCGCCGCGGTCGGGGGCACGAAGGAGCTTCGGGTCGCGGAGGTGCTGGAGGCGCTGAACGAGCTCCTCGGCGCCCACATCTTCCCCGAGCGGGCGGACGGCGCGAACCCGCGGTCCTGCCCGAATTGCGGCTCGGGCTCGCTCTCGCTCAAGCTCGGCAAGTTTGGCGCCTTCGTCGGCTGCTCGAACTACCCCGAGTGCAAGTACACCCGCCAGCTCTCGGCCACCGGCATCGAGGGCGAGGGCGACGGTTCCTCGTCCGAGGGTGGCCAGCCCGGCGTGCGGGTGCTCGGAAACGACCCCGCCACGGGGTTGCCGGTGACGCTGCGCGACGGCCGGTTCGGCCCCTTCGTGCAGCTCGGCGAGACCTCCGCCGAGAAGGGCGCCGAGAAGCCGAAGCGCTCCTCGCTTCCCAAGGGCGTCGCCCCCTCGGCGGTCGATCTGGAGAAGGCGCTGCGCCTCCTGGCCCTGCCGCGCGAGGTGGCGCGCCATCCCGAGACGGGGGAGCCGATCCTGGCCAATCTCGGCCGGTTCGGGCCCTACGTGCAGCACGGCAAGACCTACGCGAACCTGGGCAAGGACGACGACGTCCTCGAGATCGGCGCCAATCGGGCGATCGACCTCATCGTGGCCAAGGAGCAGGGCGGCGGCCGCGGGCGCCCCGCCTCGGATCCCGGCCGCGCGCTCGGCAAGGACCCGGCCTCGGGCCGCGAATTGACGGTGAAGGCCGGGCGATACGGCCCCTACGTCACCGACGGGGAGGTCAACGCCACGCTGCCGAAGGCGGTGAGCGCCGAGGCCCTGACGCTCGAGGAGGGGATCGGGCTCGTCAACGCCAAGCGTGCCTCGGGCGGCGGCAAGGCTCCCGCGCGCGGCCGCAAGGGCGCAGGAGCCCGCAAGGCTCCGGCCCGGAAGGCGGCGTCCGAGGGCGAGGAGGCGGCGCCGAAGAAGCGGGCGGCTGCGAAGTCCGCGGGCAAGGCCAGTGGCGGCAAGGCTGCCGCCAAGCCGGCAGCCAAGAAGACGGCGGCCCGGGGCTGAGACCCCGGACGTCCCTCAGACCAGGTAGGTGATCGTCGCGGCGAGTGCGGTCGCGAAGGTCGCCAGCGCGAGGGTCGCAGGGGTGACGAAAGCAGCCCGCGCGGCATCCCGGGCCTCCTCGGCGAAGCCGAAGGCCTCGCCAGCCGCCCGCTCGTAGCGTGCGAGGGCGATGTGGCGGGCTTGAGCGGCGGCGTTGCTCATCGGCGTCCTGCTCCCACTTCCCGTCGCGGAACACCGCGCTACGGCAAAGCTTTGCCGTGACAATGCGCCAGCGCACATAAAGGTTCCCTGAACGGTCGCGGTGTCCGCGATCAGCTGTGAGGCGATCTTAACCATCCCTCCCGCATCAGTTTGATGACGGTCGCCGGGCCTGCGAGCGGGTCCGCCGTGCCGGCGGCGCATTTGGCCGCTACGGCGCCGCCATGCGATGCTCGACCGCACCGGCACAGGCGCCGGTCGCTTTGATGTTTCCGGTTTGTTCCGGTAGAACGAGCGGATGAAGGCACATGCTGCGAAACGAAATCCGGCGGCACGGGGGACACGCGTGAGCGATCCGGCACGGGATCTGTTCGGTCCGGGCGCGAAGGCGCCCGCCGCGGGCCTCGGCAGCCGGGAGGAGGCGCGCCGCCGCGTGAGCCTGACGCCCCCTCCCCCCACGCCCGATTCCGCGGAAGCGGGCTACGACGCCTCCGCCATCGAGGTGCTGGAGGGGCTGGAGCCGGTGCGCCGCCGGCCCGGCATGTATATCGGCGGCACCGACGAGCGGGCGCTGCACCACCTCTTCGCCGAGGTGATCGACAACTCGATGGACGAGGCGGTGGCGGGCCACGCGAGCTTCATCGAGGTGGAACTCGAGGAATCCGGCGCCCTGGTCGTCACCGACAACGGCCGCGGCATCCCGGTCGACCCGCATCCGAAATTCCCGGGCAAGTCCGCGCTCGAGGTCATCATGACCACGCTGCATGCGGGCGGGAAGTTCGACTCGAAGGTCTACGAGACCTCCGGCGGCCTGCACGGGGTCGGCATCTCGGTGGTGAACGCGCTCTCCGACCTCCTCGAGGTCGAGGTCGCCCGCAACCAGACGCTCTATCGCCAGACCTTCTCGCGCGGCCACGCGCAGGGTGGGCTGGAGACGGTGGGGCGCGTCCAGAACCGGCGCGGCACGCGGGTGCGCTTCCACCCGGATGCCGAGATTTTCGGCTCGCTCAAGTTCGATCCGCGCCGCCTCTTCAAGATGGCGCGCTCCAAGGCCTACCTGTTCGGCGGCGTCGAGATCCGCTGGCGCTGCGCCCCTGCCCTCTTGGAGGGGCTCGAGGGCGTGCCGGTCGAGGCCGTCCATCGCTTTCCCGGAGGCTTGCGCGACTACCTCGCCCGTGACATCGAGGGGAAGGAGCTCGTCACCGACGCGATCTTCTCTGGCAAGGTCACGAAGCCGGGCAGCCACGGCTCGCTCGAATGGGCGGTGGCCTGGATGGTCCAGGACGACGGCGTCTCCTCCTCCTACTGCAACACGATCCCGACGCCCGAGGGCGGCACCCACGAATCCGGTCTGCGCGTCGCCCTGCTGCGGGCGCTGCGCGAGCACGCGGAGCGGGTGAACCAGGCCAAGCGCATGGCCGCGGTGACGACCGACGACGTGATGGCGACCTGCGCCTCAATGCTCTCGGTCTTCATCCGCGAGCCCGAGTTCCAGGGCCAGACCAAGGACAAGCTCGCCACGGTGGAAGCCTCCCGCATCGTCGAGACGGCGGTGCGGGACGCCTTCGACCACTGGCTCGCGGATTCGCCCGCCCAGGCCAACAAGCTCCTCGACTGGGTGATCGACCGGGCCGAGGAGCGCCTGCGCCGCCGCCAGGAGAAGGAGGTCGCCCGCAAGACCGCGACCCGCAAGCTCCGCCTGCCCGGCAAGCTCGCCGATTGCTCGGCCGCCGGAACCGCGGGCTCGGAGATCTTCATCGTCGAGGGCGACTCGGCCGGCGGTTCGGCGAAGCAGGCCAGGGACCGGGCGACCCAGGCGATCCTGCCCTTGCGCGGCAAGATCCTGAACGTCGCCTCGGCGAGCCGCGACAAGCTCGGCGCCAACCAGCTGATCTCGGACCTGACCCAGGCGCTCGGCTGCGGCACCGGCCACCAGTATCGCGAGGAGGATCTCCGCTACGAGAAGGTGATCATCATGACGGACGCCGACGTCGACGGCGCCCACATCGCCTCGCTCCTGATCACCTTCTTCTACCGGCAGATGCCCCGCCTGATCGACAAGGGGCATCTCTACCTCGCGATCCCGCCCCTCTACCGGCTCCAGCAGGGCACCAAGACCGCCTACGCGCGGGACGACGCCCACAAGGACCAGCTGATCAAGGCCCAGTTCAAGAGCGGCAAGGTGGAGATCGGGCGCTTCAAGGGCCTCGGCGAGATGATGCCGGCGCAGCTCAAGGAGACGACGATGGATCCGAAGAAGCGCACGCTCCTGCGCGTCGCGGTCCTCGACGAGGCGCGGGAATCGACCGGCGACACGGTCGAACGCCTGATGGGCAACAAGCCCGAGGCCCGCTTCGCCTTCATCTCCGAGCGCGCCGCCTTCGCCGACGGGACTGACCTCGACATCTGAGTCGAGCGGGCGGGCGCTTCCCAGCGGGTCGCCTGCTGTCCGCAGGCGGCGCGTTCGCCCCCTCCCGCGAGGGCGGCGCCTCGAGCGCATCCCGTGCCCCGCGCATCTCCCCCGCCATCCTCGAAAACGAGAAAGCCCGGCCGTGAGGCCGGGCTTTCCGCTCGTCGTCTCAATGGGCGGCGCCGGAGCGCCGCCCAAGAGGCCGATCTTAGTAGGAACCGAACTTGTAGTTGAGGCCGGCGCGGACGACGGCGAACTCGTCGTTGCGGCGGGAGACGAAGTTCGGGACGGCGTAGACGACGCCGCCGGTCTGGTTGTTGACGACCAGGGCGCCCGCGGTGCGGTTGCCGCGGTCGAGGTTCACGTACAGGCCTTCCACCTTCAGCGTCACGGCCGAGGAGCGGAAGAAGTTCAGGAAGGAGTCGGTCGGCAGCGCATACTCGATGCCGCCGCCCGCCGCCCAGCCGGTGCGGAAGTCGTCGTTGCCGCGGAAGCCGCCGAAGCGCTGCTCGTTGCTGCCGGCGCCGTAGGCGAAGCCGCCGGTGCCGTAGAGCAGGGTGCGGTCGAAGGCGTAGCCGAGGCGGCCGCGCA
>NZ_SMNT01000033.1 GCF_004348265.1 Methylobacterium segetis
GCCGGTCGGGAGCGATCGGCGGACGGTCACGATCGAGCCAGGCGAGATCGGTCGCGCGTCGCAGGCGGGCAAGGACGCACAGGCCAGGCGCGACGGCTGACGAAGCCGGCACCTGCGCTCGAACTCGGTTGGCCCGAACCGCGTACCGGCCCCGTATCGGAGGCACGCATGGCTCCCGCCCCCGCCCGGCAGGATTCCGACCCGCTCCTCATCGACCTTGCGCTGCAGGGCGGGGGCGCGCACGGCGCCTTCACCTGGGGCGTTCTCGATCGCTTGCTCGACGAGCGCCGGTTGGAGATCGAAGCGATCTCCGGCACCTCGGCCGGAGCCATGAACGCCGCGGTCCTGGCTCATGGCTACGGGAAGGACGGGCCGGCCGGAGCGAAGGCCGCGCTTGAAAACTTCTGGCGACAGGTCTCCGATGCCGCGAGGTTCAGCCCGTTCCGCCGCGGCCCGTTGGACGTCCTGCTGGGGCGCTGGAGCCTCGACCATTCGCCGCTCTTCGCCGCCATGGACATGATGGCGCGCGTCGTCTCGCCGTACGATCTCAATCCGGCCGGCGCCAATCCGCTTCGCGCGATCCTCGCGGACACGATCGATTTCGAAGGCCTGACCCGCAGCCCGATCAAGCTGTTCGTCACCGCGACGAACGTCCAGAGCGGCCGAGGACGCGTGTTCCGCAACGCCGACCTCACTCCCGACGTGCTGCTGGCCTCCGCCTGCCTGCCGACGCTGTTCCAAGCGGTCGTGATCGACGGCGACGCCTACTGGGACGGAGGTTATGCCGGCAACCCCACGATGACGCCGCTCATCCGCGATTGCGACTCCCAGGACACGATCCTGGTTCAGATCAATCCGATCGATCGGCCGGGACCGCCAACCTCGGCCCGGGAGATTACCAACCGCCTCAACGAGGTGTCG
Source organism: Methylobacterium segetis (assembly GCF_004348265.1). Classification (GTDB taxonomy): domain Bacteria; phylum Pseudomonadota; class Alphaproteobacteria; order Rhizobiales; family Beijerinckiaceae; genus Methylobacterium; species Methylobacterium segetis. The sequence continues at coordinate 922 of NZ_SMNT01000033.1, forward strand.
TTCAACGCCGTCCTGATGAAGGAACTCAGGATGATGGCGCTGCTCAAGCACGTGGCCAGCCCGAGCGACGACGAAGGCGCGCGATGGGCGCGGATGCGCATCCACCGGATCTCCAGCGCGATGATGCTGGAGCTCGGCTCCTCATCCAAGCTCAATGCCGAATGGCCGTTTCTCGTCCTGCTTCGCGACGAGGGGCGACGGGCAGCCGCCGATTTCCTGGGCCGTCATCACGTCGACCTCGGCCGGCGCTCGTCTCTCGACCTCGATGGCTTTCTCCACGGGATCTGATCGATGGGGCTGCTCGGCATCCTGGTCGGTCTCGGGCTGCTGGTGGGCCTGGCGTATCGCGGATGGAGCATCCTGCTCCTCGCGCCGGCGGCCTCGCTCGTCGCGGCGCTCTTCGCGGGAGAGCCGCTGCTCGCGCACTGGACGCAGACCTTCATGGGCGCGGCCGCCCGCTTCGTCGGGCAATACGTCCCGCTCTTCCTTCTCGGCGCCCTGTTCGGGAAGCTGATGGAGGATAGCGGCTCGGTGACGGCCGTAGCGAACGCGATCACCGCTGGGTTGGGGCCGAGTCGCACGATGCTCGCCGTGATCCTGGCTGGAGCGCTCGTCACCTATGGCGGGGTCAGCCTCTTCGTCGCGTTTTTCGTGCTGGCGCCGATGGCGCAGACGATGTTCCAGGCGTCCGGCATTCCACGGCGCCTGATGCCGGCAGCGATCGTCCTCGGCACGTCGACCTTCACGATGTCGGCGATGCCCGGGACGCCGTCGATCCAGAACGCGATCCCGATGCCGTTCTTCGGCACGACGCCCTTTGCCGCTCCCGGCCTGGGGCTGATCGCCTCGGCCGTCATGCTGGTCTTCGGACTCTGGTGGCTGATGCGAGAAGAGAGCGTGGCCCGCCGAGCCGGTGAAGCCTTCGGCGCGGGTACGCTCGCCTCCGCACGGGAGCTTGCCGCCGACGACACGTTGCGCGAGCGGGCCATCGTCGCCCGTGAGTTCGACCCGGCCGAGATCGGCCATGGCCGGCCTGCTTCCGAGCCTCACGTCCTCATCGCAGCGTTGCCCCTTGCCCTGGTGATCCTGGTCAACCTCACGCTGTCCCTGATCGTGCTGCCGCGCATGGATTTCTCCTATCTCGGCGATGCCAGCTGGGGCGGCACCTCCTTCGCGGCGGTTGCGGGCGTGTGGTCGGTGGCCGTGGCCCTCGCCAGCGCCTGCGCCGCCGTTGTCGCGCTCAACCGGACCCGGTTGCCGAGCTTGCGCGAGACGATGGATGCCGGCGCCAACGCGTCGGTGCTCCCGGTTCTCAGCGTGGCGAGCCTCGTCGGGTTCGGCGCGGTCGTGGCGGCGATGCCCGCGTTCGCTGTCGTCCGCGACGCCGTGCTCGGGATCGGCGGCGGTCCTCTGGTCTCGCTGGCGGCGTCGACCAACGTGCTGTCGGCCCTGACCGGCTCGGCCTCCGGCGGCCTCACCATCGCGCTCGACACCCTGGGCCCGACATATCTCGAACGGGCGACGGCGATCGGGCTGAGCCCCGACCTTCTTCATCGCGTCGCGGTCATCGGGGCCGGAACCCTCGACAGTCTGCCGCACAACGGCGCCGTGATCAGCCTGCTCTCGGTCTGCGGCGCGACCCATCGCGACAGCTATCGCGACATCGTCGTGGTCGGCATCGCCGGTCCGATCGCCGCGCTGCTGGTAGTGATCCTGCTCGGCTCGATGTTCGGCTCGTTTTGAGGGGCGCCATCACGCGGATGCCGTTGCGCAGGCCGCCTCAGATCAACACCTCGACGCCGGGGAACGGCGGCCTGTCTACCAGCGCCACTCGCACACTCGGCGTCCACGGCGCCACCAACAAACCCGGCGGCGGCGTCGGCGGCTGCGGCGACGACGGCGAGGATGCACGACCACGACCTGGGCCTCCTCGACGAGATTGTCGGGGATCGCTCGATCCGCGGCGGCGAGATCGGACGTGCCGGGTGACAACACCATGGCCTCCGTGGCCTTCGGCATGGCAACCAAGCCGACAGATGCAGCGAGGGCAGAGAGGATTCCGGACGACATTCCCTGGAGCACCGCGCGGCGATCGAGTTCTGTCATGGAGAACTCCCTTGCTTCGGATCGGGGCCTGCCTGACCTTCTCGAAAGCGCGAGCAACACGCGCTTCAGGACCGATGAAACCCACCCCGATCCGCCGCCTGTCAGAATTCGAGGGTTGCGTCAGGCGCGAAGGATGCGCCTCTCGGGGCGATTTGCGGCCAAACCCTGCGCCTGTGCCGGGGTGCCGTCAAGATGAAGCGGGCGCACTTGAGCGCAAGAGAACACACTGTACCATTACAGAGCGGCAGGATTGGGCCGGTATGTGATCAGAACCGCACTGATCTATTGCTCCCAACTTGCAAGGTTCGCCCACAATGTCGAGCGAAATCCCTGCCGGCCCCGCGCCTGTCATGAGGCCGGGGCGACGAGGGAGGCGGAGATGAAAGCTCCGATCGGAGCGCTTGCGATCCTCCTCGCCCTCAGCGGCGCTACCGCGGGAGGCAGACCTCCGCGCGCAGTTCGCCCGCGAGGGACAGCCTCGACCGCCTCTTCGTGCGGGAGCGCTCGCCCTCGATCGCGCCGAGGCGTCGATCGATGATCGTCACGCCGCGCCCCCTGAACGGGCTCCGGGAAGGGAAATCGGTTTCCAAAGCAGAGCCACTACGATCCGAGGCTGTCCTTATAGGGAATGCCGGCCTTCATGATCATGAGGACGTTCTTGCCAGGGTCTGCCAGGAGCGTGATGTCTGTGGTGGGATCGCCGTCCACGAGCAGCAGATCGGCGAGCGCGCCGTCCTCGACCACCCCGAGCTTGCCGGGGTAGGGGTTGCGCGGACCGGACAAGGCGAGGAGTCCGGCGTTGCCGCTGGTCGCCATGCGCAGGATCTCGGCATTGCCGTACCAGCGGGTCAGATGGGTCAACATGGTCCCCTGGCGCGCGCTCAGCGTGTCGGAGAACAGGAGATCCGACCCGAACGCCGTTCGAATGCCGTGCTTCCTCGCCAGCCGATACGCGTTGTCCGTGCCGGCGAAGACCTCCCGCATCTTGTCTCGACTCGGGCCGGTCAGCGGGATCGAGTCCTCCTCCCCGAGAAAGGGCTGGATGCTCAGCCAGACATCCTTCTCCGCCATGAGCGCGGCGGTCGCCTCATCCATCAGGTGGGCGTGTTCGATGCAGCGCGCGCCGGCCGCGATGGCCCGCTGGACGGTCCGCGGCGTGTAGGCGTGCACGGTCACGTAGGTGTTCCAATCCTCGGCAACCGCGACCGCCGCGCGCAACTCGTCCAGGCCGAACGTCGTCATGTCCAGCGGGCTGCGCGGAGTCGAGACGCCGCCGCCGCCCACGACCTTGATCTGCGAGGCACCCTGCAGGAGTTGCTCGCGCACGCGAAGCCGCAACTCGGCGGCGGCATCGGCAACCGCGGCGGCACCGGTGCTTTCCAGCGCGCTCACCGGCCCGCCGGGGCTCCTCGGCAGGTCGGACAACGGCCGCATGTCGCCGTGCCCACCGGTCGTGGTCAGCATGGCGCCTGACGGATAGATCCGCGGCCCCGTCGCGAGGCCCTGGTCGATCGCCTGCTGCAGCGGGAAGGCGGGACCGCCGAGGTCCCGGACGGTGGTGAAGCCCCGCATCAAGGTGCGCCGCGCTTCCGCTGCGGCGGCGAGGAAGACGTAGCCGAGGTCCGCCGTCAGCGCGGCTGCCAGCGGCAGGCCAGCGAACAGGCAGTGCCAATGGGCATCGATCAGGCCGGGCATGAGCACCCGATTGCCGCAATCGATCACGCGTGCACCGTCCGGGGCAGGGTGGTTGCCGCTTGCCAGGGCCCTGATCCGGCCGTCCTCGACGAGGACTTGGAGACCGTCCCGCAGCGTGTCCGAGCGGCCATCGAACACGCGTGCATTCGTGAACAGGGTCGGCGGTTGCGGCCGTGCCGGTGCCGGCTGTGCGAAGCCGGGTCCGGACAGGCCGGCCGCCGAGAGCATGGCGCCCATGCCGGTCACGAAGCCGCGACGCGACATGCCCGTGCCGATCCGCCGTGCGAGGGACCGGAACTCCGGCCGGTGGCAGAGGCAGCCGATGGGGCGGCCTGGAAGAACCTCGTCGCCCGACGTGCATGACAGCATGTCGACCTCGCGCTCTGCCCGGGGTGCCCGGCGCCGCGATGACGGAGGAGCGGTCGCGCCGCAGGACACGTCATCCAGGACGGACGATCAGGCGACGTCAAGCGGCCGCCTCGAAGTGAGCGGAACCCGACCCACGGCGCCGACGTCTGGAGGCGGTGTCGGACCACCGATCGACAGATCGCGCCTGCGTTGCCGCCACCCTGGCAGGTCGAGATGATCGAGGAACACCCAGCTCGCCTCCTCGGACGGGCGGCTGCCGGATCGAAGGGAGGATGCCCTGAAGGCATCGACACCGGCGCGCCTCACCCAACCGAGGGCGGCCCTGAAGGAAGCCCCTTCGGTCACCATCGTGATGCGGGCGCCGGTGACGGTATCGCGCATCTGCGCCACCGCCTGCAGGCGAGCACTCACCTCGAACATTTCGGGCAAGAGCGCCTGTCGTCGGGCAAAATCGGCCGCGCGACGGGTGTTCGCGCGGCTGAGTGGCGGCAGGATGCGTCGCGCCGGCACGGGACTTGATCCTGGCGACCACGCTTCTCAGGCGACGGGGCTGAGAGGTGGGATCGCTGGAGGCGTCCCCACAGAGAGCGGTCTCACTCTTCCACGAATGACCGCTTCTCGGACCGACGAGGGAAGGGCCGCGCTCCCGCAAATGCGGGGAAATCCCCCGTCTCGACGACGCGACTTGGCTCGCGACCCTTGTTTGAGCAAGGGGCCAGGTGCGCAGCTATCCCAGCTCGAAGGTTCCTATCCCGTAGGTCTGGGCAAGAGGGAGGTCGGGCCTCGTGCCGCGGTACATGCGAGCGGTCTCGAACACCGGGGATAGACCATGATCGGCTGCCAGTCCGATCGCGGCCCGGTTCGCCTCGGGTAGGTCGAGGAAGACGGGCTGACCCGCAGCGCGGGCTGCGAGCGCCTGGAAGAGCGCTTCGGCCTCGCGTCTTCCATGGGCGAATAGGGGTCCGATCTTGTGCCCGTTTCGGCAGGCTCGAATGACGCCGTAGCCCTTGATCGTTCCGTCCTCGACGAAGGCGATAGCGGTTCGCGTATCCGGCGTCAGCCAGCAGCGCAGGAAGGCCTCGCGCGGGGCGGGAAAGAACGGCCGGTCGTAGGCCAGGACAGCCTCGATCAGGCCCGGGCCGACGATCCGCAATCGCTCATCCCGTGGCGCTTCGACCTGAGGCATGCCGCCGAAGCGCACGTTGCGATGGGCGAGGACGAAACCGGATCGCGTGTAATTCGCCTGCTGCGCGACGACGCCGTCGAGTCCGACGACGCGGTCCTCGAGATAGGCCATGCCGGCCTGCCAAAGGGGGACGCCGAGGCCGCGCCCGCGCAGGTCCGATCGAACGATGTAGAGCCCTAGAAAGCCGAAGGTATCGCCGTAGCGGATTGCGGAGATGGCAGCGACGGGCTCGTTCCGAAGATCGCCGACCAGAAAACCGGTCGGGTCGGCAGCCCGGAAGCAGCCGGCATCCTTCAGGCCTGGGTTCCAGCCCTCTCCTGCAGCCCAGTCGATGGCTCGATCCAAGTCATGCCGGGTCATGACCCGGATCGTCAGCCCATCGGGGGCATCGTGTGTCATGTGCAGCCCCGTCTGCCCGCACCGAACGATCCATGCGTCAGGGGCTTCACGCAAGAGCGCATTCCCAGTTGGTTCGATGCGGCGCTCTGCGGGGAGGGGCGGGCGGGAGATGGCCGCATGCGGGATGGCTTTTGCGCAGCGCCAGTGCTTCGAAGCATGGTCCAAGCCGGAGCTGTTCCAGCGCTGGTGGGTACCCCAATCGTTCGGCCTCTCCCTGCTCTCCTACGAGGCCGATATTCGCACGGGCGGCGCATACCGTCTGTTGATGGGCCATTCGTCCTCCGAGCAGCCGATGGCGTTCTTCGGTCGATACATCGAGGTGACGCCACATTCGCGCCTCGTCTGGACCAATGACGAAGGGGGTGAGGGTGGGGCAATCACCACGGTGACCTTCGAGGAGACGAACGTCGCGACACGTGTCGTCGTGCACGAGCACTATTCCTCGAAGGAAGCGCTCGACGACGCCATGGCCTCCGGCAGCACAAGCGGGTGGGGCGAGCAATTCGAGCAGTTGGACGCGCTCATCGTCGCCCTGGACGCCAAGGCGTGAAGGCTCCTGGCGGAGCGGCGCCGAGGTTCAGCACGATCCACCGACGGTTTCCGGGCGGCCCGAACGAGCGCTTCGACCATCCTATGGGCGAAGGCTGGGCTGTACGGGCCGTTCCCCTGCGAGCGTCGACACCGGAGTGCCGCGGGAGGTTCATCTGTCGATGATCGGCATCGAGGCCGTGCGCTAGCCGCGCGCACCTCGCGCGACGAAGCTGGCCGCCAGTCGTTTCGGCGCGATCGCGCGCCACCGGCGCTCCAGGAACGGCATCAGCCGTGCCGCGTCCAGGGTGCCCAGCCGCGCCAGCACGATCGCGTAGCCGTCGTAGTGCGGCGTCGTGTGGAAGGTGTCCGGATCGGCGTCGATCAGCATCTCGCACTCCTCCGCCGGCACTTCAGGCAGCACCAAGCTATCGTCTTCCGGGCGCAGGCGCGTCAGAAGCTTGCCCCGGACTTTGAGGGCAGGCGTGCCATAGGAGGTCGAGACTTCCACCTCCGGCAATTCCCGGCCGAGCGCCACGACGTCGTCCCAGGTCATCCGACAATCTCCTCGCCAGGATCGCCACCGCTACGCTGTGACCTGCATCGACCGGAACGCCGGCCTGCTGCCGTGGGGCAACGACCTTCTCGGGCTTGAGAGCCACATCAAGGGGCGGACCCTTTCAAGGGATGTGAATGATCGTGCGGCGCGTTTCTGGAATGAGCCCTCTCGATCCCAAGCTCTGAGCAGAGGTGAAACGCAAGAAGAAGGCAGCGTTCCACGCCGACGGACAGAGAATGTTTGTGTGCGTTTTGCCAAAAATACATCGGCCGGCTTGTAAATTTCCGCATCACGGCCTACATCATAAACATCGAACTTCGGCCAGATATCCGGCCGTGCCGTCCCGATGGGCGCGCGTTCTGCATTTCTCCCCTTTTTCGACGACGATCGACTGAGCGCGTGCTTGCATGCGCTTGTCCTATCTTTTTGCTGACTCGATACACGGAAATACCTATGAATACCGGTACTGTGAAGTGGTTCAACGAGACCAAGGGCTTCGGCTTCATCCAGCCCGAGGATGGCAGCAAGGATGTGTTCGTTCACATCTCGGCCATCGAGCGCTCCGGCATGCAGAGCCTCGTCGAAGGCCAGAAGGTCTCCTACGAGATGGAGACGGACCGTCGCTCAGGGAAGCAGGCGGCCGGCAACCTGAAGGCTGCGTGAGCCCAACTCCCCTACGACATGCTGTGAAGCCGCTCCCTTCGGGGCGGCTTCTTCTGTTTCTCGCCATCTGCGCCCCGCCGCGATGCGCATAAGGATCGTACGTGGGTCAGTTCACAGCCAACCAGCTCGTTGATCGTCTCGTCGCCGCTTCGAAGGCGCGGCAGGCCACGGTCGCCCGATTCCGGGCCCGCCCCTCCGCCGATGACCCGATCGTTCTGGCGCGGCAGTCGGCGCGTCGAGCTGTCATCCAGGCCCGGGAGGTTCGGCTCAACGAGCGGGAGGCTGCGCGTCTCGCTGCCGAGGTTCAGCGCGCGGCTGAGGAGTTTGCTGAACGGGAGCGGCAGGACGCTCAGCATGCCCGTCAGGCTGCCGAGAAGGCGGAGCGGCAAGCCGCGCTCGCTGCCGAGCAGAAGGCGGCACGCGATGCGCGCTTTGCGGCCCGCAAGGCCAGAGCGCGACGTTAGAGCGGCCACGTTTCGTTGAGTGGCCCATTCAGGAGGTTTGAAGATGTCTCACAAGTTCAAGATCGGCCAGCGGGTGCGTCAGGCTCGGCGGTTCGGTTCCGCAGATAGCGGGAGCGCGACGAGCAGCACCTTCGAGATCATTCGGCTCATGCCGGAAGAGCGGACGGGCGAGCCGGCGTACCGGGTCAAATCAGCCACTGGCGAGCGCGCTGTGCTCGAAGGCGAACTCACCCTCGTCTCCTGAGCAAGAACCAGGAGAGCGCACCGGCATCGTGCCGTTCACTGGGTGACAGCCGCTGGTGGGACGCTGCGACCGGCGTGTGGCGGGACGCACGACGCGAGGCACTGCGCTGCTTGCCAGCCGTCGAGGAGATCGCTGCCGTCCAAATGACGAAGGTCGTGCGCGTGACCCCCTGACCGGGACCACGACACAGGCAGCAACGCGGACAGCATTCTCGCTGCCTTCTGCTGGCGCGGCCCCATGCGGCACGACCGGCTGCAGCATCGGTGCAGGCACCGGCCGCATCCCTCCGCTCCGTCCTTCCAAAACCGCGTCGATATTGTGCAATGCGGTCAGAAGCTTGCGGAAGGCTATAACATTTGACGCAATACGCTGGAAATTAATACGGATCAAAAAGCATTGATCGGGCTTGAACGAGAGCCCCAAAATGTGACTTAGGTGCAGTGCGGTAAGAGCATTGCTATGCTTCGTCAGCAAAGCATATGTGCTTATAATCTTATTGCAGTCGCTATGAATACATAACTTTTAGCCGAAGGAGCGATGATGGCGATCAATCAGGGCAAGCAGGCCGAGCAAACCGGCCAAGCCGCGGACGCTGCGAAGGCGAATGTCGACCAGACCGCTGAGCAGGGCCGGCAATTCGCCGATGCGGCACGCGACGGCGTGAACAAGCTGGCCAATCTGCAGGAGCAGGCCGCTCAGAATACCAAGCAGATCGTGCAGCGGAGTGTCGAGACGGCCTCGCAGCAGGCGCGTGAGGTCGCGGAGCGCTTCACGAAGACGCTGGGCTTCACGGGCGAGGACAGCGAGCGTCTGGCCCGCCAGTCGAAGCAGAACCTGGAAGCGGTCGCGCGCTGCGGCACGGTGCTGACCCAAGCCTTCCAGGATGCCTCGCGCAGCTGGTTCGGTCTGGCGCAGAGCCAGTGGCAGCGCAACCTCGAGGGGCTGAACAAGCTGACCCGTGCCAAGTCGGTCCAGGAATTCGCCGCGATCCAGAGCGAGTTGGCGCGCGAGAACCTGCAGCACATCGTTCAGGACAGCCGGGCGATCACCGAGACCTCCGCCCGCGCCGTCGAGGAGGCCAGCAAGGCTTTCGCCAGCGTCGCGCAGGCTCCGACGCTGGTTCGCTGAGGCGAGAAAAGCATCTGAACCCCGGGCAAGTGTCCGGCGTTCACTCCCTGTCAGAGGGGCGGTCGCTTCGGCCGCCCCTTCTCTTTTTCTCAGGCGCGTGTCTCCGGAACCGCGCAACGCGGAGCCTGCATGTACAACCCTTTTGCCGTCGCCCTGTTGGCCCTCGAGGCCCAGAAGGTCGTTGAGCTTCGGCTCGTGAAACTCGCCTGGGGCGGCTCGGAGGGCTGTGTCGAAGCCCAGCAGATGGTGAGCGAGAAGGTCAGCGCCTTCATCGAAGCATCCGGTACGCTGATGACGGGCGGCTCCTGCGAGACGGTGGTGGCGCGCTACCGCGAGCATGTCGCCGCGAACACCAAGCGGTTGACGGCCGCCTGACCCCGGCTCCGGCGGGGGCAGCGGCTCCTGCCTGCCCTCCCGCACGGGAGCTCCCTCAGAGGATAGAGAAGGATCGGTATGGCACGCTTCGTTGCGATTGAGAGAGGTACAGACCGCGTCTACGGCGACACGGCCCGTTTCGGCTCGGCCGGGAACGTGGTCTCGCCGGCAGACGCAGTCTGCCTGTTCGACCGCCACGCCGGCCGCGCTCCGCGCGGCTTCGGCTACGTCAAGCCCGACAGCGATTCCGCGCATTACGACGTCTACGAAATCCCGCCCTCCGCTCCCAGTCGAGCCCCAGCGAGTGATGCGGAGGCGCAGGCGCTGCTCCGCGAGCACGGCGCGTTGGTGACCTCGCTCGTCACCTACAATTCCTGACTGCGTCTGCTGCCGGTCTGGGGCTCCGCCCAAGCGACGACTGCTCGTCGACGAGGCCGGATTGCCCGGACGCATTGCACGCTTCGACAGCTGCATCCGGGGCATCCAGCCTTCGCTGGACTACCGGTCCGGTCGCAACCGGAACTCATCGTCGGACGAATTGACGGCGCCCGGTGCCCGACGGAAGGCTGCCGTACGTGGGCCGCGATCTCCGCGACGCGACCTGGCCTTCCGGCTGTTCATGGTCACGACCGTGCAGTCGCCTCCCAATTGGACCGGTCCAAAATATCGGTCAGGTCAAGCCGCTGACGAGCAGATCGTCAGGCTCGAACTCAGCCCTTCGAGCGGCGAGATAGCCAGGATCGAACCCTGCCAGATCACGCAGTCGCCTCACATCTGTGATGGTCAACTTCTGGCGTCCCAGAGACACGAGCTGGTGACCGCAGAGGGTCTGCAGGATCCGGCTGATGTGCACATGGGAGGTTGCCGCGGCGTCAGCCAGATCCGCCTGAGACAGGCTCAACTCACATCCGTCTTGTCCTGCGAGCCCGACCGCCTCAAGGCGGGCCTGCAACTCACACAGGAGGTGGGCCACGCGTTGCAGGGACGCCTGGCTGTCGTTCAAGAGCCATGCGCGGGCGCGGTTGAGCTCGTCCCGCATCAGCCACCGAAGGGCGCGTTTGATGCCGGGATAGCTGCTCAGCATGCACAGATCTGGTCGAGGCAGTTCGGCAACGCTGCATCTGGTAAGGGTGCCGACGCGCCAGGCCAGTTCGGAGGGGAAGCCCGCCGGCGGTCCGAAGAGATCTCCGGGGATGAGGAAAGCGGCAATCCGCCGTGTGCCGTCCGGCAGTGTTGCGTACCGGCAGGCGAGGCCGCGCATCATCAGACAAAGGACAGGCTCAGCCTGCTGGCCGATGATGGCCTGATGGGCTGCCAGCTCTTGCGTGCCGAACTCGAGTGACAGCAGCACTTTCTGCTCAAGGTCTGCCAGCGTGCCAGCCTGTTCGAGGCGGCGGATGAAGGCGTTAGCCAAGGCACGACCTCCCTCGACGCGCGTGGAGTGCATTGTTCTTCATTCCGCCCGTGCCCGAGGCGTCTCTGCCGTTGAGCGAGCCGGCTTCCGCCGGCTTTCCGGGGCGGTCTCGGCGTTCTGTTCGCCCTCCTGCGGCTGGGTGACCGAAGAGGCGGTCGCCCCGATGGCCGAGATGCTGCCGCCGAGCGGCACGCAGAGAAGCGCGATGCATTCGCCCAGGGGCCAGAGCAGGGTGATGGTCCCCACACCGCCCAGGACCGCGGCGAACATCAGGCGAAACATCCGAACTCGCCCGGCCACTCCCTCATGAGCGACGGCCTTGCGCGGAAACCGACCTTCCGCTCCCGCCTCTCGCGCTGGCCGTCACATCGCCCTGATCGCAGTTGCCGAGCGCATCGCGAGAAACCTTGAGGTGTGGCGCGTGTGCCGAGCCTCACCGTTCCTTCCGGCTTCCGCCGCTGCTTGCTCGCTCGGCCTCCGCCATCCTGCCCGGGCGCCCCAGGCCGCTCGCCTTGGCAATTTCAGAGCGTTGCTCGGCGTAAGCGGCCGCGACCATCGGGTAGTCGCTCGGCAGGCCGTAGCGCTGGCGGTAGCTGTAGGGATCGAGCCCATGCATCGCGAGGTGGCGCTTGAGCGTCTTGTAGGGCTTGCCGTCGATGAACGAGATCAGCGCGTCCGGGGTGATCGACCTGCGCACCTGCGAAGGTGTCGGCTTCTCCTCCTGTTTCGCAACGGTCGGCGCAGCCCCGCTGGCGAGGCCCGTCAACGCCGCCTGGACGCTGCTCAACAAAGGCGGAATTTCTGCTGCGGACACATGGTTGCGCGTTACATAGGCCGACACGATCTCGCCGGTCATTTCAATGAGATCAGCGTTCCGAAGGTGGGAATTTTGAAACACGATCTTCCTCTTTTTTGACTTTCATCTTCTTGTGCTGAGCGGCGCCAAGACTCCGCGCGACCCTGCGCCTGATCTCGTCCAACAGCATGCTCACGAGATGACGCAGCGATGCTCTCCCGTCTTCATCGCTGGCCAGACGAGACCCGATGGTAGGCCGGGTTGTCCGATCCAGGGGGCTCGGAGCACCGCCTTCACCACCTGCCCCAATGCCATCCAGCGCGTCAGCCGGTGCCGCAATCACCACTGCGCCATGACCGAGAGCGCTGAGGATGCGCTCCCCATTTTCATCCCGAACGTCCACACGGACCCGGCTCGCACCTGTCTTTTGTAGCTCGTGTGCGACCAGTTCACCGGCCGCCCGATGCGCAAGCGCACGGACCGCGTTCAAGTCGGGAAGCTCATATCCCTCGGTATCCCGGATCCTTTCGCCATCGTCGATGTCGAAGAAAAAGCGTGGCACGGGGCCTTCGTCCGGTTGCGAGGCGGTATGCACCCGCGGTTCAACTGCAGGGCTTATATGATGCTCACGACGCAACGGGATCGACTGAGCCGGCACAAACCATCGACTGCCAGGGCTGATGGGAGACTAAAATGCGGACCATCTTCACGACCGACCGAATTCATGTGCGCGATCGGTTCGCCCATTGGCATGACATCGCTCGGCAAGGCATCGTCGACCACGACGCCAAGCCGGCCTGCCGCAAATCATTCCAGGCGGAGCTTCACGTCGGCGCGATCGGCACAAACGGTGTCGCCTTTTTCAAGAGCTCGGACATGATCGTCTCGCGCACGAGGCGGCATATCGCGCGCGGCGCCACCGACGAGATCTTCGTCTGCCGTCAGTTCAGCGGACGATTGGTGCTGGATCAGGACGGCCATCAGGTCGGGCTAGAGCCCGGTGATGTCACGTTGCTCGACCCTGCTGTTCCCTACGCGGCCCATTTCTCGGGCGGCTCCGAACTGCTTGTGTTCAAGGTCGCGCGCAACGCTTTGGAAGGCCGCGTCGGGAGGGCGCGCGAGTTGACGGCGCGGGCCCTCCCGGCGAATGCCGAAGGCCGGTTAACGTCCGCGTATCTCAGCCTGCTACCCTTCCACGCGAACGGCCTCAGCGCGGCGGTAGGGGAATGCGTCGAGCCGCACATTCTGGACCTCATCGCCCTCTCGTTCAGCCGGGCACCCGGTGGGGGTGCGGCGCAGGGCTCCTCGGCGCGCTCGCTGGTCCGCACGAGGGTGCGCTCGGCGGTCGAGGCGAACCTCTGCGATCGAAGCTTCGGGGTTGCCGCCGCCGCACAAGCAGCGGGCGTCAGCGTCCGCTACGCCAACGCCGTGCTGGCGGATGACGGTACGTCGATCATGCAACTCCTTCAGACGCGGCGTCTGGAGCGTTGCCGCCAAGCGCTCGCAGATCCGGCGCAGGCGCACCGGACGGTGAGCGAGATCGCGTATGGCTGGGGGTTCTCGGACATGAGCCACTTCGGACGTCGATTCAGAGCCTTGTTCGGGATGCTGCCCAGCGAGTTCCGGCGTGGCGCGCAGGTGGCTACTTCCCAGGACCTGCAAGGTTAGCGCTTCAGCGCACGGCCTCAGACATGCAGGCTTGGACCACCCTTCTCGAAGCCTGAAACGGCCGGAGTACCAGTCCCGGAGCGACGCAGCGGATCAGCGGCGCTTCTCTCCAGCCAGTTCAAATTCGTCGATGTGGTAGTCCATCGCGGGTGCCAGTCGCGCAATATGCGGCTGCCATTGTGCTCTCAGCGCGAGATAAGTCTCAGCCCCTGCCTCACCCGGCATCGTCTCGACGCCGGCTGCCGAGAGCCGCCTGACAGCCGCTGCGAAGCGGGTGCGCCATGCCTCGCTCTCGGCGCTGTTCACCTCGGCCGGGGCCGGCAGATGTCCGGGCAGAAACGTCGTTTCGAGCGTGACGACGAGCAGCATGGCAACGCGCCAGATTGCATCGACCGCGGCGGTCTCCTTCAGCCATGCTGCCTGCCGGTCTGCAATCCCGCTGCGGATCAGTGACACTGCGTCGAGGGCGATGAAGGTCTGTGCCGAGACCGAATAGAAGGACTGCCGGAAGCGGAAGTAGAACAGCACGGGATAGAAGTGGTGCGCCTCCTTCATCTCGGCCATGGACCCCGCAACGTCGGCCAAGTGGGTGTAGCCTGACGTGAACTGCCCCTGCGGCCCCAGCCGAGCCAGGAGTTCGGCCGCATCCGCGGTTTCACCCGCCAAAAGATGGAGCTTCAGTCCCAGCGCGTTGCGCTGCCGAAGCGCGCTGTAGACCTGCATGACGTAGGTCAGGACCAACGACGTCGCCGACATTCCGACGAGCGAGTTCACCAGATAGAGGAGGCGGTAGGCGTCCGTGACCGGCTTGAAGTCGCTGGCCCCCACAATCGCCATGCTGCTGCCGCCGGCATAGAGGGCGGTCATGAAGTCAGCCGGGGTCTCGCCGGTGCTCGCTCGAACGGCCGTCCCGAGCGCGGGGTGGATGATCAGGCCGGCCCCGAGGGTCAGTCCCAGTGCCCAAAGCAGGACGAAGGCGATCAGGATGACCGGCCCGCAGAACGAGAGCACGACGTCCCGCTTCTGCCCGAACTGATCGGCGGCACGGCGGAAGATTGCCCATGTGAGATGGGCGACCCGGTCCGCGATCAGGCCCGTCCCGATGCGCGCGTAAAGGACCGTCAGGAAGATGTCGGCGAGGACGAAGCCCATGACGAGCGCGCCCAACGCCCGTTCGAGCACAGGCAGCATCAGACTAGCCAACCTTCCAGTCTCAGGCGTTGGTCAGCACGCGAAAACCTTGTCGGCGGCATGCTTATTGGCGTCCGCAGGCGCAGAAGTAGTCGCGCTTGCACGGGGCGCACGCGCCACAGTTGTTTGTGAATGGCTTGACGCGCTCACCTTTCACGAGAGAGCCGTTGATCGTCATCCGGGTAGGGCTTGATCTGGCTGTCGCGTGCCACCTCGGCAACCGAGATCGGTACATTCTCCGTCCAACGCGGAAAGTTGACGACGATGCGCCCTTCCGTCGAAACGGGCACCTCAGTCACTGGGCGGTCGAAGCTGGCGACCTGGCGCAATCGCGCTGGACCTTGAGGCGGCGCTACACTCTGCTGTGCCATGCATGTGGGGGTCAGGAGCGTTCCAAAGAACAGGGTCACTGTTGTGACCCTGATCATGCTCTCCTCCATCGCATCGCGATGTTCGTGCAGGATGCAGCTGCCACCTTGCAGCGTGAACGCGGCTCGAACGCAGCCGTATCGTCGATCGGTCAGTGAGGCCGTGCCTTCTCTTGCGGTGCACGTTGGGAGACCGCTGCGAGGGTTGGCACGGCCCGCATGTCCGGAGGCACTTGGAAGTCCTTGGCTGCGCCTCGCGCCGCCTGAGTGCCCTGCGGGAACCCTGTCCGATCCCGGTAGGAGCGTAGCCGGCCACGGGGACGGCTGTGGCGTGCGGTCACCCCCTGTGCGCTGATGATGTCGAGCAGCGTCACCCCCAGAACCGCTGCAAGAGCAATCCCGACGTTGTCGCGCTTCGGATTGTCATGCCGCATGGCCTTCATCAGGGTGGCGATGTCGAGCCCGTCTCCGACGACGCGACTCCACAATCCAACGTGCTTGTCTGGGGAGAGGGATAAGAGGCCGTGCCCGAGTTCACGGACGCCGAACGCTCGCACGAGCGCTTCTTTGCCCTCCATCCCGAGTGCACGGGTGATGCGCTCAGCCGCAATCAGCTCCGTCATGCCGAGCCCGATGCTGAACCAGCCGAGTGCTTTGGCCATGCGGTCAGCAGTCCCCAGCGAACTGGGACCCGAGTGGATGACTTTCGGATCGCCTTTGGACCGGGCAATGTTCGAGATGTAGTAAGCCATGTCTTCTGCCCCCGGGTCTTCAGGGTTTCAAAACCACCTTGATGCAGCTGTCCTGCTTATCGCGGAACACCTTGTACATCTCGGGTCCCTCATCGAGGCCCACGGTGTGAGTGATGACAAACGATGGGTCGATCTGCCCCTCTTGGACGCGGCGTAGAAGGTCATCGGTCCAACGGTTGACGTGCGTTTGGCCAGTCCGGATGGTCAGCCCCTTGTTCATCAACTGGCCCATCGGCATCTTGTCTACCAACCCGCCATACACACCTGGGATCGAAATCACCCCAGCCGGGCGGCAGACGTAGATCATCTCGCGAAGGACGTGCGGGCGGTCGCTTTCCGCTCCCAATATCTGCTTGGCGCGGTCGTAGACCGTATCGGGCTGCGAGGGTGAGACATGGGCTTCCAACCCGATGGCGTCGATGCACTTCTCCGGGCCCTCGCCGCCCGTGAGCTCGTTCAGACGCTCAACAACGCTCTCGTCATCGAAATTGATCGTGATGGCGCCGCCGGCTTCCGCCATTTCCAGGCGCTCCGGCAAATGATCGATGGCGACCACCTGCTTGGCGCCGAGCAGGACGGCGCTGCGGATGGCCATCTGACCAACGGGACCGCAGCCCCAGATCGCGACCGTATCGGTCGGTTGGATGTCGCACTGGACAGCGGCCTGCCATCCGGTTGGTAAGATGTCACCGAGGAAGAGGACCTTCTCATCTGGGATGCCATCCGGCACCTTGATGTGCGTCGCATCGGCAAAGGGAACGCGAAGATATTCGGCCTGCCCGCCAGGATAGCCGCCGGTCAGATGCGTGTAGCCGAATAGGCCAGCCGTCGCGTGGCCGAACACCTTGTCGGCGAGGTGCTTCTTGCGGTTCGTGGTCTGGCACACCGAGAAATTGCCGCGTTTGCACTGGTCGCACTCGCCGCAAATGATGGTGAACGGAACCACCACCCGCTCGCCGACCTTGAGCTTGTGCTTGGCCTCAGGCCCGACCTCGACGACCTCCCCCATCATCTCGTGCCCCATGACGTCACCGGGCAGCATCGCCGGGATGAAGTTATGGAACAGGTGCAGGTCCGAGCCGCAGATCGCACAACTGGTTACCTTGATGATGGCGTCGCGTGGCTGCTCGATTTCGGGGTCAGTAACGGTATCGCACCGGATGTCTTCTTTGCCGTGCCAAACCAAGGCTCGCATCGCATTCTTCTCCCATCAGCTGATGTGCGAGAGTCAACTTCGAAGCTGTACGGCGCGAAAGGGCTGGAGCCCCCGCGGGGACGTTGGTCGGGGTTGCAATGGTGCGAACCGGCCGAGCGCCGCCTCGTTCCTAAGGACAACGCCTTAGGAAGCCTCCTATGTGAGCAGGTTTCTCCGGTCCGGAACGGGCTTGCTCGCCTGTGGGCGGGATCCGCGTGAGACCTGGGGGCCGGCCCTGATCGCCCTGTGAGACGCGCAGTAACACCTCTGCGTCCACAGGGGTGGCCGCCCGGCCGCCGATAGCCGGCATGGCATCCCGATCCAGCCTCGGTGAGATGCCGGACGGGCAAGCTGCTCAGGAAGTTGCCTTAGGAGCCGCCCGAATTGTCGCCCGCAGCACCACACTCATGTCCCGGAGAACTCGAAGCGTCCGCAGGGCTTCACATGGCCAAATCCCAGGCTCCCTTCACTCCCGATGACCTTGGCGCCTGTGCTGCCACCGCAATGGCCGAGATCCGGATCGTCCTAAGCCGCCTGACGCCCGCCGAGCGCGCCGCCTTTTGGAATGCCGTGGATCTCCTCTACCGGGCACCTTCCGGATCTCCGATGAGCATGAAGGAATCTCGGCCGGTCCAGAACGGCGTTGCGCAGGGTCTCAAAGCCCTGCTTCCGCCACTTTGGAAACACGCTGGCGAGGCTGACGGTTGTACCAGCCTGCCGGAGCTGCAGGCCTGCGACGCCACGGGCTAGAACGACTTCCAAGCCCGTTGCAACCCACAGCCGCTACGACCAGACCTCGCTCGCGACCAGTGTGCATCCGGCGCCGCAAGCGCGTCCAACCGAGAGCGGGAAGAGGGTGCAAAGCGCGTGTCGCTGAACGCCTCGGCGGAGAAGCGCGTGGCCCAGTTGGTGGTTGTCCCGCTTGAGACAGCTTCCCTGCAGGGTGATCCGCTGGTCCGGGCGGGCATTGAACCTTGTAAACGGCAGCGGTGGCGCGCCCATCGGGAGTGGGCCGCGTCCCGCCTTTCCAAGTCAGTCATCGCGGTCGGGCGAGGGGAGGCGGCTGCGCCGGCCTGCCCCTGCGATGGCCTACCGGGGAGAGGACATCGAAGCCCGCGCATCGGAGGGCTCCTAAGGGATGGGCCGGATATACTCGCCCGTCGGCAAAGGGTGAATAGGGCACCCTCATAGGAGGAGGCCCGATAGTGACACTCGCCCCAATCGCCGCGATGGATCCCGCCATCTCGGGAGCCGCTCGCGTGCCACGGCACCTGGCTCCGGTACCGGAAGGGGGCGGCCCCGCCTGTACGCTGGCTCGGAAGCTCGATGGCTTTGCCCCACTCACGGTGCAGGATCGGGCGGCGCTCGTAGGCCTGACCGGCTACGTCCGATCGGTCGAGCGGCACGCCGTTCTCGTGGAGCAGGAATGCGTGGCCGAGCACGCGCTCATCGTCTTCGCCGGGTTCGCCAGCCGCTTCAAGCGCCGCTTGTCGGGCCGGCGCCAGATCTTGGCCTATCTCATCCCCGGTGATCTTTGTGACCGAGGCGCGCTCCACGGGTACCCGCTCGACCACGCCATCGAGGCTCTGACCGACTGCCGGATCGCCAAGGTCCCGCGCCCGGCGTATGTCGACCTGCTCGGCCGGCATCCCCGCATCGCGCTGGCGCTGCAGCGCGCAAGGCTTGCCGAAGAGGCGACGGCCCGCGAGTGGATCGCCAATATGGGCATGCGCTCGGGTCCTGAGCGCACCGCGCATCTCCTGTGCGAATTGCTGGAGCGCCTGGGCTCGATTGGCCAAGTCTCGGACGGTCAGTTTGATCTGCCGTTGACGCAGGGGGATCTGGCCGACACGCTCGGCCTGTCGAGCGTGCACGTGAACCGCGTGCTGCAAGTCCTGCGGCGCGACGGGCTGATCTCGCTGCGGGGAAGCTGCCTGCGAATACTCGAACCGTAGCGGCTGCGTCAGCTCGCGGAGTTCGAGGCCGGCTACCTTTAAGCGTTCGCCGGCTGTCTCCGGGGCCATTACGGCCTGCTTCCGTCGCGGGCGCCAAGCTGCGACCTAGAGCCATGACCGTTCATCTTAGCGACGGCCAAGTCGTTATCGTAGCCGGTGGCGGCGAGGCTGTTGCGGCACTCATCGACCGTGAAGCGAGCGAAGGTCTGCCGGAAGGTTTTCTACAGATCTGGAACCGTTCGTGGACGCGCGCCCTCGGACAGGCCGGGGATAAAACATGTGGCCGAATACCAAAGTTCGGCAACGATCCGAAAAATCCGTTGATTGGTCGTGCTCCGTACTATGGGTTGCCATTCTGCCATATACAGCCAGAGATTTCTGCCCTGCTCACGGATTGATCTGCACCCGAAGTGTCTTGATGCGCTTTGAGGGAAAGTAACGGGAGCGCCCAGACAGATAAGCGGGAGGCGGTCATGGCATTCAAGAGTTGGGCTATCCAACTACAGAACGCACAACCGAGCGAGATTGCTTCATCCCCATATGAGATGGCAGTAGTGGATCGCGATTGGTGGGACGGGACGTCTATCCGGTCGTACTACGCCTCAGAAGTCAAACTTATGGAAACACCCGCGAACGGCGTCGGCCATCGTGAAATACTCTCATATATGAGCGTCGGACAAGCATCAAACTACCGTGATTATTGGAATCCATCTTGGAATTCGGCGCCCCCGCCTTGGCTCGACAGTTATGATCCTAATTGGGCTGGAAGTTTTTCCGTGCATTATTGGGAACAAGGATGGAAAAACATCCTTTTCGGCAGTCCAGCTGCATATCTTGACCGTATCATAAAGGCAGGTTTCGACGGAGTTTTCCTCGACAACGTGAGTATATTCCATCAGTACGACAATTATGCGTTTGCAGACGGGTCAACCAAAACCTCTGCAGAGCGCATGATTGATCTTGTCGCTGAGATCTCTGCATATGCGAAGAAGATAAATCCTGCTTTCCACATTTATAGCAACGGCGGCGAGGATCTTGTCCCGAAAGCCCAATTTTTGAACGCTATTGATGGCATTAATAAGGAAAGCTTATATTATGGCGTGCCCGGGCTGGGCATTCATAACGATCCGGCCATGGTAAGTTACAGCGAAGGTTTGCTCAAAACAGCAAAATCAGCAGGCAAAACCGTCTTAAATATCGAGTATCTTGGGCAGGAGTCCAGTATCACTGATGTAATCGGCCAGGATGCAAAGAATAGCTTCTTACCATATTTTACTCCGCAGCAAAGCCTCGACACGTTGGATTTCACCGGCACTGCTGCTGCCAACACGCTGAGGGGCACAGCAGGCGCTAATCATCTGTTTGGCTTGGCGGGGAACGACAAACTCTCGGGCGGCGGCGGAAACGATTGGCTGTTTGGGGAAACGGGGAACGATTGGATGGATGGAGGTCCAGGCAACGATCACCTCAATGGTGGGCCAGGCGCCGATATATTTCATTTTGGACCTGCTCCAGTGGGCAAAGACATCATTGAAGATTTCAACCCGCGTCAGAATGGTGAGTACATCGAGCTGGCAAAATCCCTCGCATCATGGACAAAAAGCTATACTGCGCTCAAGTCTCATATTAGCGAGAACGCTGCACACGATGCCATTATCGACCTTGGCGGAGGCAACACGGTCACTTTGCTCGGCGTGCACAAGGCTGATCTCAACTCGGGTGATTTCCTTTTCGTTTGAGTGGACGCGCAAGAGGTATGCGATGTTGAGCCCGCCCCTGCCGGGATCGCAACCGGCATCAGACGGGTTTTCGAGCAGGTCCCGCGCCGCTTGAGACGGGTTTGCGGGCGGGGCGTTGACGGCTGTAGGAGCTTGCGCCTGCCTTCGCCGCTGTCTGTGAACCTGCGCGAGCGTGTCTTTGCTGCGGTGGCAGCAACTGGCCTCCTGCCATCGCGCCGCAGCCCGCTTCGGGGTCAGCGTGTCGAGCGCAAGCCCCTGGGCGGAGCGCTCCGCCACGAGGGCCAACGCGTCACCAAGCCGATGGGCTGCGATCACAGCTTGCAGCGGATCAAGCCGCATGCCGGCCTGATCCTGGCGATCTCCCAGCAGGAGCCGCGTCTCTTCCTGCCCGAGCTCGACCCGGACCGGCTGGTGTTCCTTGACGAGACGGCCGCAGACACCAACCTGGCGCGCCGCCACGGCTGGGCTCCGTGCGGCGAGCGCTGCTGGCTCGCAGCGCCGCATGGCCACGACAAAACCACCTCCGTCACAGCCGTTCTGCGCACCAGCGGGCTGTGTGCCACCGCGCTTCTTGACGGCCCTACCAACGGCAGGCGCTTCCGCAGCTTCGTCACCGAGACCCTGATCCCGGTGCTGCAGCCTGGCGACCTCGTCGTCATGGACGACCTGCCGGCCCACAAGATCGCGGGCGTACAGGACGCGATCGAGGCCGCGGGAGCCAGGCTCATGGACCTGCCGTCCGACAGCCCTGATCTCCACCCGATCAGGCGCACCCCCAGCCGACCTGTCGGTTGGGGACCCCTCAGCGGGTCTTCGCAAAACTTAAGGCGCTGCTGCGCAGCGCGGCAACTCGCATCATCCCGGATCTCTGGGCGGCGATCCGACGGGCTTTCACCTGCGTCACCCCGCAGGAGTGCCGCAACGACCGCGGCGCAGCCGGATAAGAAGACGATTCGGCCGTCGCGATGTGATCGGGAACAGCTTTAGTCGCCGTCCTGGAGGGCGGGCCGCACCCCAGCTTCGGTCGCGATGAGAACGGCCTCGGGCAAGGTGTGGGCTCCGAGCGCTTCCATCACCCGGGCGCGGTAGATCTCCACCGTGCGCGGACTCAGGCCCAGCGTGCGGGCGATGCTCTTGTTGGTGCCGCCCCCGAGCAACCCCTCCAGCACCGAACGCTCGCGTGCCGACAGAGCGGCGATCCGATCACGGGACTCATCGCGCGCGTGTGTCCGCTCCGCTGCGTCGCGGATTTCGGCCAGCGCTGTCTTGACCGCGAACAGCAGCACCTCCGGTGTCCAGGGGGCTTCGAGGAAATCGACCGCTCCCGCCTTCATGGCGCGTACCCCGAAGCCGAGGTCGCCCGCGCTCGCACCGACCGCCACCACGGGCAGGTGTGAGCGCGAGGGTTTCAGCTCACTCGCGACTCCCAAGCTGCCGCCCTCCTCCAGGTCGAGCACGACGCAGCCGGGCATCAGCGAGTTCGCCATCTTGAGGAAGGCCTGACCGCTCACAAACGTCTGAACCTCGTACCCGGCGGCCTGCAGGGCAGCAACGAGGCCGCGCCGGGCGTCATCTCCGACCGCGACCACGTAGGCGCGCAGGCCGGTGTCGATGGTGACGTCCTGCGCAATCCCACCCACCAGTCGAGCGTGCCCGTCGACCGCTGGGATCGGGAAGAAGGTGTCCCGGATGCGGCGCACGGCGCGGTCCGAGCCACGCAGGATGCGGTACTTCAGGACCAGCGTCTCGCCACGACCGACCCGCTCCAGCGCTCGCGCCGCGCCGTCTTGGTCCTCCGGGTGGACGCTTGCGAGCCAACTCGCGACATCCGGCATATCCTCGGTGGGCATGCCCCAAACCTGCGCGAAGGCCGGGCTGAGATAATCGAGCTGCCCGCTCTCCAAGTTGGCGAGCCAGAGCACGTTCGCCGAATGCGCGGCGAACCGCCGGAAGCGCTCTTCGCTCTCGCGCAGGGCCACCTCGGCGCGCTTCTCCCGATCGACGTCCTGCACCACCATGATGGCCTGCCGAATACTGCCACTCTGCTCCCGCACCGGAATGGCGCTGACTCGCATCCAGCGCTCGTTGCCGTCCTCGGTCCGGTGCAGGAAGCTGACGTCCTGCACGATCTCGCCCCGCGTCGCCCGCGCGAAGGGGTACTCGTATGGGCTGAGGATCCGGCCCTCGGTGTCGAAGCCGGTCCACTGAGGCTGCACGTCCGGATCGATGGAGGGAGCCCTGCCGCCTGGAAGAAACTGCCGGCAAAGCGGATTGGTGAGCAGTGCTCTTCCATCGGCCCCGAACAGGCCGGCTGCGAAAGGGAGATGCTCGATCAGTGCGCCAAAGCGCGCGTGCTGCGCCTCGATCTCGCGCAAGGCGGATCGGAGCCGCTCCTCGGTGCGGACCCGCGCGGTGGTTTCGTACACATGGCAGAGCACGCCTTGCACGCTGCCGCCTTCATCCCGGACCGGCGAGTAGGCGAAGGTCCAGAGGGTCTCCTCCTGAGACCCATGGCGATCCACCGTAACGGTATAATCCTCCAAGTAACTCGCCTCTCCCCGGAGCGCGCGCTCCGCCACCGGCCCGATCTGGTCCCAGGCCTCGCCCCAGACCTCGCGAAAGGGACGCCCGAGCGCCTCTGGCTTGATGCCGAGGATGGGCCGGTACGCGTCGTTGTAGAAGCTGATGAGGTCAGGTCCCCAGGCGAGGTAAGTCGGAAACGCCGAGTTGAGCATGCTGCCCAATGTGTGCCGCAACGCGTGTGACCACGCCTCGATGGGGCCGAGCGGCGTGGGTCTCCAGTCCTGCTCTCGAATGCGGATGGACATATGACCACCACCCGTGAGGAAATTCCCGGATTCCACGGTCTCCTCCGTCCGGGCTCGTGTCGAAGTGGCGGCCAGCGGGTCTGAGAGACGGCTTGAAGGCTCTGCACTCATCGGAGAGTTCGAAGCCGCGCCCGCAGACTCTCGTCCTGGGCGCACCGCTGAAATGCCGGAACCGGAACTTGTCGTCCCAACGGCCGTCCCGCCACCAGTCTCGGCAGCGCCGCGTCGCGGATGGCGGCTCGGTCAGCCGGGTGCAGGAAGGCCGAGATCGGGGTGGCCGGGATGCCGTCGTCAGGTTGGAGTCCGACCGTCTTGCGCCCGGCCGCGTTCAGGAAGTCCGATCTGCGATGTGTGTCGGCGATGCCGATGAATCCCTGCTGATGGGCAGACGACGGCCGCGAACAGAGGATCGAGCGGTCGCGCCATCGCAGCCCCTGTGCCGCTCCGCAGGCTCGCTGGTCCCAGCGCGCGCTGGGCAGCGTGTCATCAGGCTCGGGCGATATGTCCTGGCGCACCCTCGGCTCGGCCTTCTTCAGTGGCGGCACTCTGCCAAGCTGGAGAGGCGCAGGAGGTTCGAGGCTTGGACCGGTGGCCACCATTGTTGGCCAGCCCGGTAAATTCGATCCGCAGGGAGCGCAACCAACTATGTTAGTTGATTGCGTTCAAATTAAACGGGGTCGATCGAAAGTAGATCGCTCCGCTCTCTCATAGGGTACGAAGCAAACAAATCGCGAATTGACCTCTGAAGCTCTTTCTTCAAATCGGAGATGTGGCATTCATTTCTCACGCAGCTTCGGACGTCCCGTCACGAACAAAGCGTGGAAGCGAGGCAACACGGTTCTTCTGCGGATTGCAACCGAGCTTGCGACAGGTCCCCAAATCCGCCGAAGCGGCGGGCTCGCCTCGAAGGCAACAGCTCACGATGGCCCGCGCGGGTGGCGAAGGCGCCCAAAGCTCTGTCGTGAGCGTATGCGGCCGGGCGGACTGACGAACGGCGCAACTGGGCTCCCGTAGAACCCATCCGTGCGCACCGGGGTTGATTTGCGACCTCCCCAGCTTCGGAGCCTCACAATGCCCAGTCATAAGGTTCTGATTGTTGCGACCTCTCATGCCGAGTTGGGCTCCAGCGGTCACCGGACGGGTGTTTGGCTGGAGGAACTTGCCACACCCTACTACGCGCTCCTTGACGGAGGCGCCGACATAACGCTGGTCTCCATAAGGGGTGGAGAGATTCCGTTTGATCCGCGCAGCCTGCCGGCGGAGGCGGGCGGTGGGCCCGGTGAGGAACCGGCCGAGCGGCAGGAAACACCAGCCTCGGTAGGCCGCTTCCTCGCTGACGCGCAGGCGCTGCAAGTCTCCCGAAACTCGCCTGCCCTTGGCAGCGTGAACCCGGCCGCCTTCGATGCTGTGTTCCTGCCCGGCGGCCACGGGCCGATGTGGGATGCGGCCACCGACGACACGCTCGCGCAGGTCATCGGATCGATGTTCGAGGGCGGCAAAGTGGTCGCAGCCGTCTGTCACGGGCCAGCGGGCCTCGTTCGCGCTCAGCGTGCGGATGGGCGCTCGATCGTGGAGGGCCGCCAAGTGAGTGCCTTCACCAACACGGAAGAGGATGCGGTCGGGCTGACAAACGTCGTGCCCTTCCTTCTGGAGGATCGGCTGAAGGAACTCGGAGCCCGCTTCGAGCGCGGTCCCGACTGGCAGTCCTTTTCGGTTCAGGACGGCAACCTCATCACAGGTCAGAACCCGCAATCGTCTGAACAAGTGTCCCGGCATGTGCTGAATGCGTTGGGGCGCAAGCTCCCTGTGGCTTGATCAGATCCACAGTCGCGGCCGAGCTTCATCCTCACGGATGGCTACCGCATTCATTCTATTGCCCGCCGGGCGCGCGATCTTGGTTCGCCACGAGTTCACGTTTTGAATCCGATTGCGGGCAGCGACAAGCGGCAGGTCGGGACCATAAAGGACGCCCAGCCCGCGAACATCCGCTTCGAAGACATCGGCTGAATCGGCTGAATGGCAGGAATGGGTGCATTTCAGCCGTTCATGCAGATTGTTTCGTGAGCAAGCTTTGCCAAAAAAGGCTCGACCGCTTCCGTGATCGACCAAAATTCAGGTTTTCACTCGATCACTTGATCGGCACTGATCATCAGAGCCGGCGGAACGCTGATCCGCAGGTCGGCTGCAGCCTTCAGGTTGATGAACAGCTCTACCTTGGTGACGAGCTGAACCGGCAGGTCAGCGGCCTTCTCGCCCTTCAGGATCCGCCCGACATAGATGCCGGCGTTGCGGTGCGACTGCGCGAAGTCACCGCCGTAGCTGATGAGACCGCCCGCCAGGGGAAAATCGCGGGACTGCGTGATGGCTGGAATGCGGTGGCGCAGCGCGAGATCCGCCAGGGTGCTGCTGCGGTTGGCGAAGTACGGATCGGAGGTAAAGACGAGACCCCCCACCTGCGCCCGCGGCAGGTCTGTGAAGACCGCTCTCAACTCTTCCTCGGTGCTTGCCTGAAAAATCTGAAGCTGAACCCCGATCGTGTCCGCGGCAGCCTGGAGGTTGCGCAGCTGCGAGTTTGCGGTCGGGCTGGTCGGGTTGGCGACAACCGCGACGATGCCAGCATCCGGCAGGATTTCATGCAGGAATTCCAGTCGCTTGCGTGAGACCTCGACGCTGAGGCTCGATACGCCGGTGAGATTCCCGCCCGGCCGCGACAAGCTGTCGACGACGCCGAGCGCGACGGGATCGCCTCCCATCTCGAACACGATCGGGATCGTCGTCGTGGCGGATTGTGCCGCGAGGGCCACGGGCGCACCTCCCGGTGCTGCCAGAACCGAAACTTGCTGCTGGACGAGTTCCGCCGCGAGCGCGGACAGCCGGTCGTAACGCCCCTCGGCCCACCGGAACGCGATCACGACGTTGCGGTCCTCATTGAACCCGGCCTCGGCCAGCCCCTGGCGGAACGCTGCGAGACGGCTGGCATAGATCTGAGGCGACTCAAGGCCGAGATATCCGACGACCGGAATCGCCGGCTGTCGTGCCCAGACCGGAAGGGCGGACACGGCCCCGAACACAAGGATGATCTCACGCCGCCTCATGGGATCCCCATCGTCCGATCAGGATCTCGACGTCGAGCGAGCCTTCAGGCGCACAACCGACACGCAGCCGACGATGGCGCTTTCCCGCAGCGGGATGCCCACCGCATGCATCCGCAGCATAGCGGTCGTGGGGCAGGTTAACACTCCGATCCGGCAACGGCAGCACTTCGGCTTGTGGGCTTCCTCCGCGCGGCGCAGGCCGATCGAGGCGGAGCAGGTACGGCCCGTCGATCCCACGCTTGCGTGACTCAGCCTCCGGACGGGAAAGCTCGCGCGTCCGCCACAAGGTCCGTCCGCGAACGCTGCACTGACGAGGTGCTCCGCCCATGGCATAGTCGGCGCACGCTTTCGGGCCGCTGGGAGGTCATCCCATGGAGCGGTGTGCAACTCTCCCGGGGAGACGCAGGCGTGACACGCGTGCCATCAGCAGCGGCAGGCGGGCCTCGTTCTCCCGATCATGACGGACTCTCCCGGGCGGGCCGGCGCGTCCGGTTTTCGCCAGTCCCTCCTGCGCAAGTATTTCCTCGCGCTGTTCGCGGCTGCCGTGATGCCGCTCCTCGGGAGCGGGGGCATGGAGGCGTGGTTCGGCTATCAAGACCAGCGCGAACGCCTGGACGAGCTGCTGGGCGTTGAGGCGCGCGCCGCCGCGTCTCGGATCCAGAGTTTCGTCGACGGTATCGGCGACCAGCTCGGTTGGATGGTCCAGCTTCCCTGGAGCGCGGGCGCTGAAGAGAGGCAACGGTTGGATGCCTTGCGGCTCCTGCGTCAGGTTCCGGCCATCGTGAGCCTCACGCTCGTCGACGGCGCTGGCAGGGAACAGCTGCGCATCTCGCGCATCGGCCTCAACCAAGTGGGCAGCCTCGTAGACCGATCCGCCGATCCGGCGGTTGCGGGAGCTCGCATGGTCCGCATCTGGTACGGGCCGGTGACCTATTTTCGCGACTCGGAGCCCTTCATGAGGATCGCGGTCGCCGGCAATCGCGCTGTCGTCGGCGTCGCGGTCGCGGAGATCAATCTCAAGCTCATTTGGGACGTGATCTCGGCCATCCATGTAGGCCGCACCGGACATGCGTTTGTTCTGGATGCAGAGGGCCGGCTCATCGCGCATCCCGACATCAGCCTCGTTCTCCGGGGCGGAGACGCGGCCGCAGCGCGCCCGCTGCGGATGCTCCGCGACGCGATCCGGGCCGAGGGCCGATCGGCGATCGGTCGTGACACGGCGGGAGCTTCGGTCGTCGCTGCCATGGCCGTGGTTCCGGGCGTCGACTGGACCGTCATCGTGCATCAGCCCCTGCTCGAAGCGTTTGGGCCGATAGACAAGGCGCTCCGGCGAACCGGCGCCCTGCTCCTTCTCGGCAGCGCGTTCGCCGGCATCCTCGCCTTCTGGCTGGCACGTCGGATGACAGGTCCGATACGGCAGATCGAGTACGGCACGGAGCAGATCGGCGCGGGGCATTTCGACCATCGCATCCCGGTCTCCTCGGCGGACGAACTCGGCCGGCTGGCCCAGCGCTTCAACGCCATGGCGGGCGAACTCGCCCTCTCGCAGGAGCGGCAGGAGCGCATCTCCCGCCTTCGGCGCTTCCTCGCGCCGCAGGTCGCAGAACTCGTCGACCGAACGGGAGACGACAGCCTCCTCGAGGGGCGGCGCGTGGAGGTGGCGGTGATCTTCTGCGATCTGCGCGGGTTCACGCCGTTCTCGGCGAAAGCGGCTCCCGACGAGGTTATGCACGTCCTCGCTGCGTATTTCGAGGCGCTGGG
Source organism: Methylobacterium segetis (assembly GCF_004348265.1). GTDB lineage: Bacteria > Pseudomonadota > Alphaproteobacteria > Rhizobiales > Beijerinckiaceae > Methylobacterium > Methylobacterium segetis. The sequence continues at coordinate 29,400 of NZ_SMNT01000033.1, forward strand.
TCGCGTGATCACCGAGCACGGTGCCACCCTCACACAATTCACCGGCGACGGGCTGATGGTTCTCCTCAATGCGCCCGTTACCTGCCCGGAGGCCGGCCCGACCGCGATGCGACTGGCAATCGATATGCAAGACGCTGTGCAGAGCCTCGTCGCCGAATGGCGTCACCGAGGCTACGCCATCGGCTTCGGGGTCGGTGCGACGATGGGACCGGCGACGGTCGGGCAGATCGGGTATGAGAACCGGCTCGACTACACGGCGATCGGCCCGGTGGTCAATCTGGCCGCGCGCCTCTGCGCTGCAGCCGAAGACGGGCAGATCCTGATCGATGCAACGCTGGCCGATCAGGTCCGAGGACCCTTCGATGCCGCCCCCCTCGGGCTGCGTGTTCTCAAAGGATTCGACGCTGGTATCGAGATCTACAGCATCGTTCGTCCTGTCCCGAACGCCGCCGCATAGCGGTGCCGCGTCAGTCACGAAGAGTGTCCATCGGTCGGTTTCGCGGACCCTTTCGTCGGAACGGCAATGGACTGAAAGTTATCTCAGCTTGGCAGGCAGCCGATGAGCGTGAGGGACTTAATGATTTCGGCTGAAGCACCATGGCGTATGATTTTCAGCACCGATTGATATCGGACTAATATCCTGACTGTACTGCTTGTATTAATGGTTTTTATTTGGCTTGTTTGCTGTCTAAGGTCTGATTCTGTCGGTGAATATATTCGATCGAAATTTTAATCTAGATTTTTCAAAAGACGAACTTGCGCAATGGCGAAATGATTTCTCTTGGACGCTGTGGTGAGGAGATTGCGCATCCGATTGCGCGCATACTATGCGCACCAGCGGGCATATTGCGCTTCTCGTGGCAGGAGGATGCCGGCGGCGTCCTTCCTCCCTAGTCCTCGCTTCGAAAATCAGTCGGCTCGATTTTGGAGCTACCCCTGCACCCCGCCGCCAAGAAGGCGAACCTCAGAGCGATTTCAGCGGATCCTTCTCCAAGCGAGGCCGTGCACGAGCACGACGTTGCGTGCCCTGGGTGGCTCCTGGCTCGGTGAACTGCCGGGCGCTGGCGCAGGCGACGCAGGCCTTCGCGCGGCGCTTCGGCGAGCCCAGACGGGGCGGCATCGTCCTGATGAACTCGCTCGTGGCGTTCCAGGGGTGCCGCGGGCGGCGAACGACGCCGCCGGCATGCCCCTACGTGCAAACCCTCGCCCGAGGGCCTCCACGCCGAGTTGCGGCCACGCAGGGGATGTCCTGTCCTCGGCGCCCGGCCCCATTCTGACCGGTTTCGGACGGCGAGCGGCGATGCGGATGGGCTCCGGCGCGATGCCGGACGCGATCGCGGCCAGCAGCCAGAACGCGCTGGGGCGGCGACCGAGGGTGCGGCCGGGCTTCCTCGCAAAGGCGCTAGAGGGCGCCCTGAATCCGGTGCCCCGGCCGGGCCGCGTACGCATGATGGGCCGGATCATGGCCGGGATGACCGCCCGATGAGCATCCTCGCCCCGGAAGCCACCCGCGCCGGGCCGCCCCGGCTGTTGCCGGGAGGAGTCGGTCGCCGCGTTCAGCGATCAGACGCGTGCGCCTAACCTCTCGCTGGGCGGGCCTGCAGGATTGCCGCCCGCACGAAGGGGCGTGTCAAGGAAGGGCCGGCATTGCGGTTCACGAGGTCGTTGGCACCGGGATGCCTTCGAACCGCTTTGCTGAGGCTCAGCCGGTAGCCTTCCTTGAACACGAATGGCGGGGTCATCCGATCCGCCAGGAAGGCGTCGACGGCCGCCTCCACCTCCGCATCGCCGATGAGCTTGAGTCCGCACAGGGCTGCAGTCGTCAGAGTTTCCGTCATAACGGCAGCTTGGGCCAACCCGGTGCCTACGGCAACGTGGCAATCAGCCCTCGCAGGCAAGAGCCAGCCTCCGAAGGCGCGCCGAGACAGGAAGAAGTGGTGGGTCCCGGAGCCGAAGCTCCGGGTTCTGTTTCTACGGTTACCCTACCGCAAGATGCTTACGCCGCGAGGCGGGCATCCATGACAACGTTATCGTTGGCATTTAGAGTTTTGGTCAGGTACCTGAACCAGGGGTCTCCTGCGTCAGGCCGGTCGAGTCCTTACCGAAAGTCGCATCGTCTCTCGCCGAAGCGAGATAGAACTCGCGGTCCTTTTACCGTCCAGTCGATCCTATTTCGCCCCCAACAAAAGCACATCGCGATGTGCTCATGGTGGAGGCGCCGGGTACCGCCCCCGGGTCCTGAAACGTTATTACGAACCGGTCATCAACCTCGCGAGCTACCTACCCCATCGCAGGGGCAAAATCCAGCCGCCTATCGTTCCTCCAGCAGGTCGGCATCGCGCTCCCGGGGCGTTTACCGGGCTTCCGGGCTGTATCGTCGAGCCTGTCCCTGGCAGCGATGCGGCCCGCACATGCAGCGGCCGCGAGGGCGTACAGGCTGGACGGACACTCGGATTCAAGAATTCATGTCGGCTGGTCAGATTGCCCGAGCCGCGCCACCCACTATCCGCGAACGCGGCTCAAACATGAGGCTCTTTGGTGCATCCATCAGAAACGAGAAGAGAGATATCGGCAAGAACATCGGTGTTTTCCGGCCTAGCACCCGGCCGCGAGTGCGGCGACTGCGTGGCATGCTGCGAGGCCTTGGAAATCGATTGGGACGATCTGAAGAAGGAGGCCGGCGTCTTGTGTAAGCATAATACCGGGCGCGGCTGTAGCATTCACGGAGACCGCCCGAGCGGGTGCAGAACGTGGTTTTGCTTGTGGCGACGGATAGGAGAGCTGCCGGATGCAATGCGGCCGGACAGATCCGGCCTTATCATTTCAGTTGCTTGGCACAAACCGCCTCGCGAGGCCTTCGGAGAGCTTTGTATTATGATCCACTGTGTTGCCGATCCAGCGGCATTGCAGAGCTCTCTCGCAGAAGCGACGATTAGCATGTTTTCCAGGGAGGGCTCTCTGCCGGTTTATGCCGCTTTCGGCAGGCAGAGGACACTTGTTTCTCAGCAACGATCGTGAGGATATGATCGACCGGATTGCGTGCAGCAAGCGAGGCGCCCAGACGTCGATTGCCGACGGGAGAGTGCATGGCACAGGTAGCTGAGTTCGGCGCCTCACTTCAGAGATCGTCCCTCGCCTTCAGGTGCTCGGCGAGGGCATTGTGGATCACGCTAGAGCGTCCGGATGAGGCGATGGAGTGCCCGAGTAGAGCTTGGGTGTCCGCGGGCATCCGCTGTGCCCCTTGCGATGGCCAAGTGTCAGGCGTCGATCACTCGCGTAAGCGCCGTACACGACCACCGCTCCGTGGCATGCCGGGCACCGCCTGGGTACCATCCGGTAGGTGCTGTGCGCCTCGGCAAGAGTTGCGGCCTTCCAGACGCCATCTGCCTTCACCTCGCACACGGTAGGGACTTTGGCTTTCATGCCGGCCTCATGCCAACCTAGTTCGGCGCAACCAAGGCGCTTATCGCTCAGGTTTGCTTCCGCGGCCGCACCGGAACCCCGTCGGTCTCCTCGGTGCAGAGGACGCTCGCACACGGTGGCCTGAACGGAATGCGCTACAAGCCGTCAGACTAAGCAACGGCCTGGTTTGCCCATGCTTATAACCGGGCGAGAACCTCTTCGGTCTGAACAATCACAAAATCTCCATCCGATGTCTGGGCAAGTGGGCGCCAATCAGCTTGGATGTTTTCCGTCGATCGACCAGCGGATAGAGCAAGGGGATGGCCGGGAGCATCAGGTAGGTGACCCCGGTCACCACGTTAGAAGGACGCTTGACTGCCTGCGGCCAACAAGCCTCAGGGCATGGTAGGATAAGACCGGACGCGCGTCCGCCCCTCGACAGCACCGGCTGGTGACAGACCCGCTCCAGACGTCGAACCGGTCGGCCCGCTGCCTTCCGCGACAGTCGGTGCGGTCCAGCCTTCCGATCGCCAGGTTTGAGCCCGCTCATGCACATCCACCGAGCCGTGCTGCTCCAGGATATCCATGACCGCAACAGAGCGAGCGTCATCGGCCCGGACGGTGACGAGGGTGCCACCCCGCCGCACACCCTCCGAATAGGTGTGAGCGTCGGCCTCATTGACGCCGGCTCCGGTCAGACCACCGATGAGGCCGCCGGCAGCTGCACCGATGCCTGCGCCCGTCAGGGTTGTGACGAGCCAACCGGCTGCCACCACAGGCCCAACGCCGGGGATGGCCATGAGACCAAGTCCGGTCAGAAGGCCCAGTGCACCTCCCGCCAGCGTACCGAGTGTTGCCCCAGTTCCCGCACCGGTCTCGGCGCCTTGCTTGGCCTCGTGACGATCTTCATCACTGCGACGGGTCAGGCCTGAATGGCGATCTCCCTCATTGTTGGCGACGATGCTGATGTCGGAGTGCGGGACGCCTGCTGCTTCGAGCTTTGTGACAGCGGCGCTCGCATCATCGTAGCGATCGAAGAGAGCAGTAATGGTTTGCTGAGCCAAGGCGGCCTCCTGTGTTCTCGTTTTTGGGTCTGTGCTCGGCGTCTAGCGTCACTGCGCTGCGACGTTGCCCTTGAAGTCCACGCCGATCTTGACGGACTTGCCATCGAGCATCGCCGTGCCGCGCCAGATGCCCTTGTCGTCTTTCTTGAGGTCTTTCACGTCCTTGTAGCCCGCGTCCTCAAGGCGCTTTCGGGTCTGCGCCTCGGTGAAGCTGTTGGAGCCCTCTTCGAGCTTGGCGCTGGACGCGGCGCCGGTGGTGGCGGGGTTCTTCGCATCCGGCCTGTCGGTGTTCGGACGTGTGACGGCCTGCTGGCCACCGGACTTCTCGCTAGTCTCGGCGCCGGATGCGGGTTTGCCCGTCACAGTCGTCTGCGCAAGCGCTGGGCTGACGCTGAGCATGGTCAGCATCGCGAGAGTGGTGAGTGTCTGGCGCATAGGCTCCCTCCAAGAGTAGTCGCCCCCTCAATGCGGGGTGCTGAGAAACCGTTCCAAAAAGTTATACGCAGACTACCAAGACCTAGCGTGACGTTCGCTGTGCCGGATGGAGTAGTAGCTCGGTCCGTCAAGGGCTTGGATTAAGCAATGCGCCTCAGCGTGCACGCGCATTTTGGCTGAGGAACTTTGCTGGGCGTCTGCGGCGACACATCTGTTCCTGCAGCACCCTTCAAGAAAATGCGCGTTAGTGCGGAGCTTCCGGCCACTGCATCGCGTTGATCGAGGCCTTCCCCACCGCCTTGCGAGAAAAGCCATGCCACTGGACGTTCGCTCAGAACTTAGGCGACCGGTCACGCTGGCGCTTGCGGCTCTTGCCGGGCTGCTTCTCCTCACCACGATCGTTTTAGCCGTCGTTCGTTCTCAGGACCGGCGCCAGCATCAGGATGAGGTCGCGGGTCTTCTCGGCGTTCAGGCGGCCATTCAGGCCGACTTTGATCGTCTGAAATCGCTGGCCGGTACGGCGACGGAGGTGCAGACCCGCATCGTCACCGGGGAGCGGCACATCCAAGACGCCAGCCAAACTCTCGCACTGACCCGCGCCCAGATATCCAGCCTAGAGGAGCGCCGGGCAGAGGCCGAGCGCAAGGCTGTGGAGATCGAACAGGTAACGGCAGCGCAGAGCCAGCGGCTCTCCGCCTTGGAGACGCAGGGGCAACAGGCGGAGCAAAGCCTGAAAGCCCTCCAAGCCGCTGCAGCCCTCGCGGAACAGACAGCGAGCACCCACACGCAAGACCTTGCGGCGAGTGGGCGCCGCCTTGAGGAAGCCCGTCAGCAGGAAGCCAAGCTGCGCAAAGACATTGCGACGCTCACGCAAGAGGCGAGCACCAAGGGTTCTGCGATTTCGGAAGCCGAACAGCGCCAGCGGCAGGCTCGCTCTGAGATGGAAGCGGCACAGCGGGATCTCACCGGAGCCCAAGCGGCAGCCGAGCGGCTGTCGCAGCAGCGGACTGAGCTTCAGCAAGCCATCACCCTGCTGACAGCCAACCGGGAAAGACTGACCGGTGAGAGCAAACAGGCTGAGCAGCAGACCCAGCAGGCGCGGGACCAGCTCGGAGAGGTTCGCCAGCAGGAGGCGAAGCTGCGCAACGATCTCACGACCCTAGGTCAGGATTTGGCAGCGCGAACTGCTGACCTGAAGCAGCGCGAGCAGCAAATCCAGCAGGCCCAGGACAGGCTCGCATCGGCGCAGAAGGAGGTCGCTGCTGTGCAGGCAGAGCGCGACCGTCTTGCTGCTGAACGGGGTCAGACCGGGGAGACCATCAAGAAGCTGAGCGGTGACCGCCAGCGCCAAGCGTCTGAGCTGGAAGCACTCCAGAAGCGGCAGGCAGAGGCACAGGCTCAGCTCGCAACACTCACTGAGAATATGGCTGCACGGAACAAAGAATTGGCAACCGTTGAGGAGCGCCTGAAGTCCACCCGCCAGGAACTCGCGGATGCGCAGAGCAAGCTTGCTGAAACCCGCCAGCAGCTCTCGGATCAGCCCGCCTCATCGCAGCCTGCCCAACGGGGACCGGCAGCACCCGAGCCGAAGCCGGCCGAGTTGCTGAAGTAGGCGCGAGAGACTTGGAGAACTGGGCGGGTGGCCGTGCTGTGGGTTTACCACAAGGCCAACAAGGAGGATCAGCAGCAGGTCGGCTCTCGCGGCTAGCGGGGCCGGGGGCAGGCTCAGTAATCTGGAGCTATGGCCGCGAGCGGAGCGAGGCTGGTATGGGCGCAGAGCGCTCTGGATGCTGGTGCCGCAGGGACTATCAAACTGAGAACGTCCTCCGCGTAGAGCCGTTCTCATCTCGGATGACGAGCTTCCAGTTGTCTCCCATCTCATCGATTTCTCCGCTGGCCCGCATCTCTCGCAAACCCTCCAGCGCCTCGACGATGGCTTCATTCAGATCGGCAGCCAGCACGCCCTCAGTGTCGAATAGAGTAGTTCGACCATCCGTTAGATCGAAATAGAACCTCCGTACCATCGATCATCTGGTCTCCGGCCTCCGCGATACGAATCGGAAACCCAGGCGATGGAGTTGGTCGAAGGGCGCCATGTGTCGTCAACCAGCCCATCGGTTGATGCACGCTGGCCAGCATGACTCTTCAGGGTTAAGTGTGGTATTGGTTTCACTGTACGGTCCGGTGAGGCAGCCATCTTGGCTTCGGAGCGAATGGCCTAGGTTCATCGAGGCGTCAGCTTGGAGTTCTGGACGATGGGCTATGCGAGTGTGCCAGCGGGCGAAGATCAGCCATCAGACAGCTCCCTCAGAAAGGCCGAGGTCCGAACCCACGTTCGATACGTGGTGCGGAAGCTGGTTGTTTGGTTGTCGAGTCAAGGTCGGAAGGCCTCGAACTGTGCCCCCGAGGTTCCCAGTCAGGAGGGGACCTAAGCAAACCATCCTTGCCGGCACGGTTCAGGAGCACCGGTAGAGTGATGTTCGCGTGAGGGGCGGCCGACTGGTGGAAACAGGCGATCGCGAGGCCAGTCTCGACTATCTCTGGCAGGGCAAGATACCCAACTTGAAGGCGCTTGATCCCCTGACGGCATGCAGCGGTGCGCAGCACCACTTAACCGATCTTCTCGACCTCCGCCGGAGCGGTATTCGGACTGGGAGATGCTCCGGAGCATTCTTCATGTTCCCTATCGTGGTGCGAATTGGCCGGAGAGCCGGCGACGAGCAGCGGCTAGATGTTCGGTGCGACTCACCGCGCGGTGTGAGGTGACAGCGTACGGACAGGCAACGCGCGAGAACTCCGGCGTTCGGAGATAGCCGTAGGATTTGTGGTGGTTCGGCTCGCCGTCAGGCCGGAGGTAGCCATTCACGACCCGCCGGTCGCCGACGAGCACGCCGGTGTCGCTCGGCGTGTAGTCCGCGTCCAGCGCACCCATGAGGGCAACGACGTCCTCGCCGTCGGCAAGGTTCGTCCAGGCTGCGACATTGTTCGGCACCCGCAGAGTTCCGTGCTCGGCCTGAAACTTGAGCTTGACCTTGGCGAGGCCCAGAGGGGCAGCGGCCGTGACGAGATGCTCGACCCGCAGCGAGGGATCCTCGCGCTCGAGCAGCCGCAGGACGTCGTAAGCGATGACCGAACCCATCGAGTGCGCGACGAGCAGAATGCGGTGGTGCCTGTATCTCTTCAGTCGCTCAATCAGGCGGTCGCGGACCTTTTGAGCGAAGGTTTGTTCAGCGTGGTAGTGCCAGAGATCATCGAAACGGTGTTCCAGAATCAGGTCGTCCACGAGCGTGACGCCTGTCGCCTCCTCGAGCCGGTCGATGCCCGCGTACACCGGGGCCAGCACATCCTTCGCGGTGGTCGTGGGCGACTCCTCACCTGTGGGTAGTGGCCCGGCACCCTCATAGGGGCGATACGGTTCCCGGTTTTCATCCTCCGACAGCGGCATGTCATACCGGAGGTCGGCCCAGTACACGAACTCGAAGAGGAATTCCGGCCCGTCCAGTCCCTCGTTGCGATTCAACCCCTCGGCGATGGCTGCCTTCCACCACCGTGTCTTCTCGTCGGCTGGCGGCTTGTTGGCTAAGCCATGGATGCCGATCATGACGCAACCGCGCTCCATAACCTTCGGATGAACCTCGTGGTGTTGGCCGGCCCTCTACTTTGCCAAGGCCGCCGAGACAGATGCAGTAACGTCGATACGTGGGTTTGGATGCGCCGCTCCCATCGCTCACGCCCACCTCCCTCCGCGAGAGGGATCATGTAGGGCCAAGCTGCCCATTGGCTCCCCCAACGTCCTCCTCGGTGGGCAGTTCGCAGCGATTATGGATGTCCGTGGCTGCCATGGCGGCATGACCCATCGCGACCACCACCTGATCAAGCCCGCGCACGACGCCGCCAGCCGCGTAGAGGCCCTGCACCGTCGTGCGGTTGTGCTCGTCGACGATGAGGGCACCTGTCCCGTCGTGCTTGGCGCCCAAGCCAAGAGCCAGTTCGGAACGAAGCTTCAGCCCGAGGGCTGAGTAGAGAACCTCGAACCGGTGTTCCTCGCCGCTTGCTGTGCGCAGCACGGTGATCTTGCCGTCCTCGATATCAAGGCTGTCGACCGGCTCGTGAACGACCTGGATGCCGTGCTTCTCGACACGCTCACGCTCGCCCGCATCGAGGTCCATGCCTTGGCCCAGCGTCAGCAGCGTCACGTCGCGCGAGTAGGTGCGGGCCACGAACACCGCCTCACCTAGGCCTCTGTCGCCATGACCAATCACCGCGATGCGCTTGCCGCGTGCCTCATAGCCATCGCAGATCGGGCAGTAGCGAACGAGCCCGCGTCGGATCGCGTCGGGCAGGTCGGGCAGATCCGGCTCCACGTCGTCCGCACCCGTCGCGAGCAGCACCCGGCGTGCTCGCACCTCACGTGAGATGCTGTCTCCCGTTCCCTCCTTGAAGCTTGCGGCGAAGCCGCCCTCGACCCTGCGCAACGCCGTGACGGTGCCGCTCACGATCCGGGCGTCGTATCGCGCGATGTGCTCGTGTTGGCGGGCGAGGATCTCCTTCCCGGAGATGCCATCGGCAAAGACCGGGATGTTGTGGCTGGTCGGTATCCAGGACGCGCGGGAGTCACCTGCATCCACCACGAGGAAGCGGCGCCCGAAACGAGCCAGGTAGAGCGCAGCTGTCAGCCCGGCCGGGCCACCTCCGACGATCACGCAGTCGAGCGGCTCGTCCACTTCGTTCAACCACGCCTTTGTCATCATCCCACCCGCTCCAAAGGACCTGCCTGGAAATGCCAAACCTCACCAGCGCTGGTTGCATCAACCTGCGGCGCAGAGCCCCTGTCTGGAACTTCGACTTGCAGCGGCCGGTTCACGCTTTCCGTCCGCCCCGTCACGGCGAGAGTCCAGCGAACGTGCCTGCCTCCAGTTCTGCGTTGCGGTTCCTCGTGGCTGAGAGTGAACCACCCGAGGCACGCGAGAGCCGCCGCGAGAGCGTCGGCCGCTCCTCGGGAGAGACCTACCTTGATACGCTGTTGAGCCTTGCACCGGGTGTGGAGTGCCATCGGATCAAGCCGGCCGATGCCGGTGCCGGACTTCCTGCCGGAGCGTCGCTGGAGGGCTACGACGGCGTGTTCCTGACCGGATCACCGCTCCACCTCTACAAAGAGACGCCGGAGACGCGGCGTACAGTCGAGTTCATGCGTGCGGTGTTCGCCTCCGGGACGCCGTCCTTCGGCTCGTGTGCGGGTCTTCAGGTCGCCGCCGTTGCGGCCGGAGGTACGGTGCGTCCCAACTTGCGCGGCTATGAGGCCGGATTCGCCCGCCGCATCACGCTGACCGAGCAGGGGCGCGGCCATCCGCTCCTGGTGGGACGGCCTGCCGCGTACGACGCGCCCGCGGTCCACACGGACGAGGTCGAGACGCTGCCGGAGGGAGCGGTGCTGCTGGCCGGCAACCGGGTCACAGCGGTGCAAGCGGCTGAGATCCGCTTTGATGCGGGTGTGTTCTGGGGCGTTCAGTACCATCCAGAACTCGGGCTCGATGAGGTCGCGGGAGCCCTGCGCCGGCAGGCGGACAGCTTGCTCGATGCGGGGCTTGCCCGGAGCCAAGGCGAGGTTGAGGCTTACGCTGGCCAAGTCGATGCGCTGCATCGTGAACCGCGCAGGCGCGACCTGGCGTGGCAGCTCGGCCTTGACGAGCAGGTCACGGACGCGGCCAAGCGGCTGACGGAGCTGCGCAACTTCATCGGGGCCTTAAGCAGAGAGCGAGGGGCCTAGCGGCGCTGAGGTACGGAAGCAGCGTGTCCGGCGAGGATGCGGGCATAACCCACAACGGACGCCTTCCCTCTGTTTCTGGGAGGTTCTCATCCATGAGCGCTGCGGGCTTGCTCCAACGCCTGCAGCAACTCGGCAAGCCGGGGGTCGAGCGGCTCGTCCAACACGGGCTCGTACATCTCTCGCATTCGCCGACCAAGGCGCTCGCGTGTCGATGCATCAAGGATGGGCGCATCCTCACCGAGGCGGCCCCGCTCCTTCCCCTCATCGTAGGTCATTAGTTCTTCCGCCCGCTCGTCTCGTAAGGGCCGATCTCCGCCTGACGCGCCCGCGCGCATTGGCTGGTGCGCGATGAGGACCGCAAGGACATTCAGCGGGGCAGCAGCGCACACCCCGCGCAGGAATGAGCGGTCGGTCCAGACACTGGACCGGCCGCCACTACGTCAGTCGTAGGGGTCGAAATCTGGACCGAAGCCCACGGGGCGCGGTCCGAACCGGCGCGGTCCGTAGAGTCCGTCGCGCTCGACGACGACCTCGCGCACCACGGGACGGGGCCGGTAGACCATGGGACGCTCCACCACGACTTCGCGGACGACCGGGCGCGGGCGGTACACCACCGGCCGTTCCACGACCACCTCTCGCACCACCCGGCGCGGCGGGGCAATAACCCGGCGCTCTACGATGGTTCGGCGTGTCACCACAGTCTCCGGCGCCTCGTAGCCATCGTAGCCGTATCCGCCGGCGCGGGCAGCGGTGGCAGGCAGAAGCGCCCCTGCTCCGAGCGCGAGGGCTCCAAAGGCAGCAAGTGCTGTTTTCTTCATCGTGTCACTCACCGTCAGGGATCAACAGAGCCGCGCAGGGCGGCGCTCACTAACGCCGAAAGGCGGCGTTTGGCTGAGGCTGCGTCGTCTTGCGCAGGCAAATGTGTCGCGGGCAGGCAGTTGCTCAGCCGGTTGCAACCTGTGAAGCAGAGCAGTCCTCTCTCGCGAGGCCCGCAAACGTCCATTCCCAGCCGCCCACCCATCGTCGAAGTCGGCTCCGCCTACGGTCGGTTCCTGACGCATCCCGCACGTATGATCTGACTTGGGACGACGTCCGCTTCGGAGATGTCGCCGAAGGTCGCTGAATGGCCGAGATGGGCGCAATGCCGAATGGCTTACTTTGGCCGACTACGGAACAGCGGCTTTCGGGTGAGCCATTGGGCTGAGTGGACGTTGTACTCCGGCTAGTATTAACTTTGAGCGGACTCTCGCGATGCGGGGAGCGTACGTCTCAGTGATTTTATTCTTCTGACATCGAGATCTTGATTTGATCTCTTATCTCTACGGCCCGGTCCACCGGTATGCGGAAGTCGCGGGAAGCGTCAGTCGCAGCCCGTGCGAGCCCGCTGTAGACGCGATCCTGCCGGAGTGGCATCCCGGTCTCCGGCGACGCCACTGGTGAGCGACCTTGCCGAAGAACTCGACGAACTTCTCGATGATGATGAGGTCGAGTTCACCCGGGAGCCGAAGCACATAGGCGAGGGGCAGCCCTCCTGCGGAGATGCGCTGGCGTCATGCAGGTCTTGGGCCTCCAGGCCGCTCAGGTCAGCGGACCCAACGGGGCCAGCCGATCCAGAAGAACCTGGCGTTCCTGCAACACCCGTAATCCTCTTCGGACCGTGCGAGCCAACAGGATCAGTTTGACCTGCTGAACCAGCAGAGCCGATAAAACCCTGGGTGCTGGACGGTCCTTGATCTCCCCGATCTCCATTAGGCTCCTGCGGAGCTGCCACACCAGCGGCGCCAGTCGAGTCCCGAGAACCTGCCGCGCCAGTTGGCCCTTGTGGTCTCGGTGCGCAGGGTTCGCCTGATAGGCCCGGTGAACCCGCTGCACCTGGCATTCCTGCCTATCCAAGAGGGCGCGCAGGTCTGCTGTCTCTCTGATATCCGGCAACTCCTGCATCGTCTCTCCAACCCTACTGCCGCGTAGCACCCAGAGCCAACGTTGCCTCGGGGCCGTTGTTCACCTGATGAGCAAGCATGACGAAGAACGCCTGCCTCAGCTGGGCCGGGCGGATTGAAGGTGAAGATGCGGGCCGCAATAGGCCTGAGGGGGCGAGAGCCTGAACGGCCTGGCTGTGAGCCGTTCCAGAACATGAGAAGCCCCGCAAGCCGTTTGGTCACAGGGACAAGCGTCACCTTGGCTCATTCACCGGAGCACTGGCAAGCAATTCCAAGATCCTCTCCAAGCTCCGGAAGCTATGCTCAACCTTTCTGAACGGTGGGCGGCGCTACAAGGGGTGCGGATGCCCGAGCAGTTCCGCATCCCAGCGCTGCGCCCAACCGCCAGACGGTCCGTAGCATCGCCGAGATGTTGAACGGCTACGCGAAGGCCGTTGGCCTCGATGTCTCGACCTCTGGGACGCACTCGCTCCAGGCCGGCTACATCACGGCGCCCATCTCGCCCGGATCATGGATCAGTCGGGACACCGCGCCCCGCGGATGGTGCTCGGCTACATTCGCCGGGCGAACGCCTTCAAGGATCACTCCTGAGCGGGTTTCTGTAGGTCAGCCGAGCTGCTCTAGGACGATCTTACGCAATTCTTCGCGGGTGAGACCGCACGGCTGCGGGTTCCAAACAGGATTGGATATAGCCGGCTTGGTGCCAGCGAAGAAGCGCGACTGTACTGCCGTGGGCTTCAGTTCAGTGGTGATGTGCATGCGAAATCCATAGGCCGCTACGACAGAAGCCGTCGGTCGGCGTGCGTGTTCAGGAGTGTCGCGGCTAGAAGCGTGCGACAGGTGCGCTGCGGATAGGGCAGCGATCAAACTGTGAAAAATACGGGAAACCGGGCTCGGCGCTCGATCAGGAGCATGAGAGCGGGCCGAATGGATCTGGTCCGATACGCCTCATTTAAACAAGCAATGTGGTCCTGTGAAGGCCCGCGCGTCTGCCGGTCATGCTTTCCCCAAGGCAGCGGCTCTGCCGCGGGGCTCGTGGACGGGCAGAAGTTCTTCAGTGGCAGACGCGGTAGGCCCTGCGCCCCACGACCAGTGGCGGGGCTGCCAGCTCTGAAGCTCTGCAGACGTCAGGGCGTCGGAGGTGGGCTGTGCGTCGGTATATTCCGACAGCATGTCTTCGATTTCTGCCGGGCCAATCATATCCGCTCCTCGGCGGTCATGTTGCACCGCACAATGCAAACGGGCGCGTTGGTCTGATGGTTCCTTTCCTGCGTCAGCGTGGAAGCCGAGGGGGCTAGAGCCTTTCCCCTGGCTGTTGAAAGCCAGGGTGGTGAGAGGAGCCGTTCCTTCAGGGCTTGCCGCGTTCAATGTATGTTTCAAGTGTGGTCTCGGCAGCGAAGGGGCAGGGTGGGCATAACCGCACTCTCGCCGGCGCGGAGCAGCGGCACTTCCTCGACCGGACCAAGGGCTGCTGAAAGGAGTGTATCCGCGTCCTGTCCCGTACCTCGATCCACTCGCCCGTCGACGTGGCCGCGAGCGGTATTGTGGACACCATCGACGGATTGGCCAAGGCCATCACAGGCGATCGCAAGCACGTCAATTTGAGGATGCCGACCACGTCCGGCTGGTACCTGACGCCACCCCCGAAGGCCGAAGAGTAGAAGGTCTTCGGCCCTCAAGCGCATCCAGACGGTGGGCGCAGCTCGGTCGCGATAAACACAGGTTTGCCGGGACATCACCGGCGCGCAGGGGCACACCGAGCCGAAACCTTCGGTAGCTTCTATCGCCGAGGTCGCAAACACCCTCTGCAGCCGCGCGACCTGAGACATGAAACCGGAGGATCTGCCAGCCGCCATCCGGCCGCAGCACCCAGTGCCCAAGAGGGAGGTCGGGCGCGCCGCCTTCTCAGCCTCGAATCAGAGCCATGATGTCGGCTCGGAGCAGGTGCAGAACCTGCTTTCCGCAAGTCCTACCGGAACCTGAGCTAGTCGAGGGCCTGTTCGAAGTGAGGGGATCCTGCGTCTGCAAGAGCGCGGTCGACCGCCTCAATCGCTGTGAGCACGCGGGTAAGATCCTCTGCCATTGAGACTGGTGCCAGATCAATACTTCCGAGCCGCTTTGTGATGGCGTCTCGCTGTCTCACAAGAGCTGAGCGCGCCCGTTTCATGTCTAGAACTGCATCTTTGTTCATGGGCGGGTGCTTCTTCTTCGAAACGGCAATCTCAGCATGCTTTCGTCCAGATCGCGAGTGTGCGCGAGCAGCCTTGAGAGCGCTTATCGTTTGTTCGTCGATGTAAGTTCCCGAATTCTAGCAAGTCGCGGCTTCACGGCTGTATGATCAGCTTCGCTCTGCTTCAGAGATCGAGCGATGTCACGGTCATCGCGCTCAACAGCGTCCTTCGCCTGTAAGTGTACGATCACGGACCCTGAATTCGCCAAGAAATTTTCATGAGCTGAGACTGCCGCGCGAGCGAACTGGAGTGCGTCGTCCTCGCTGAGGCCGGCCATTTTGCCCGTGGATTGATTAGCTTTCGCGACGGCTCGGATCATCCCGTCCGTCATGGTTGCCTCGTCGTCAGCGCTTCTGGGATGCGCCAGTGTGCGAGCCTTCATCGCTTCATCCGCCGAAGCACTTCGCCGCTTCGTATTACCTGAAAAAGATCGTCTCCCAGCCAGTCCACCCCTGCACCGTTGAGAAGCGAATATCGACGTTGGTCCTTCAGGACGTGCGATCCACTCAGCCCGCCACTTCGCGTGAAGGTCTGCCACGCGATAATCATGTGAAGGGTGCCGTCTTCCGCTTGAGCTTCGAAACGCTCTAGTTCGTGATCCATTGGTCATCTCGCCTGCAAAAGCCGCCGCAATCCGGAACGCGCACGACGCTCCTCGAGAGCGTGCCAGGCCCATGCATCCGAATGCCCTGAAAGAGCGGGCAGACCTGTCTGCCTCCCGCGCGGTGATCGGCCGTGGCCGAACGCCTTTTTGAGCTGCCATGACACTCACAGGCGGAAGCAAGGATTCCCTCCCTCATCCGTGCGCACCTCAATGCCCCCGCATGCTCAGGGACCGGGGCTTGAGACTGGCGACTCGAATCGTGAGCCTGACCGATCGAATGGCTTCGATGGTTCGGCGCGGAGCGCCCGTTTCCAGAGCTTGCGTCTCAAGATCCGTGAGCTGGTCGATCAATCGTCCTTGCTCAATCGCACCCGGCTCACCCGTGATGCGGGCTATCAAGCTGATCAGCCGGTGCATCATGGGGCAGAGACAGGGCGGCTGAGAGCTCGCCATCGCAGCGCTCCACATTGGTGGAGAGGCTGACGGGGATCGCCAGTGGACCGTGACCACCAACATCAACGTGCCGGAGGTCAGGTTGCTCCCATCTTTACCTCATCTGTTCGCCTCATGAAGACGCTCGCTACAGGCGTCAGCGTGGCTGCTAGTTGATGATGAAGGGCGGACAAATGCATGCGCCGCGCCGTCGAGCTACCGGGGCGATCGCCGTGTGTCGTGACGCCACCTCAGGCGGAGGATTGGTCCAGAAACGTTAGCTTCAGGCGGATCAGCCAACTGGCTGCGCACGTTTATGGTCCCTGAAGGATCGAGCTCGCCCGCCCTGACACGATCAGGAATGGTTTCGTGCCTCGGAGCCATGTTCGGCGATTACGCCGCACCTGAACAAGGCTGCGGCGCATGTTGCGGGCGGCCTAGTGCAAGGCGCCATCCGCGGCGAGGACGTGCGCGATCTCCACGTAAACTCGGTTCTCGGCGCCCCAGGCATCAGGGTCCGTCCTTACCTTCGGGAGAATCAGCGTCGAGGCCCGCTCGTAGAGCCGCACCGCATTTCTGGATGCGGCTGGCCGCGGTCTTGAGGACGTCATCGATCTCGACCTGCAGGCGCTCGCGTTTGTCGAGATCTCGGCTGAAGCGGGCCGGGACGTTGTTCACCTCGAAGGCCAGCGCGCCGGCGAGCTGGTCCATGGCGAAGATAGCATCGACGAGCGGAACGAGTTTGCGCTCGTCGCGAGAGCGAGCCTCAAGTCCTCCCGTTGGGCCTTGATCTCCTTGAGGCGGTCGGTGCCGTTCGCGTCGCCCTTGGTAACCGTCCGGATTTTGCTTTGATGCGGCACTCTAGGAAGGCTTGAACGCTCTCCGGCAGCACCCACTCGCCATGCGCCTGACGGAGTGAAACACCCGCTCCTGCAAGCTGCTGGATCCGGCGCTTCGGGATCCCGAGCACCTCAGCCAGATCGGCTTTTGAGATCTCTATCCGAGCCCCCTGAAGCGAAACCGAAACGCAAAAGTCGAAAACCGAAAAATGCGTGAAACCGGTGCAATCACGGAACGGCTGTTCACGACGGTATCGCGCCCTCAAGAATTGGGCCGCCCGCCCGAGCAAAATAAGGTGCAGTTCAGAGGGGCACTCATGGTCTCGGTGGGCTCGTTCCTGGTGATCCTCGCGTCTGCGGCTATAGGACGGTCAGAGTCACTGAATTTTATAGGTGAGGACTTCCTCAATCGGCCGAAGCCGGAACTTCCTACCCGCCGGAAGTGACCTCAGCGGTACGTCAGCCGCTAACTTGGACAGCGACGGACATGTCCAGGAAGGCGTCGGCGGGCCCGATGAAACTGCCCACTACCGGCATGGCTTGGCGGATGTCGCGCGCCACGGCGACCGGAATGAGGTTTGCGCCGCCCACGCTGCAGTTCGTCGGATCGAAGGTGACCCAGCCTGCGCTGGGCAGGAAGACCTCGCCCCAGGCATGGGTGGATCCGGCATCGGCCGACCCGAGCAGTGCGCGCGTGGGGTCATGGAGATAGCCCGAGACGACCCTTGCACCGAAGCCGAGACTACGTACCGCCTCAACGAAGAGCGTGGCAAGATCCCGGCAGGAGCCCAAACCGGACGACAAGGTTTGGCCCGGCGACTGCGTGCCCTCGTCTTCCCGGGCCTGGTAGGTGATGCCGCCGCCCACACCGGCATTGATGTCCTTGAGGAGCGAGAGGGTGTCGGTCGGGTAGCCAGCCACGAAGCCCTGGGCCCAGTTCTGCAGGCGCTCTCCATGGGGGTACTGCTGCACGGTGAGTGCTCCGAGGTCCGTCCACTCGTCGTCAGAGTACCGGAAGGGGACCGAGATGGCCGAGGCGGCGATGTTGAAGACGGGATAGGTGAGCGCCAAAATCTCGACGTGAGCGACGCTGTCGATGACGAGCATGTCGGACGATGCTCCGAAGGTGACTATCGCGACCGCGTTCCCAGCAACGTCGTTGGCCCAGCTCACTGCCGCATCCGGGGTCACTCGGATGTCACTCGAAAGGAGCCTCAGGTCCCGCGCTTCCCTCGGGCGTAGCATCAGCCGGTGTGGCCCCAGCCCGACGGGCTGCCTGTAGCGGTAGGTCGTCCGGTGGTGGATGCGCAGGTCGACCAAGGGACGCTCCTCAGGAACCACTTCGGTCCGATTCATCCGGAAAGGCAGTCAGTGTTGGTGCGCTCCGACGACCTAAACGTGGAACATGAAGAACCGCGGCATCTCGCGGCTCGCATTGTCACCCGATGACAGGCCGGCGACGTAGATCCGTGCTGGATCGATGCTGAACTCACCCATAACTTCACGCGTCAAGCCAGCGAGAATGAACGGTTCGCCTCGGACGCGTGTCTGGTGCTCGTGCCTGAACCAGTCCCAGCTCTTGACGACGTGGGCCGATTTTGGAGGTAACGGACCGTATCCGTTTACGTTGCATCGCAATACAAAACGCCCATCAGGTACGCGTTTCCGGGCAAAGCCATGGGCTGCGAGCTTCTGCTCGGCTACGAAGCGCCTCACTTGGACGTGTATGTTGGCGTGCTTCCCGGACAAGGTCTCGCTCTGCTCGCCCGAAGTGATGATCTCGGCCGTTCTCAGGCTGCCTGGATCAGCCGCACCTGCGAGAACCCGACCAGCTTACGGGCGTCCTCGTCCCAGAGTGCCAGCCCGAGACAACGTACGCTGTCCCTCAGCGTCAGTCGGCCCACCTGTCCGAGCACCGCGTGGCCGTCCATGCATTCCTGGAGCCGGTAGTTCGGGATGCGGCTGTTCAGGTGGTGGACGTGATGCAGGCCCACGTTCCCGGTAAACCATTGCAGGACGCGCGGCAGGACATAGTACGAGCTGCCGCCGAGCGCCGCGCGATGGAAGTCCCAGGCCTCCGCCTCCTCCCACACCGTCTCCTCGTACTGATGCTGGACGTAGAACAGCCAGCCACCGATCCAGGCGGCCACGCTGATCACGGGCAGGAACACCCAGAGCACCGGCCCAATCCCGCCAGTCGCGAAAGCCAGCGCCGCCATCACGGCGACCAGGGAGATGTCGAGGGCCAGTACGTCTCGCCAAGCCATGCGCCACGGCAGGCCGACACCGAAAGGCATGCGCTGCAGGACGAGGAAGTTGAGCGGGGACCCGAGCACGATCAGGATGAGCGGGTTGCGATAGAGGCGATAGCGGAGCCGGCCCAGGCGCGACAGGGCGAGGTACTCGCGCACGGTCAAGGTATGGACATCTCCCGTACCGCGGCGGCTCAGGTCACCGGTGGAGGCATGGTGCAGGGCATGCGCCCGCCTCCAGCTGTCGTAGGGTGTCACCGTCAGGATGCTCAGAGCACGCCCGAGCCAATCGTTGGCGGCGCGGGACGGCAGGAACGAGCCGTGCCCGCAATCGTGCTGGATGATGAACAGCCGGACCAGGAGGCCGCCTACCGGCACGGCCAGCGGCAGCACAAAAAGCCCGTAGCCGTTCGCGGCTACGAAGAGCATGAAGGAGCAGAGCGCCAGATACGGCAGCAAGGTGTTCGTGACCTGCCACTGGGCAAGCCTACGAACAGGCTCACGATAAGCCGCGCAGTGGCGGGCTACTTCGCGCGCGGCCGCTGCGGCGTGCCCGCGGTCTGCCCCATCAACATGCTGACCGCTCATCGGATTGTCGTCATGGCAAGGCGGTGTCACCGTCCGGTTTCTCGAAATCAGCGTCTTCATCCTACTTCATCGAGGTGTTTGAGCAGGGCCGCCGGATCCTCGTAGACACGCACGGCGCCGGACCGCTCCATCTCGTCCGCACCATAGCCACCCGCCAGCAGGCCGACACGAAGCCCGCGGCAGCGACGCGCCGCCAGCATGTCCCAGATACAGTCTCCCACGATCACGGCCGTCTCGGTCGACTTGCCGAGCTTGCCTGCGGCAGCGAGGAAGAAATCGGGATCGACGTTCAGGGCTGCCAAGGGCACTTGGGTGTCTCCATACGGCCGCTCGTGGCGATGGCCCAGGGGATGTCGGTCTCGGTGAGATTGGCCAGGAGTGTGCGCCGGGCAGTGGACGGAGCTGCGACAACAACCGTCCACACGCTTCAGAATGCATGCGACTTAGGCGCGCGATGCGCACCTCGCTGATTGCCTGTCCTGTTTCCCGCGGAAGCTGGTTCAGTGAAGAGACCGCCGCTTATGCCGCTCTTGCGGTGGATCCGCCACACGGACGAAGGGATCTCCCGGGTTAAGCGCTTGGCTCCAAGCAGGTACGTGCTGATAGACGTCGTCGACGAGCGTGCCGTTGAAATCGAACAGCACGCAGGTCTCGACACGCATTGATCCCTTCCTCACGCAGCCGCGGCGCGCGCGTGCTTCGAGGCAAGCTCCACAGCCGCGACGACCTGTTCGGGCGCGAGGTGATGGATCATGTGCCCCATGCCCGGGACGACGATGAGCTCGCTGTTCGCGATCTCGCCGTGCAGCCGCTCCGACTGGCGTCCCACATCCGCAATCTGATCATC
Source organism: Methylobacterium segetis (assembly GCF_004348265.1). Lineage (GTDB taxonomy): Bacteria > Pseudomonadota > Alphaproteobacteria > Rhizobiales > Beijerinckiaceae > Methylobacterium > Methylobacterium segetis. The sequence goes on from NZ_SMNT01000033.1 coordinate 49,801, forward strand.
CGCACCCGTGACGATCACGACGGGCAGCTTCAGCTCACGGTAGTGCTCCTGAAGCTCGATCGTGACCGGCGTCATCATCGCGGCATCCTCGGCAGAGGCCCGCAGCTGTGAGGGACGCAACATCAGCTCCTTCGGGAACTCTCTGTCGAAGCGGTCCGGCACTGAGGCCGGCGCGAACATGGCCTTGATCAGGCCGGGCAAGAGGAGCCGGGAGATGACGGGTGAGATCGTGTAGCGCATCGCGTCGCCCAGCACGGGAATGGCCGGTGGCGAGAACAGGATCACGTCGGCGCGTAAGGTCGGATAGTAGTAGCCTGAGGCTAACACGAGACCGCGCACGAGCTGCGGGGCTTGCAGCGCGAGGGCGACCGCGACCAGGCTGCCCCAGGAATGCCCGAGCACCACGGCTTGCGAGACACCGAGCTGGTGCAGCGCCTTCTGGAACAGCGTCGCATGCGCGCGCGGTGTCCAGAGCGCCCGAGGTCGCTCACTGTAGCCGTAGCCGGGGCGGTCGATGATGATGACACGATAGCGCTCGGCAAGTTCATCGACGATGCCGCTGACCAAGTAATCCTGGATCATCGTTCCGTTGCCGTGAATGAGCAGCAGGGGCTCGCCTTGCCCGCGCTCGACGTAATGCAGGCGCACGCCATCGACCGTCAGGAAGCT
>NZ_SMNT01000034.1 GCF_004348265.1 Methylobacterium segetis
CGTCGCCTTCGCCATGCTCTGCGGCCTCGGCGTCGCGCTCTGCGGCCTCGCCTCGGACGGGACCGTCTACGGAACCGGCTACGAGGAGGCCCGCGCCCTCCTGCACGGGGATGCGGCCGCGCGGCTCGACTTCGCCCCGCTCAAGTTCGCCGCGACCGTGCTCTCCTCGATCAGCGGCATTCCGGGCGGCCTGTTCGCGCCCTCGCTGGCGGTCGGCGCCGGCCTCGGAGCGGCGCTCCGCGACCTCTTCGCGGAGGTGCCGGTCGGTGCGCTCGTCCTGATCGGGATGGTCTCCTACCTCACGGGCGTGCTGCAGGCGCCGATCACCTCCTTCGTCATCGTCACCGAGATGACCCAGGACCACGCCATGATGATCCCGCTGATGATCGCCGCGCTCGTCGCCGACGCGGCCTCGAAGCTCGTCTGCCGGGGCGGCCTCTACCACGTGCTCGCCGAGCAGATCCTGGCCCGCGCCGACGCGTCCGCGAACCCCGTGCCGGCGCAGGGGGCAAGGGGGCGGAACGGTTGAGCTTGGCCCGAGTTGTCGCTCGATTCGCAATCCTCGACTCGGTTCGCCGGAGCTGACGCCATGACCCTCCTGAAATGGGCCCTCATCGCCTTCGTGATCTCGCTGATCGCGGGCGCCCTCGGTTTCACCGGCATCGCCTCCGGCGCGGCCTCGCTGGCGCGCATCCTGTTCGGCCTGTTCCTCGTGATCGCGATCATCATCGTGGTGGTCGCGTTCGTGATCGGTCAGGCGGTGTTCTGAGCGGTGTCGACGCTGCAGGGGCGGATCGCCCTCGTCACCGGCGCGACCTCGGGAATCGGCTACGAGACGGCCCTCGGCCTCGCCCGCGCCGGCCTGCGGGTCGGCCTCGTCGGCCGGGCGCAGGGCCGCGCCCGCGCCTCCGCCGAGGCGATCCGGCAGGCGGTGCCGGGTGCCGAGATCGACGTCTTCGTGGCGGATCTCTCGGCGCAATCCGAGATCCGGCGCCTCGCCGGCGCGGTGCGGGAGGCCTATCCGCGCCTCGACGTGCTGGTGAACAACGCCGGCGCCATCTTCGACCGGCGGGAGACGACGGTCGACGGGATCGAGCGGACCTGGGCGCTCGACCATCTCGGCTACGTGCTCCTGACCCTCGACCTCCTCGACCTCCTGAAGGCCACCGCCCGGGAGGCCGGCGAGGCCCGCATCGTCAACGTCGCTTCGGCCGCCCATGCCCGCGGGCGGATCGACGTCGACGACCTCGAGGGCAGGCGCGCCTACGGCGCCATCAAGGCCTATTCCCAGGCCAAGCTCGGCAACGTGCTCTTCACCTACGCGCTGGCGCGGCGCCTCGACGGCACGGGCGTCACCGCGAACGCCCTGCATCCGGGCATCGTCAACACCGGCTTCGCCCGCAACACGGGCGGCGTCCTCGGCTTCGCCTGGAGCCTGATCCGCCCCTTCCTGATCGCGCCGAAGAGCGGGGCCGAGACCTCGCTCCACGCCGCCACCGCCCCCGAACTGAGGGGCGTCAGCGGGCGCTACCTCGCCAAGGCGCGGATCGCCGAATCCTCGGCCTCCAGCCGCGACCGGGCCCTGCAGGAACGGGTCTGGGCGCTGAGCCTGCGGCAGGTCGGGCGGGAAGGGTAAGGCCGTTGCCGGCGGCCTCCTTGACATGTCAGGTTTCTGTACGTACAGAAAATCATGAATTTCACCTACGGCGAGCCGAAGCGCCGAGCGAATATCGCTAAGCATGGCTTCGACTTCGCCGATTTCGAGGTGGCTTTCAGCTTCGAGCGGTTCTTCACCATTCGGGCGAATCCGAGCGCGACAGGCCTGGCGCGCTTCAAGCTGATCGGATCCTGGCACGGCCGGACCGTCGTCGTCGCGATCGTCTCGCCTCTGGGATCCGAGGCCGTCGACATCGTGAGTGTTCGCCCTGCCAACGCGAAGGAAAGGGCCTTCTATGCCGAAGCCTGAGCATGCGCCCGGCTACGTGCCGAACCCTGGCTACACGCAGGACGATTGGGACGCGGTGTCCGACAACCCGGCCCTGACCGACGACGAGCTGGCCGCTGCGCGTCCCGGTCCCGACGGGATGCCGCCCGGCGTGGCGGCCGCCTTCGTCAGCCGCATCGGCCGGCCGAAGGCCGAGCGGCGCAAGGTGCCGGTCACGATCCGGCTCGATCCGGACGTGGTCGCGGCCTTCAAGGCGACCGGCCCGGGCTGGCAGACCCGGATGAACGACGCGCTTCGAGCGGCCGCCCGCGACCTGTCGGCCGCCTGACAGCCCTGGCCCTCAATCCGCCTTCGCAAGCCCCGCCTTGAACGCTGCGTGCTCGGTCACGAGCGCGCCGGACAGCGCCCTCGCGATCAGGGCGCGGGTCTCCTCCACCCCGTAGAGGGCGACGAAGGAGCCGAAGCGGGGTCCGCGGGCCTCGCCGAACAGGATGTTGTAGATCGTGGTGAACCACGCCTGCGACACGCCGGGCCGCCCGTCCGGGCTCTTGGCCTTGCCGGACAGGTCCGGGAAGTGGCGGCGGCCCACCTCGTAGACCACCGCTTGGAGCGCCTCGGGGTCGGTCGATCCTGCGTGGTCGGCCAGCGCCTGCGAGAGGTCGGCGAGCGCCGCCCGCTCCTCCTCCGTCGGGGGCCGGTAGGTCTTCGCGGGCCGCACGAAATCCCGGTAATAGGCGAGCGCGTGATGCACGAGCCGGTCGAGGCCCGGATGCGTCTCCGGGCCGATCCCGGCCGCGTAGCGCCGGATGAAGCCCCAGAGCACGCCCGGCTCCTCGGCGTTGGCCACCGCCACGAGGTTGAGCAGCATGCCGAAGGTGAGCGTCGTGCCCTTGGCGCCGGCCTCGCCGACCGTCTCCGGCGCCGGCGGCGCGCCGGCATGCAGGTGCCAGACCGGGTTGCCGAGGCGCAGCTTCGGCTCCTGGCCCGGATAGCGGTCGAGGAAGTTCAGGTACTCGTCGACGTGGCGCGGGATCACGTCGAAGAACAGGCGCTTGGCCTCCCGCGGCTTGTTGTACATGAACAGCGCGAGCGATTCCGGGGTGCCGTAGGCGAGCCACTCGTCGATGGTGAGCCCGTTGCCCTTCGACTTCGAGATCTTCTGGCCCTTCTCGTCGAGGAACAGCTCGTAATTGAAGCCCTCCGGCGGCTCGGCGCCGAGAGCCCGGGCGATCTGGCCCGACAGCTTGACCGAGTCGATCAGGTCCTTGCCGGCCATCTCGTAATCGACGCCGAGGGCCACCCAGCGCATCGCCCAGTCGGGCTTCCATTGCAGCTTGGCGTGCCCTCCGGTGATCGGGGTCTCGTAGGCCTCGCCCGTCTTCGGGTCGCGCCAGAGCAGGGTGCCCCGGTCCGCCCGAATCTCGTCGATGGGCACCTGCATTACCTCGCCGGTGACCGGGTGAAGGGGCAGGAAGGGCGAGTAGCTCGCCGAGCGCTCGGCGCGCAGCGAGGGCAGCATGATGTCCATCACCGCGTCGTAGCGCTCGGCCACGAGCATCAGCGTCGCGTCGAACACGCCGGAGCGGTAGCACTCGGTCGCCGAGCGGAATTCGTAGTCGAAGCCGAAGGCGTCGAGGAAGCGGCGCAATTCCGCATTGTTGTGCGCGCCGAAGCTCTCGTGGGTGCCGAACGGGTCCGGCACCCGGGTCAGCGGCTGGTTCAGGGCCGCCCGCAGCATCTCCCGGTTCGGCACGTTGTCCGGCACCTTGCGCAGGCCGTCCATGTCGTCCGAGAAGGCGACGAGCCGGGTCGGCACGCTGTCCCGGGTGAGGACCCGGAAGGCGTGGCGCACCATCGAGGTGCGGGCGACCTCGCCGAAGGTGCCGATATGCGGCAGCCCCGAGGGGCCGTAGCCCGTCTCGAACAGCACCTCGGCCTTGGGGCTACGCTCCAGCCGCGCGACGAGCTTGCGCGCCTCTTCGAACGGCCAGGACGCCGCTGTGGCGGCGGCCTCGATCAGGGCGGGGTCGAGGGAGAGCGGGGACGGCATGGCGGGGAAATATCGGTCTGTTTCAAGGGCGTCGCGAAGCGCGGCACCCTAGTGCGCTTTGCCGCGCTGCGAAATTCCCCAGGCAAGTTTTTGTGCATGCGGCCGGCCGGGCGTCGGACGCGACATCGGATCGGCTAGAACGGGCTCACGGGGAAGAAGCGCAGGTAGATCTCCGCGTACTTGCCGTCGTCCCACAGGCGCTGGAGAGCGTCGTCGAGGGCGCGGGACAGGGCCGCGTCCTCCTGGCGGGTGACGAGGCCGATGCCCTCGCCGAAATAGCGGTTCTCTAGGTAGGAACCACCCGAGAAGGCGCAGCAGCCGCCGGCCTCGAACCCGCCGAGCCAGAGGGCGAGGTTGAGCCCGTCCGCGAAGAGGTACTCCGTCTCGCCGCGCCGGAGCGCGCTCTCGGCCGCGGAGAGGTCGGTGAAGTCCCGCGGCACCGCCTTCGGGAAGAACGCCTTGAGATAGGCCGCGTGCGCGCTGCCGGCGATCACGCCGACGCTGCGGCCGGACAGAGCCTCCGGCGAGGGCTCGGGCAGCCCGGCACCGGTCCGGGCGATGAAGCGGGCCGGCCAGCGGAAAAAGGGCCGCGTCGCCAGGAACTTGCCGCGCAGGGTCGGCGTCAGCGGGATCGCGGCGGCGACGACGTCGCCCTGCCGCTCGTTCAGCGCATCGAGGAGCGTGTCGAAGCGGCGTGCCTGCACGGTGCAGGTGATCGCGAGGCGCTCGCAGACGGCCCGGGCGAGTTCCACCACGAAGCCGGTCGGGTTGCCGTCCGGCCCGGAAAAGTGCAGCGGCGGGAACTCGTCGTCCGTGAGGAAGCGGACGGCGCGGCCCGTCTGCGGCGCCTCGACCCGCTCGCCGCGGCTGCGCGGGTTCCAGAAATTCGGGATCGCGACGCTCTGGCCAGCCGGCGTCTCGGCCCTGGCCTGTGGCAGAAAGGTTGCGCCCGCAACGAAAAGCGCGGTCAGGAGGGCAGCCGCGGCCCTGCCGGCCCGGCCTCGCCTTGACGCTGGTTTGGCGCGCGTGGTGCGCTTCGGACGGGCGGCGAAGGTACGGCTCACGCGCCTCCCCTAGCACGTTCCGGGGCCTACGGGAGCGGGTCGGTGTCGGTCCCCGGGACAAGCAGATCCGCGGCCGGCGCGGGTGCGCTGCCGCCGGACCTCGCCTTCCTCCTGGCCGAGGGGGTGGACCCCGCCCGCCTCCTGTCCGCGGCGGCCCTCGCCCGTGCGAGCGGCACCGACGCCGCGAGCGCGCTCCTGCGCAGCGGATCGATGGCGGAGGAGCCCTATTACGAGGCGCTCGCCCGCGCCCTCGGCCTCCCCTATCTCGCTCGACCGAACGCCCTCGGGCCGGGGGTCCGTTTTCCCGAGAGCCTCGCGGCGAGGGCGGCTCCGCTCGCCGGGGCGCCCGGGCGCCTCGTGCGCGCCCCGGAGGGCGCCGAGATCGAGGGTCTGCTCACCGGCCGCCTCTCCCTGGACCGCACGGCGGGACTCACGGCCCCAAGCCGGCTGCGCAACGCCGTCTTCGCCGCCCTGCCGCATGCCGTGGCAGCCCATGCCGCCGAGGCGCTGGAGCGGAACAGGCCGGACTGGGCCTATCGGCCGGGCCTCTCCGGACGGCAGGCGGCGGCGCTCGGGCTCACGGCCTGCGCGGGAGGCCTCATCCTGTCGGGCCTTCCCCCCGGTCTGTCCCTCGCCGCCGTCGCGGCCGCGCAGAGCAGCATCCTCGCTACCGCGAGCTTCCGGCTCGGCTCCCTCTTCCTCGCCGCCCCGGTCGAGCCCGCCCCCGGCTCCGTAGCGGCGCTGAGCGATCGGGACCTGCCGGTCTACACGGTGCTCGTCGCCCTCTACCGCGAGGCCGCCGTCGGTCCCCGCCTCGTCGGGGCGCTCGCGCGTCTCGATTATCCGGCGGCCAAGCTCGACATCAAGTTCGTGCTAGAGGCGGACGATGCCGAGACCGCGGCGGCGCTCGCCGCGGTGCCGCTTCCAGCCCGGTTCGAGGTGATCGTGGCGCCGCCGGGCGCGCCGCGCACCAAGCCGCGTGCCCTCAACGTCGCCCTGCCCCTCGCCCGCGGCGAGTGCCTCGTGGTCTACGACGCGGAGGACGTGCCGGATCCGGGCCAGCTGCGCCTCGCCGCCGCCCTCTTCCGACGCGAGCCGCCTGAGACGGCCTGCCTCCAGGGAAGGCTCGTCGTCGACAATGCCGACGATTCCTGGCTCAGCCGCTGCTTCGCCCTCGAATATGCCGGACTCTTCGACGTGCTCGGGCCGGGGCTGGCCAATTGGCGGCTTCCGACGCCGCTCGGCGGCACCTCGACGCATTTCCGAACCGCCGTGCTGCGGGCGCTGCACGGGTGGGATGCCTGGAACGTGACCGAGGACGCCGATCTCGGCCTGCGGCTCGCGCTGGCCGGCTACATGGTCGGGGATCTTCCGAGCGCGACCTACGAGGAGGCGCCGGCGCATCTCGGCCCGTGGCTGCGCCAGCGCGTGCGCTGGATGAAGGGCTTCGTGCAGACGACGGTCACGCATGCGCGCCACCCGTTGCGGACCCTGCGTCGCCTCGGCCCCCTCGACGCTTTCTGCGCCCTGACGATGGTGCCGGGCACGGTGGCCTCGGCGCTCGTCTACCCGTTCCTGACCGGCGCGGCCGCCCTCGCCTTCCTGTGGCACGGGCCGGAGGGAGGGCCGGCCTTCTGGCCGAACCTGCCGCAGGGCCTCGCGCTCACGATTTTCGGCGCGGGACTTGCCGCCATGATGCTGCCCGCCGCCCTCGGCGCGGTCCGGCGCGGCTGGTACGACCTCCTGCCCTTCGTGCTGCTGCTGCCCGTCTACTACATGCTCATCAGTCTCGCGGCTTGGCTCGGCCTCGTCGAGCTCGCCCGCGCGCCGGCGCACTGGAACAAGACCGAGCACGGCCTGTTCCGCACCTCGCGCACGGGCGCGCTGCGGAGGCGGGTGCGGCGCCCGTGACGGAGCCGCCGATCAGATGCGCTTGGCGAGTTCCCCCGCCGTCTCGTCCGCCGGCCGCTGCAGGTTGAGGGCGCCGAGGAAGCGGTTCCTCGCGTCCATCACGTAGACGAGGGCGGTGTGCTCCATCGTGTAGTCGCCCCCCTGCGTGGGCACGCGGCGCGCATAAGCCCGATAGCCCTTCACCGCGGCAGCAACCTGCTCGGGGCTGCCCGTGAGCCCGGTGATGCGAGGGTCGAAGCTCTCCAGGTAGGCCTTGAGGCTCGCTGGGGTGTCGCGCTCGGGATCGACCGTGATGAACGCGACCTTCATCGCCTTCGCCCTGTCCCCGAGCGCCGCCAGCACGTCCGAGATCTGCTGCAGCGTCGTCGGGCAGATGTCGGGACAATGCGTGAAGCCGAAGAACACGAGATGCGTCGCGCCGGAGAAATCCTTCTCGGTGACGGTGCGGCCGTTCTGGTCCACCAACGTGAAGGGGCCGCCGACGCTCGACGTCGCCACCGGCGCCCGCTCCGGCACGAGCATGACCACCGCCGCGACGGTGAGGCCGATCAGGCCGAGGAGGAAGGCCCCGAGCGGCAGGAGAAGGCGGCGCGTCCGGTCGGACATGAATACCTCTGCGCGAACACCCGCGCAGCATAGCGCAGGCCGCGTGTGGCGAACCACGCGGAAGCGGCCCTGGCAAGGGGACGTGCCGTCGCCGTCACGAGGCGGCGGCCGTCGCCTCCCGAATGTCGGCCGGCATCGAGGCCGCGCCACGGCCGAGCGCCTCGCCCACCATCAGGAGCGCGGGTCCCTCGTGCCCCGCGGCCGCGACGCGCTCCGCGAGGTCGGCGGCCGAGCCACTGACCACGGCCTGTCCCGGCCGCGTCGCGTTGAACACGACGAGGGCCGGCGTCGCGGGCGCCAGCCCCTCCGCGATCGCGCGGGCGAGCAGGGTGCCGAGGGTGCGCTTCGGCATGTACACGACGGTGGTGACGCTCGGATCCGCGAGCGCCCCCCAGTTCAGGTCCTCGGGCAACGCCCCGCGGCGGTCGTGACCGGTGACGAATTGCAGGCGGCGCGCGGCGTCGCGGTGGGTCAGGGACACGCCGAGGGAGGCGGCCGCCCCCTGCGCGGCGCTCACCCCCGGCACCACGCTGACCGGGATCCCGGCCGCCCGGCAGGCATCGATCTCCTCGCCGGCCCGGCCGAAGACGAGGGGGTCGCCGGATTTGAGCCGCACCACCTGCTTGCCCGATTTCGCGAGCGAGACCATCAGGGCGTTGATGTCGTCCTGCCGGCAGGATGGGCCGTGCCCGGTCTTGCCGACGAGCATGGTGCGCGCCTCCCGCCGGGCATAGTCCAGGATCTCGGGGGCGACGAGATCGTCGTAGAGGATCACGTCCGCGCTGCGCAGCGCCCGCAGCGCCTTCAACGTCAGGAGCTCGGCATCGCCGGGGCCGGCGCCGACGAGGGTCACGGCGCCGCCGCGCGGCGCCTCCTCCATCTGGCCGAGAAGGGCGGCGAGGTCGGCCTCCGTCGGGGCCCGGTCGGGCTCGGCGAAGGCGCGGTCGGTGAAGCGCTCCCAGAAGGCACGGCGTTCGGCGAAGGCGTGGAAGCGGGCGCTGATCCCCTCCCGCCAGTCGCGGGCGGCGGCGACCCAGGCCGAGAATCCCCGCGGCAGCATCGCCTCGATGCGCGTCCGCACGGTCTGGCCGAAGACGGGCACCGCCCCCTCCGTCGAGATGCCGACGACGAGGGGCGAGCGGTTGACGATGGCGCCGAACTTCACGTCGCAGAGATGCGGCCGGTCGACGGCGTTGACGATGGCGCCGGCCTTGCGCGCCGCTTCGACGAAGGCGACGCAATCCGCCTCGTCCTCCATCGCGCCGATCGCGAAGGCGGCGCCCGCAAGGTCGGCGGGCGTCCAGGCGCGGGCGTGGAGCGTGACGCGCCCCGCCACGATCTCGGCCGGTACGGCGGCGAGCTCCTCGCTCGGGGCCTCGGCATAGACGTCGACCTCGGCGCCCGCCGCGGCGAGCAGCTTCACCTTCCAGGGGGCGCCGCCGCTCGATCCGGCCAGCACCGCCCGCTTGCCTTGCAGCGGCACGAAGACGGGCAGGACCGCCAGGGGTTCGAGGCCGGGGCCGCGCGTCTCGCGGGGCTGGCGGGGAGTGCTCATGGTGTCGATGCCGGTTGGATTCGATGCCTGCCGCTCGTCTCCTCCCCGCGAGGCGGAAGGAAGGCGCTGCCGGCGCAACATGGGCCTCAGGCCGCGCTGCGTGCAAGCGCCTCGGGCAGGAGCTTGCGGATCTCGGGTATGCAGGAGCCGCAATTGGTGCCCGCCTTGCACACCGCCCCCACCGCCTCGACGCTGTCGGCGCCGGCCGCGATCACGCCCGCGATCACGTCGAGGCCGACGCCGTGGCAGGCGCAGATCGTGGGGCCGGCGGCGGCCGCCGCGGCGCGGCCCGAGAGCAGCGCGCGGCGCACCGGCGCTTCCGGCCGATCCTCCGCGAACAGGGCCTTGGCGGCCTCCCAGTCGGGCTTGTCCTCGGCCGGAGCCAGGGACAGGCAGGCGACGAGGCGGCCGCCGTCGTAGACAGCGCAGCGATAGCGCCCGCGGGCGTGATCGGCGTACTCGGCGAGTTCCAGCCCCTGGAACAGGCCGCGCATCGTGAGGGCGATCTCGCGGGAGCCGTCCTGCGTGGCGAACTGGAGGGCCGAGCCGCCGGAAATCGTGGCGCGCGCCCACCACCAGCCGGCGGGCGCCGCCTGCTGACCGCGCGTCAGCAGGAAGCCGCGGGAGCGGTAGGCGACGGGACGGGCCCGGGCGGGTGTCGCCTTCAGCTCGGGCTGGCCGGAGACGGGGTCCGGCACGCCGCGCACCACGGCGCCGACGCGCGCCTTCGAGGCCGTCATGTCGCTCCAGTGCATCGGCATGAACAGGGTGCCGGGCCGCACGGCGTCCGTGACGACCGCCTCGAGCTCGGCCGTGCCGTGCGCCGTCTCGACCGCGGCGATGGCCCCATCGACCAGCCCGAGCGGGCCTGCATCGTCCGGGTGGATCTCCAGGAAAGGCACGGAGCGGTGCGCCGAGAGGCGCTGGCTCTTCCCCGTGCGCGTCATCGTGTGCCAGTGGTCGCGCACGCGGCCGGTGTTGAGGACGAGGGGGTACTCCGCGCTGGTGTCCTGCGCGAGCGCCGGCGGCTGCACCGCGACGAAGCGGGCGCGCTGGTCGAAGGTGTAGAATCGCCCGTCCGCGAAGAGGCGCGCCCGTCCCTTGCCGCCCGCCGGCCCCCGCTTCGGCAGCGGCCACTGCACCGGCGCGTTGTCCGCGTAGGCCGCGTCGCTGATGTCGCTCAAGGCCCCGATGTCGAAGTCGCGGGTCCCGTTGTTCTCGAAGCCCGAAAGCGCCGCGTGCTCGCGGAACACGGCCGCCGCCGAGAGGTAGGAGAAGCCCTTGCCGTGCCCGAGCCGGCGGGCGACGTCGCTGATCACCGCCCAGTCCGGCCGCGCCTCGCCGGGCGCCTTGAGGAAGCTCTTCTGGCGGGAGATCCGCCGCTCCGAATTCGTGACCGTGCCGTTCTTCTCGCCCCAGGCGAGCGCCGGCAGCAGCACCGTGCGCTTGCCCCGCGCCTTCGCTGTGTCGCTGTCGGAGACGGCCTCCGAGACGACGTAGAGGTCGAGCTTGCCGAGCGAGGCCTTGATCGCGTCGGCGCGGGGCATCGAGACGAGGGGGTTCGTCCCCATCACCCAGAGCGCCTTGATCGTCCCCCGCTCGATCGCCTCGAACAGGGCCACCGCCTTCATGCCCTCGCCGCTGATGATCCGCGGCGCGTCCCAGAAGCGGCGGACCCGGTCGACCTCCTCGGGGGCGAAATGCATGTGGGCGGCGAGCATGTTGGCCAAGCCCCCGACCTCGCGCCCGCCCATGGCGTTCGGCTGCCCGGTCAGCGAGAACGGCCCCATCCCGGGCTCGCCGATCCGCCCCGTGGCGAGATGGCAGTTGATGATGGCGTTGCCCTTGTCGGTGCCTTGAGCCGACTGGTTGGCGCCCTGCGAGAAGGCGGTGACGACCCGGCGTGTCTTCGCGAACAGGTCGAAGAACCGGGCGATGTCGGCCTCGGTGAGACCCGTCGCGGCGGCGATTGCCGACAGGCTCGGGGCGATGAGGCGCGCGCGCTCGAGCGCCGCCTCGAAGCCTGCCGTGTGCTCGGCGATGAAGCGCTGGTCGAGGGCGTTCGTCTCGGAGAGATGGACGAGGAGGCCCGAGAACAGGGCCGTGTCGCTGCCGGCCTTGAGACCGAGGAACAGGTCCGCCTCCTCGGCGGTCTGCGTGCGGCGCGGGTCGATCACCACGAGCTTGGTGCCGCGCTTCGTGCGGGCATCCACCATGCGGCGGAACAGGATCGGATGGCACCACGCGGTGTTCGAGCCCATCAGCACGATGAGGTCGGCCTCGTCGAGATCCTCGTAGCAGCCGGGCACGGTGTCCGCGCCGAAGGCCCGGCGGTGGGCGGCGACCGCCGAGGACATGCAGAGGCGGGAGTTGGTGTCGACGTGGGGCGTGCCGATGAAGCCCTTCGCGAACTTGTTGGCGACGTAGTAATCCTCCGTCAGGAGCTGGCCCGACAGGTAGAAGGCGATCGAATCCGGCCCGTAGGTCTCGGCGGCCTTGCGAAAGCCCCCGGCGACGGCGCCGAGCGCGGCTTCCCAGGAGACGCGGGCCCCGTCGAGCATCGGGTGCAGGAGGCGGTTGTCGAGCGACAGGGTCTCGCCGAGCGCCGAGCCCTTGGAGCAGAGCCGCCCGAAATTCGCCGGATGGGCCGGATCGCCCGCGATGGCCGCCCCGCCCTGCCCGTCCGGGGTGGCGAGCACGCCGCAGCCGACACCGCAATACGGGCAGGTGGTCCGCACGGCGGACGACGTCTCCGGCTGAGGTGCGGTCATCGGGGGATCCTCGGGCGATGCGTCTTGAGGCGTCGAGCTGAGCAAGAGTTGGGCCGGGGCGGCGGGCCGCCCCTCCGATCCGGGAGAGGCGCCGCCGCAGGCCCGTCAGTACACGTCGGCCTGATAGCGCCCGGCCTTCTTCAGCGCCGCGAGGTAGGCCACCGCCTCGTCGGGGTTCTTGCCTCCGTGCTCGGCGGCGACGTCGATGAGCGCGCGCTCCACGTCCTTGGCCATGCGCTTGGCGTCGCCGCAGACGTAGAAATGGGCGCCGCCCTCGAGCCACTTCCACAATTCTGCGCCGTTCTCGCGCATGCGGTCCTGCACGTAGGTCTTCTCCGTGCCGTCGCGCGACCACGCCAGCGACAGGCGGGTCAGCACCTTGTCGTCCTTCAGCCGGTTCAGCTCGTCCTTGTAGAAGAAGTCCGAAGCCTGCCGCTGGTGGCCGTAGAACAGCCAGTTGCGACCGGGCGCCTGCGTGGCGGCGCGCTCGCGCAGGAAGGCGCGGAACGGGGCGATGCCGGTGCCCGGCCCGCACATGATCACGTCCTTCGAGAGATCGTCCGGCAGTGCGAAGCCGTGCGCCTTCTGCAGGTAGACCTTGACCGTGGTGGTCTCGGGCAGGCGCTCGCCGAGATGGGTCGAGGCAACGCCGAGCCGAAGCCGCGAGCGGTGATTGTAGCGCACCGCGTCGACCGTGAGCGAGACGCGACCCGGATCGGCCTTGGGCGAGGAGGAGATCGAGTAGAGCCGCGGCTGCAGTTCGTCGAGGGATTCGAGGAACACCTCCGCGTCGGGCCGTGCGCCCGGGAACTTGTGCAGGGCGCCGAGCACGTCGAGGAAGGCCGCGTCCCCGTCCGGATCCTCGCCGGCGGCGAGCGCCTGCGCCTTCTTGCGGGCCGGGCCGGAGGTGAGGAGCGAGAGGAGCTGATAGAGGCCGTCGGGCGCGGGCCCGAGAGCGTAGTCGGTGAGCAGCGCCTGCCGCAGGGTCTTTCCCCCGATGATCCGCTCGGGCCGCGCGCCGAGCTCGGCGATGATCGCGTCGACGAGCGCCGGGGCGTTGGCCGGGAACAGGCCGAGGGAATCGCCCACCACGTACTCGATCGGCGTGTCCGTCAGGTCGATCTCGATGTGCCAGGTCTCCTTCTCGCCGCCCGGCGCGTTCAGCCGCGTGCGGGAGACGAAGGTCGCCTCGACCGGGTTCTCGCGGCAGAAGCCGAGCGGCCCGAGCGCGGCCTCCTTCCTCGGAGCGGCCTCGCCGTCCGTGGCGGGCGCCTTGGCCGCGCCGCCGCCCGCGCCGAACTCCTCCTCCAGCTTCTTCAGCATCCGCAGCGTCTCCTTGCCGCCGGGCTGGCAGAGGTTCAGCCGCTCCTCGCTCTTCAGGAAGATCGCGTTGGCATAGTCCGCGCAATTGTAGCCGCACTGGCCGCAATCCTGCTGGGCCATCGCCGCCATCAGCTTCTGCGGCTCCGAGCGCTCACGCGCCATGTCCATGCGCTCGTTGATCGCGATCGACGGGTCGTGCCAGGGCGCATCGCCATTGTCGGCGAGCACCGGGCCGCCCGGCACCTCTCCGGCGCCGATCGCGGTCGCGCCCTCGACCGCTGGGCCGAGAAGCGCCGCGAAATAGCCGGACAGCCAGGAGCGCTGATCGGCCGAGAACGGGGCGCTCTCGGGGATCAGGACGAGGGGAGGCGTCACGTGCTCGCTCATGCTGCGGCCTTCAGGACGGGCTGGTCTTCGGCCAGCGAACGCAGGGAATCGGGGCCCGTGCGGGCGGTGAAGGCCTGGAAGCTCTCGGAGGGCCCCTCGCGGCCCTTGAGGTAGGCGCGCAGCAGCGCCTCGACCCGGCCGGGGCAATCGTCGGCCTTCACGGCCTTCCAGATCTCGGTGCCGATCTTCGGGCTGTCGCCGAAGCCGCCGCCGACCACGATGTCGTAGCCCTCGACCGTGTCGCCCTCGTCCGAGACGACGACCTTGGCGCCGATGAGCCCGATATCGCCGATGTAGTGCTGGGCGCAGCTGTGATGGCAGCCCGTGAGGTGCAGGTTCACCGGCACGTCGAGCTCCTTCACGCTCGCCTCGATGTAGTCGGCGATGATCAGGGCGTGGCCCTTCGTGTCGGAGGCCGCGAACTTACAGCCGCGGTTGCCCGTGCAGGCGACGAGCCCGGCGCGGATGCTCGACGCTTTCGTCGTGAAGCCGAGCGCGGCGACCCGGGCCTCGACCTCGGCGACCTTGGCGTCCGGCACGCCCGAGAACAGGAAGTTCTGCCAGACGGTCAGGCGGATCTGCCCGTCGCCGCACTCCCGCGCGATCTCGGCCAGCGCCCGCATCTCGTCGGTCGTCATCTTGCCGACGGCCAGCACCACGCCGACCCAGTTGAGTCCCTCCTGAACCTGCTTGTGCGCACCGATATGGGCGTAGCGGTCGAAGCCGCCGCGGGGCTTCACATGGGCGGGATCGACCCGGTCGAGCTTGCGGCCGAGCTTCTCCTCGACGGCGGCGAGGTACTTGTCGAAGCCCCAGGCGTCGAGGACGTACTTCATCCGGCTCTTGTTGCGGTTTGTGCGGTCGCCGTTCTCGATGAAGACGCGCAGGATCGCGTCGGCGACCCTGTTGCAATCCTCGGGTCTCAGCACGACGCCGGTGTCGCGGGCGAGGTCCTTGTGGCCGGAGATGCCGCCGAGCACGAGGCGCATCCACACGCCCGGCGCCACGGCGGCGCCCTCCCTCACCTCGATCGCCTGGAAGCCGATGTCGTTGGTCTCCTCCAGCACCGGCAGGATACCGCCGCCGTCGAAGGCGACGTTGAACTTGCGCGGCAGGCCGAAGAGCGAGCGGTCGTTCAGGATCCAGTTGTGCCAGGATTTGGCGAGCGGGCGCGTGTCGAGGAGTTCCTGCGCGTCGATGCCGGCGACCGGCGAGCCCGTGACGTTGCGGATGTTGTCGGCGCCCGCTCCCCGCGCGGTCAGCCCGAGATCGATCAGCCCGTCGAGGAAGGGCTGTCCGTGCTCGGGGGTGATCTCGCGAACCTGCAGGTTGGCCCGCGTCGTCACGTGGGCATAGCCGCCGCCATGCGCGTCGGCGAGGTCGGCGATGCCGGCGAACTGCCAATGGTGCAGGATGCCGTTCGGAATACGCAGCCGGCACATGTAGGAGTTCTGTGCGGGCGCGACCCAGAACAGGCCGTGATAGCGCCAGCGGAAATTGTCCTCGGGCTTCGGCGCCTTGCCGGTGGCGGCCTCCGCGATCAGCCGGTTGTGGCCCTCGAAGGGGTTCTCGGCGCGCTTCCACTTCTCCTGGTCGCAGAGCTTGCCGCCTGCCTTGACGGTCCTCTCCTGCGCCTTGATGTGGATCGCGTCGGGTCCCGTGGGCTCGGTGACGCCGCCCGCGGGCGCCTGCCCCGGGCTGAGGCCGCCCGTCATCCGGGCGGCGGCTATCCCTGAGGCGAAGCCTTCGAGGTAGCGCTTCTGCTCGGTGTTGAAGTCGTCAGCCACGAACAGCCTCCGTCACGCTGCGAGGGTCTGGGGCGCCGCCGGGCGCCCGAACATGAGATCGTCGAGATGGGCGGCGACCGGCTCGCCGGAGCGGATCAGGGCCTTGCACCAGCCCTGCTCGCCGATGTCGCCGACGAAGACCGCGCCGATCAGCCGTCCGTCCTCCACGAGGAGCTTGCGGTAGAGGCCCGCGCCCGGATCGCTCAGCACGATCGCCTCGGCGCTCTCGGGCGTGTCGACCACGCCCGCGGAGAAGACGGGCAGCCCCGAGACCTTGAGGCTCGTGGAGAGCGCCGTGCCGAGATAGCTCGCCGCATCCCCGGCGAGGTGGCGGCTCAAAGCCTCGGCCTGCTCGTAGGCGGGCTCCACGAGCCCGTAGATCTGGCCCCGATGCTCGGCGCACTCGCCCAGCGCGAAGATGCGGGGGTCGGATGTCGCCATCCGGTCGTCGACGGTGATGCCGCGGTTGGTCGTGAGGCCCGCCTCCTGCGCGAGCGCCACCGAGGGGCGCACGCCCACCGACATCACCACGAGGTCGGCCGGCAGCACGGTGCCGTCGGACAGCCGCAGGCGCTCGACCTTGCCCTCGCCCTCGATCGCCGCGGTGTCGGCCTTGAGCAGCACCTTGACGCCGCGGGCCTCCATCGCCCGCTTCACGAGGCCGGCCGCCGCGTGGTCGAGCTGGCGCTCCATCAGCCGGTCCATGACGTGCAGCAGCGTGGTGTCGATGCCGCGGCGCGCGAGCCCGACGGCCGCCTCGAGCCCGAGCAAGCCACCGCCGATGACGATGGCGCGGGCGTGCTCCACCGCCGCCTTGCGGATGGCGGCGACGTCGGCGAGGTCGCGGAAGGTGATGACGCCGGGCAACTCCATGCCGGGCTTCGGCAGCCGGATCGGCGTGGAGCCGACCGCGAGCACCAGCTTGTCGAAGGGCAGGACGTGGGTCTCGCCGACGATCGCGAGGCCGCTCTCCCGGTCGATCGCTGTGACGGGGGCGCCGGTGAGGAGGCGGATGCCGTGGCTCTCGTACCAGTCGAGGCCGCGGAAGGCGCAGGCCGCCTCGTCGACCTCGCCGCCGAGCAGCGAGGAGAGCAGGACCCGATTGTACGCGGCGACAGGCTCCGCCCCCACCACGGTGAGGTCGTAGCGGCCCGGCGCGCGCTCCGTCAGGCGCTCGAGGAAGCGCAGGGAGGCCATGCCGTTGCCGACGACGACGAGGCGCTCGCGTGCGCCCGCCTCAGGGTCCGTCCGGTAAATCGCCATCGTGTGTCAGGTCTCGTCCTCGGGTGATGGGTGGCGGGCCGTCGGGCGCGAATGAAAAAGCCGCTGCCGATCTTGCCCCAGCGGGTGGCACCCGCGAGACGACCGGATCAGCGGCCTCGCTGACGGTGCTGCCCGTCGCCGTTGACGGACGAGAGTTGATGAGCAGGTTCCGTGCCAAACGCACGGCCCGACGCTAAGTCTCTGAAGAGAAGAGAGTCTTCGGCCGTTCCCGCAAGGGCCTTCGGAGGGCTCCTGACGCCGTGTGCGATGCACAAAGAACGGGCTTTTGATTGCGCAGGCGGCAGGCAGGCGCCGGCGTCCGGCGGCTGCGTGCAGCACGCGGAGCGAGCCATGACACGGTCCGCGGCTCCGAAGAGCCCGGACGTGGGATCAGATCAGGATGGAGAGGGCGAGCGCGATGGCCAGGGTCGGCGCCGCGCCGAGCGCGACGGCCCAGCGCCAGAGCTGCGGCGCGCCCGTGCGGTTGTCGTTGGCTGCCCGCGGAGGCACGGCCCGGATCCGCACGTAGCGCGACAGTTCAAGCCGCCTGCGCTCCGAGCGGAGTGCGTGGGAGGAGCCGACGGAGCGATTGCAGCTGGGCATGGCGCAGATCAACGGCGTTCCGCTCCGCCCCGTTCCGCGGCAGGTGGGATACGGTGCCGCTTTGCACGCCGCCGCACCATCACCTGTTCGTGAAGCTGGGCCTCCGGCGGTCACGCATCGAGCCCGGCGGCCCTGAGCAGGTCGGGCCGGTAGATCCGGCCTGCCGCCTCGAGCGTCGCCGCGATCCCGGCCGTGGGGATCTGACCGGCTTCGGCCATCTCGTCGATCAGCCAGCGGAGCTGGTCGGCGGCGGGCTCCAGCGCGGGCCGGCCGAGATGGATGTAGCCCGCCACGCGCCGCCGCCGCCCGGCCGCATCGAGGATGATCTCTCCGTCGAGGCAACGGGCGACAAGGCCCGCATCCTGGCCGAGGAAGGCGCGGGCCGCGAGGCGATGGGCGAGTTCGGCCCGGTTTCCGGGTTCCGCGCACCAGAGACCTGCCCGTGCCACCGCGCGGACCAGGGGCAGGGCTCCCTCGCCGAGACGGGCGGAGAGCGCGAGCACTTTCTCGGGGGCGTCCGGCACGATCTCGCAGCCGAGCGCCGCGATGCGTCCGATGCCGGCCGCGACCGCCACGCCGTTCCAGGGCGCGCCGGCACAGAACCCGTCTACGATCCCGCGCGACAGCGCCTCGACGCTGTGCTGGGGCGGCACCGCGACGAGGCGCACCGCCGCGAGGTCGAGCCCGCCGAGCGCCAGGAAGTGGCGGAGCTGGTAGGTGTGGCAGGAGAAGGGGTGCACGGTGCCGAGGACGATGGGGCGCCCCACCCGCCGCCGCGTCTCGGCGAGGCCCGCGAAGGCGCGCGCCACCGTGGCCGGCCCGTCCTCGCCCGGCGCCATCGCCTGCCACAGATCCGCCGAGAGCGTGACCGCGTTGCCGGTGAGGTTGAGGCCGAGGGGAACGACGAGGTCGGCAGGCGGTCCGCTGAGCCCCAGCGCACTCGCCAGCGCCAGCGGCGCCAGCATGTGAGCCCCGTCGAGGTAGCCGAGCGCCAGCCGGTCGCGCAGGGTCGCCCAGGAGGGCTCGGCCGAGAGGTCGAGCTCGAGCCCCTCCTCCGCCGCGAAGCCGAACTCGGCCGCTGCGATCAGCGGCGCGGCGTCGAGGAGCGGGATGTAGCCGAGATGCAGCCTCATCCGAGCAGGTCCGCGGTTGTGACGATGGCGCGGGCGATGTCCGCGATCTTGCGCTTCTCGTTCATGGCCTTGCGGCGCAACTGCTTGTAGGCCTCGTCCTCGGACAGGCCCTTCAGGCTCATCAGGATGCCCTTGGCCCGCTCGATGAGCTTGCGGTCGGCGAGCTCGCCGCGGGCCTCCGTGAGCTCCCGCTGGAGGCGCGCGAAGGCGTTGAAGCGCAGGATCGCAATGTCGAGGATCGGCTTGATCCGCTCGGGCCGCAACCCGTCGACGACGTAGGCGGAGATGCCCGCATCGACGGCAGCCTGCATCATGGTCGCGTCCGAGCGGTCGACGAACATCGCCACCGGGCGCTCGACCTGACGGGAGACGCCCGACATCTGCTCCAAGATGTCCCGGCTCGGGCTCTCCAGATGGATGACCACGACGTCGGGCTGCAGGCTCGCCACCCGCTCCATCAGGTCCGCGGTATCTGGGATGACGACGACGCGCCCGACGCCGGCCGCGCGCAGGCCCTCCTCGAGGATGGCGGCACGGGCCCGGCTCGGGTCGATCACGGCGACGGTGAGGCTGGATTCGATCATCGCGGCCCGGTGCGGGGCATTCTCGGTTGTTGACGTATCGGCTTTCGGCCGCGGCGGTAGCGCGGCGGCGGTTCCGGACGCAAGCAGCGTGCCCGCCCGGCCGGCCGGGCGCGGATACCGAGCGGAAAGGAAACGGCCCCGGTTCCGCCGCAAAGCCGGAGGCATCCTCCACCATGGACTGACCACAGGACGAGGTTCGGCGTGAGTCGCATGATGCAGCGAGACCCGATCTCCTCGACGCATGCCGGCCCGGCCTCCGAGGTCGCCGCGGGCGCGTCTCTCCCCTTCCTGCCCACCCTGGCCACCGCCTTCGCCATCGCGGCCCTCTCCCTTCTCTGCGGGGAGCCGTCGGGACAGGCGCCTGCCGCGGAGCCGCCCGCTTCGGTGCAGGCCGCGATCGTGCCGGCCGTCGGCGAACGGGACTTCCATCCCCCGGCAGAGGTCGCCGAGACGGCCCGGCCGGCCGCCGCCCTCGCCTTCGCGCAGATCTACCCCTTCCTTCCGGTTGAGCCGCGGCTGGCCGCCGCGCCGCGCCCCGCCCGCATGGCCGCCGCACCCCGGCGCGCTCCCTGCGCGGCCTGTACCGAGGCCGGACCCCGGCACAGCGAGGCGACGCACGCCGCGCCGGCCGCCGATCTTCCGGCGACGGCGGGGACGGAGGCTCCGGAGGATTCGCTGTTGCCGCGCCTCGCCCTGCCCTTCGCTCCGGCCGTGCGGGTCGTCGACCGGGCGCTCGACCGTGCCGCCGGCTATGTCCGCACGGGCGTGACGGCCCTCGGCGGGTCCGTGAGCGTGGTGGTCGACCGCCTGAACTGAGGCGCGGCCGCGGCGGCCCGCCCGGCTTCGCACCCTGCCGCGCAAATCCGTGATGAGGCTGGACCGTGAGCGGGGCCGGACCTACCTGCAACCGATCGCGGAGGCCGCGCCGCGCATAGCGGGACGTCGATCGCCTTCCCGCAATGGATCGGGCACGGGGATCGGGATGGCAGCCAGGATCGAGGATTACGCGCTCGTCGGCGATTGCCGCACCGCCGCCCTGATCAGCCGGGACGGTAGCGTCGACTGGCTCTGCTTCCCGCGCTTCGATGCCTCCGCCTGCTTCGCGGGCCTCCTCGGCACGAACGAGCACGGCTTCTGGCGCATCGCGCCCGCGGCCAAGCACGTCGAGACGAGCCGCCGCTACCGCGAGGGCACCCTCGTCCTCGAGACGCGCCACAGAACCCGCGACGGCGCGGTGCTCGTGACCGACTACATGCCGGCCGGCGACGGCTCGCACCTGATCCGCCTCGTCGAGGGCGTGCATGGCCGGGTCGCCATGCGCATGGATCTGGCGATCCGATTCGATTACGGCTCGGCGGTTCCCTGGGTTTCCCATAACGAATGGGGCGACCTGAGAGCGATCTCGGGCCCTCACAAGCTCGTCCTGCGGACCGGGGCACCGCTCCACGGGGTCGACCAGACCACTGTCTCCGAGTTCACTGTGAAGGCCGGCGAGACCGTGGCCTTCACCCTCAGCTACGGCGCCTCGCACGAGGATGACCCGCCCCCGGTCGAGCCGCGCAAGGTGCTGGCGGCGACCGACAGCTTCTGGCGGGACTGGTCGCGCCACTGCGCCAGCGGCACACCGTGGGACGACATCCTCAAGCGCTCGCTCCTGACCCTGAAGGCCCTCATCTACATGCCGACCGGCGGCATCGTGGCGGCCCCCACCACCTCGCTTCCCGAGCAACTCGGCGGCGTGCGCAACTGGGATTACAGGTTCTGCTGGCTGCGCGACTCGACCTTCACCCTGCTCGCCCTGATGGATGGCGGCTTCATCGAGGAGGCCCGCGCCTGGCGCGCCTGGCTGCTCAGGGCGGTGGCCGGCAACCCGGAGCAGGCGCACATCCTCTACGGCATCGCGGGCGAGCGCCTCCTGCCGGAGATCGAGCTCGACTGGCTGCCCGGCTACGAGGGCTCGAAGCCCGTGCGCGTCGGCAACGCCGCGGTGGCGCAGTTCCAGCTCGACGTCTACGGCGAACTCTTCGACGCCCTCTATCAGGCGAGACGCCGCGGCATGCCCGACGACCGCGACGGCTGGCGCGTTGGCCTCGCCCTCATGGAGCACCTGGAGAAGGTCTGGAACGAGCCCGACGAGGGCATCTGGGAGGTGCGCGGCGGGCGCAAGCACTTCGTGCACTCGAAGGTGATGGCCTGGGTCGCCGTCGACCGGGCGATCCGCACCAACGAGGAGCGCCCCCGTGCCGGCCGCGCCGCACCCCTTGATCGCTGGCGGGCCCTGCGCGACCGGATCCACGCCGAGGTCTGCGAGAAGGGCTTCGATCCGGAACTGAACAGCTTCGTGCAGTATTACGGCTCGAAGGAACTCGATGCGAGCCTCCTTCTCATCGCCCATATGGGCTTCCTGCCCCAGGAGGATCCTCGGGTGGTCGGCACCGTCGAGGCGGTCGGCCGACATCTGATGCGGGACGGGTTCGTCCTGCGCTACGACACCGAGGATCAGAGGACCGACGGTCTCCCCGGCGGCGAGGGCGCCTTCCTGCCCTGCAGCTTCTGGTATGCGGACAACCTGATCGGCCTCGGCCGGTGCGACGAGGCGCGGGAGCTGATCGAGCGTCTGATCGGGGTCTGCAATGACCTCGGGCTGGTTGCGGAAGAGTACGATCCGGAGGAGAAGCGCCTCGTGGGGAACTTCCCGCAGGCTTTCAGCCACGTCGCCCTGGTGAACACCATCCTGAACTACAGCCGCGCCCTGGGGCCGGCCCGGGAACGGAGCGAGGCGCGGGGCCGGGAGGCGGCGGAGGAGCGCGGGCACGCAATCGGCGCGCCGGCCCCTGCCGCAGCGGCGCCGGCCGGCGCCTGACGAACCGACGACGCAGTTTCAGTTTCAGGAAGACCAGACATGAGCGGAGCAGACGCGGGCCCCAAGGCCGCCCTGAGCGAGGTCGAGAAGCTCAGCATCGATACGATCCGGACGCTCGCGATCGACGCGGTGCAGAAGGCGAATTCCGGCCATGCCGGCGCCCCGATGGCGCTGGCGCCCGTCGCCTATACCCTCTGGAACCGCTACCTGCGCTACGACCCGGCCCACCCGCACTGGCCGAACCGCGACCGGTTCGTGCTCTCGGCCGGCCACGCCTCGATGCTGCTCTACGCGCTCCTGCACCTCGCGGGCGTGGCGCGCGAGGACGGGGGCAACGAGCCCGCCGTCTCCCTCGACGACATCAAGCAGTTCCGCCAGCTCGACAGCCGCACGCCCGGCCATCCCGAGTACCACTTCACCACGGGCGTCGAGACGACGACGGGTCCCCTCGGGCAGGGCGTGGCGAACTCGGTCGGCATGGCAATGGGCGGCCGTTTCCTCGGCGAGCGCCTCAACAAGCCTGAGCTTCCGCTGTTCGACTACAACGTCTACGCGATCTGCTCGGACGGCGACCTGATGGAGGGCGTCTCGGGCGAGGCGGCCTCGATCGCCGGGCACCTGCGCCTGTCGAACCTGTGCTGGATCTACGACAACAACACCATCACGATCGAGGGCCACACCGAGCTCGCCTTCGGGGAGGAGGTGGCGACCCGCTTCCTCGCCTACGGCTGGCAGGTCCTGCGGGTCGCCGACGCCAACGACGTGCACGCGATCGCGAGCGCGCTCGAGACCTTCCTGCAATCCTCCGACCGGCCGACGATCATCATCGTCAACTCGATCATCGGCTACGGCGCGCCGAGCAAGCAGAACACCGCCAAGGCCCATTCCGACGCGCTCGGCGAGGACGAGGTCAGGGGTGCCAAGCGCGCCTACGGCTGGCCCGAGGACGCGCAATTCCTCGTCCCCGACGGCGTCGTCCAGAATTTTCGCGATGGGATCGGTGCCCGGGGAGCCGCCCTCTTCACGCAGTGGGAGGGCTTCCTGAAGGCGGCCGAGGAGAGCGACGCCGAGCATGCCGAGGACGTCACGGCCTTCCTCGAAGGGCGCCTGCCCGAGGGCTGGGACCGCGACATCCCGGTCTTTCCCGCCGACGCCAAGGGGCTCGCCACCCGCGAATCGTCCGGCAAGGTGCTGAACGCCATCGCGCCGCACGTGCCCTTCATGCTCGGCGGCTCGGCGGATCTCGCGCCCTCGAACAAGACCAAGCTCGAATTCGAGGGGGCCGGCACGTTGGCGCCCTTCGAGCCGGGCGGGCGCAACATCCATTTCGGCGTGCGCGAGCACGCGATGGGCTCGATCGTGAACGGCCTCGGCCTCGTGGGATTGCGCGCCTACGGCGCTACCTTCCTCGTCTTCGCCGACTACATGCGGCCGCCGATCCGCCTCGCGTCGCTGATGGAGCTGCCGATCTTCCACGTTTTCACGCACGATTCGATCGGCGTCGGCGAGGACGGGCCGACCCATCAGCCGGTCGAGCAATTCCTCTCGCTCCGCGCGATCCCCGGTCTCGTGACCCTGCGCCCGGCCGACGCCAACGAGGTGGCCGAGGCCTACCGGGTGATCTTCTCGCTGAAGAACCAGCCGGCGGTGCTCGCCCTCTCCCGCCAGCCGCTACCGACCCTCGACCGGGGGCGGTACGCGAGCGCCGCGGGCGTGGCGAAGGGCGCCTACGTGCTCGCCGACAGCGACGGCAGCCCGGACGTGATCCTGATCGGCTCCGGCTCCGAGGTGCAGCTCTGCGTCTCGGCCTACGAGACCCTGAAGGCGGAAGGGGTGAAGGCCCGCGTCGTCTCGATGCCCTCCTGGGACCTGTTCGAGCGGCAGGATCAAGCCTACCGCGAGAGCGTGCTGCCGCCGGACGTGCTCGCGCGCGTCGCCGTCGAGCAGGGCTCGGTGATCGGCTGGGACCGCTATGCGGGCTCCAGCGGCGCGATCATCGGCATGCACACCTTCGGTTCCTCGGCCCCCATCAAGGACCTCCAGAAGAAGTTCGGATTCACGCCGGACAAGGTGCTGGAGGCCGCTCGCGATCAGGTGAAGAAGCACCGGCGCTGACCGGACCCTCTTCCCGATCCGGTGAGGGACCTGCGATTGACGGGGCGGGCGGCATACATAGCCTCCCCCGGGATCAAGGCTGGCGGATGCGGCGCGGCGCGCCACATGTCGCACCGCCCTCACCTATCCGGTCCGCACGGGTGAGCGGACCCATCGTCTCAGACTGCAAGGATCGATCGGCATGAACGCGCTCAAGGCCCTTCACACCGAACAGGATCAGGCCGTCTGGCTCGATTTCGTGGCCCGCGGCTTCATCGCCGAGGGCAAGCTGAAGGCGCTGGTCGAGGAGGACGGCCTGCGGGGCGTCACCTCGAACCCGGCGATCTTCGAGAAGGCGATCGGCGCCTCGAACGAGTATGACGGCTCCCTCAAGACCGTGCAGGAGGCCGGCGATCAGCGCGTCATCGACCTCTACGAGGGGCTCGCCATCGAGGACATCCAGAACGCGGCCGACGTGCTGCGGCCGGTCTACGAGGCGAGCGACGGGGCCGACGGCTACGTCAGCCTCGAGGTCTCCCCCTACCTCGCCCTGGACACCGAGGCGACGCTTGCCGAGGCGCGGCGCCTGCACAAGGCGGTCGCCCGCGACAACCTGATGGTGAAGGTGCCGGCGACGCCGGAGGGCCTGCCGGCGATCCGCCAGCTCACCGCCGAGGGCATCAGCATCAACATCACGCTCCTGTTCTCGCAGAGCGTCTACGAGGCGGTGGCCCGCGCCTTCATCGAGGGCCTGACCGAGCTCGACCGCAACGGGGGTGACGTCTCGCGGGTGGCGAGCGTGGCGAGCTTCTTCATCAGCCGCATCGATTCGGCCGTCGACAAGGCGCTCGACGAGAAGATCGCCGCCGCCAACGACCCGGACGAGAAGGCCGCGCTGGAGGCGTTGAAGGGCAAGGTCGCGATCGCCAACGCCAAGCTCGCCTACCAGAGCTACAAGTCGATCTTCGGCGCGCCCGAATGGACCGCGCTCGCCGGGAAGGGCGCCAAGGCGCAGCGCCTGCTCTGGGCCTCGACGGGCACCAAGAACAAGGCCTACTCGGACGTGCTCTACGTCGAGGAGCTGATCGGCCCGAACACCGTCAACACCATGCCGCCCGCCACGATGGACGCCTTCCGCGATCATGGTCGGGTCCGGGCCACGATCGAGGAGGACGTGGCGGGCGCGCACGCCGTGATGGACCGGCTGGCGCGCGCCGGCATCGACATCGAGGCGGTGGGCCGGCAACTCGTCGAGGAGGGCGTCCAGCTCTTCATCGACGCGGCCGACAAGCTCCTCGGCGCGGTCGCCGAGAAGCGGGCGACCCTGCTCGGCGCGCGCCTCAACGGACAGAGCCTCGGCCTCTCCGACGGCCTCAGGACGGAGGCCGCCAAGTCCGTCGAATCCTGGCGCGCGAGCGGGGCGATCCGACGGCTCTGGGCGCATGACAAGAGCGTCTGGTCGAACGCCGACGAGGATCGCTGGCTCGGCTGGCTGCGCATCGTCGAGGACGAGCTCGCGAAGGCCGGCGACTACGCCGACTTCGCGGCCTGGGTGAAGGGCCGAGGCTTCACGGATGCGGTGGTGCTCGGCATGGGCGGTTCGAGCCTCGGGCCGGAAGTCCTCGCCGAGACCTACGGCCAGCGCGAGGGCTTCCCGCGCCTGCGCATCCTCGATTCGACGAACCCGGACGAGGTCCGCGCCGTCGAGGCGGCGGTCAACCTGCCCTCGACGCTCTTCATCGTGGCGAGCAAGTCGGGCTCGACGCTGGAGCCCAACGTCTTCCGCGACTATTTCCTCGCCCGCATGAAGGAGGTCGTCGGCGCGCGCGCCGGCTCCCACTTCGTGGCGGTCACCGATCCCGGCTCCGCCATGGAGAGCGCGGCGAAGAGCGACGGCTTCGAGAAGATCTTCTACGGCGTGCCGCAGATCGGCGGGCGCTACTCCGTGCTCTCGGCCTTCGGCCTCGTGCCGGCCGCGGCCATCGGCATCGACGTCGCCGAGTTCCTCGGGATCGCCCGCGTGATGGTTCGGTCCTGCGGGCCGGCGGTGCCGCCCGCGCAGAACCCGGGCGTGCTGCTGGGCACGGCGCTCGGCCAGGCCGCCGTGACGGAGGGGCGGGACAAGGTCACGCTGATCGCCTCGCCGGCCATCGCCACCTTCGGCGCCTGGGCCGAGCAGCTGATCGCGGAATCGACTGGCAAGCAGGGTCTCGGCCTGATCCCGATCGACGGCGAGCCGGTCGACGTGCCGGCCGTCTACGGGCGCGACCGCTTCTTCGTGTATCTGCGCCTCGACGGCTTCGCCGACGCGCAGCAGGACGAGGCCGTGCGCAACTTGGAGCGCGAGGGCCACCCGGTGGCCCGCATCACCCTCGACACGGTCGAGCAGCTGCCGCAGGAATTCTTTCGCTTCGAGATGGCAACCGCGGTGGCGGGCGCGGTGATCGGCATCAACCCGTTCGACCAGCCGGACGTCGAGGCGAGCAAGATCGAGACGAAGAAGCTGTTCGCCGCAGCCGAGGAGAGCGGGGCGCTTCCCGCCGAGGCACCGCTCTTCGAGGACGACACGATCGCCCTCTACGCCGACCCGGCGAATGCCGACGCGCTCCCCGAGGCGCGCGAGGGCCTGGAGGCGGGGATCCGCGCTCAACTCGCCCGGCTGAAGGACGGCGACTATGTCGCGCTGCTCGCCTACGTGCCGCGCAACGCGGATCATTTCGAGATCCTGCAGGCCCCCCGGGTGCGCCTGCGCGACGCGCGCCGCGTCGCGACCTGCCTGGAATTCGGGCCCCGCTTCCTGCACTCGACGGGACAGGCCTACAAGGGCGGCCCGGATACCGGCGTCTTCGTGCAGATCACGGCCGATCCGGCGCAGGATCTCGCGATCCCCGGGCGCAAGCTCGGCTTCGGCACGGTCGTTGCGGCGCAGGCCCGCGGCGATGTCGCGGTGCTCGCCGAGCGCGGGCGCCGGGCGCTCCGGGTCCACATCAAGGGCGGCGACGTGGCGGCCGGGCTGAAGCGCATCGCCGCGGCGATCGAGGCAGCGATCGCCTGAGCGGCGTCGGAGACCTCCTCTGCCGTTCGGAGGACGGTCTGGGTGAGGGGGGCGGCTTCTCCGGAAGAGGCCGAGCCCTCACCGGTCCGGCCCCCGCGCGGAGCCGGATCTCCCGGACGGGAGAGGTGATCGAGGCAAGGCGGCACGCGGGCGCGAGCCGGTGCGCGGCGGATGGAATCCACGGCCCTGTCACGAGGGCGGCAACCGGAGAGCGGCCATGCAACTCGGGATGATCGGCCTCGGCCGGATGGGCGGCAACATCGTGCGGCGGCTGCTGGCTGCCGGCCACTCGGCCGTGGTGTTCGATCAGAACCCGAAGGCCGTGGCCGCTCTCGTCGAGGCGGGCGCGACCGGAGCCGACAGCCTGGACGATCTCGTCGCCAAGCTCGATCTGCCCCGCGCCGCCTGGGTGATGCTGCCCGCGGGCGAGATCACGGAGTCGACGGTGCAGAGCCTCGCCACCCTGATGCAGGCCGACGACACCATCATCGACGGCGGCAATTCCTTCTACAAGGACGATGTGCGCCGGGCCGCCGCCCTGCGTGACAAGGGCATCCACTACGTGGACGTCGGCACCTCGGGCGGCGTCTGGGGGCTGGAGCGCGGCTACTGCATGATGATCGGCGGCGACAGGTCCGCCGTCGATCGGCTCGATCCGATCTTCGCGACGCTCGCCCCCGGCCTCGGCGACGTGCCCCGCACGCCCGGCCGGGAGGGCCGCGACGCCCGCGCCGAGCAGGGATACATCCATGCGGGGCCGAGCGGAGCCGGCCACTTCGTGAAGATGGTCCATAACGGCATCGAGTACGGCCTGATGCAGGCCTACGCCGAGGGCTTCGACATCCTGAAGCACGCAGGGTCCAAGGACCTGCCCGAGGCGCAGCGCTTCGACCTCGACATCGGCGACATCGCCGAGGTCTGGCGCCGCGGCAGCGTGGTCTCCTCCTGGCTCCTCGACCTGACCGCGCAAGCGCTCGCCGGCGACGAGCAGCTCGACGCCTTCTCGGGCTTCGTTGCCGATTCCGGGGAGGGGCGCTGGACGCTGAACGCGGCGATCGAGGAATCGGTGCCGGCCAACGTCCTGTCGGCCGCCCTCTATGCCCGCTTCCGATCCCGCGAGCACGCGAGCTTCGCCGACAAGCTGCTCTCGGCCATGCGCAAGGGCTTCGGCGGGCACGTGGAGCCGAAATAGTCAGGACGCCGCGAGCACCGGTTCGATCCCGACAGGAGAACCGCCATGACGATCCCCCTGCCCTCCGGCACACGGGTCCTGCCCGATGCGGAGGCGGTCGCGCGGGCCGCGGCGGACCGTCTCCTGGCCATATGCGCCGATGCGCCGGGGGACCGGGTCGCCATCTGCCTCTCCGGCGGTTCGACGCCGAAGCGCCTCTACGCCCTGCTCGCCGGCGCGGACTACGTCGACCGGGTGCCGTGGGCGCGCATCCACTGGTTCTTCGGCGACGACCGGGTGGTGCCCTGGGACGATCCGGCGAGCAACGTCCGCATGGCCCGCGAGGCCTTCGGGCATGGTGCGCCGATCCCGCGGACGCATCTGCACTTCATCCCCTCCGACCTCGGCGCCGAGGCGGGTGCGCGCAGCTACGCCCGGACCTTGCGGGATTTCTACGGTGCCGAGCGGTTCGACCCGGCCCGACCGCTCTTCGACCTCGTCCTCCTCGGCCTCGGCGAGGACGGGCATACGGCTTCCCTGTTCCCCGGCAAGCCGGCGCTCCACGAGGCGAGCGCCTGGGCGGCGCCCGTGCCGGAGGCCGGAATGGCGCCCTTCGTGCCGCGCATCACCCTCACCTACCCGGCTCTCGCCTCCTCCCGCTGGATCCTCTTCCTGGTGACGGGTGCGGGCAAGCGGGACCCGCTTCGCCGGCTCGCCGCGGGCGAAGACCTGCCGGCTGCGCAGGTGACGAGCAGGGGGCAGGTGGCTTGGCTGATCGACGCGGCGGCAGCCGATCAGGCGGGCGGGTGAGCGTTGCGGCGCGCTGGCCGCGCCTCGCTTCGCGGTGAAGTCCGGCTACCTCGATCTCCGGGATCGGCCAGGGCCGGCGAGCACGAAACCGCAACCGGCAGCATGGGTGAAACTGGTTATGCATCCTTGGCTTGTGCGAGCGCGTCCGCGCGCCGCCCGATGCCATAAATCCGCCTCAGATGACCGGGCTCCGTGCCGTTTCGGGCATCTCGCCCGGAATCCGGGAGTCGCCTCATGAGGCGCCGTGTGGGAGGTTGGAGGCTCGTCCGATCCGTCGGGCGTGCGTTGCGCCGTCGCGGCCGCTTCGCGCCAGGGCCCCTTCGACGCGTGCGGCCGCGGAGCGGCCCGAGTGCGGGGGCGGGTGCCGTGCTCGGCGGCCTCGTCGCCATCGCGGTGCTGGCGGCCTTCAGCCTGCCCCTCGTCTTCTCCCGCGGTTCGGCCGCCCGGGCGCCCCTGCCCTCCGCCGTGGCCGCGGTGAGCATCGCC
The DNA here is from genome assembly GCF_004348265.1 of Methylobacterium segetis. Classification (GTDB taxonomy): domain Bacteria; phylum Pseudomonadota; class Alphaproteobacteria; order Rhizobiales; family Beijerinckiaceae; genus Methylobacterium; species Methylobacterium segetis. The sequence continues at coordinate 29,462 of NZ_SMNT01000034.1, forward strand.
GAGGAGCCTATTCGGCCGGAACCCGCTTCGCTGTCCCCGAACATCGAGCCGGCTCCCCTCGCGGCACCACCTCCCGCCGAGAGGGGGGAGCGGGCAGCCCCGAGCCTTGAATTGCCGGTGCTGCAGGAGGCTGCGGCCGAGATCGACCTGGAGCCGCCCAGCGTCACTCCGCCTCCTCCCGCGCCGAGGGCGAGCCCGCGCACGCCGCTCCCGCCGAAGCGCCCGCCCGGAAACGTCGCCCGCGCCGCGCCCTGACCCTGGCCGGCCTCAGACGAAGTGCTTCGAGAGCTTCAGCCCTTGCGCCTGATAGTTCGAGCCGGCCCCCGCGCCGTAGAGGGTGGCGGGCGTTTCGGCCATGCGCTCGTAGACGAGGCGGCCGACGATCTGACCGTCCTCCAGAAGGAACGGCACGTCGCGGGAGCGCACCTCCAGCACGGCCCGGGCCCCCGCCCCGCCCGCGTCCGCGTAGCCGAAGCCGGGATCGAAGAACCCCGCATAATGGACCCGGAACTCGCCGACGAGGGGGTCGAAGGGCACCATCTCGGCGGCGTGGTCGGGAGGCACCACGACGGATTCCTTCGAGGCCAGGATGTAGAACTGACCGGGATCGAGGATCAGCATGCCGGAGCCGTCCGCCGGGAGCGGCTCCCAGAAATCGGCGGTCCGGTGGCGGCCGGGTGCGTCGACGTCGACGAGGCCGGTGTGGCGCTTGGCCCGGTAGCCGATCAGCCCGTCGAATCCCGCGAGATCGACGGAGACGGCCACGCCCCCCTGGAAGGATGGGCTCGCCGCGGTCACGAGCGGCGTGCGGGCGTGAAGCTCGGCCAGCTCGGCCTCGCGCAGGCGCACCTCGCCTCGACGGAAGCGGATCTGCGAGAGCCGCGAGCCCGTGCGCACGAGGACCGGGAAGGTGCGGGGCGAGATCTCGGCGTAGAGAGGGCCCGCGTAGCCCGCCTCCACCTGATCGAAGGCCGTCGCGTGGTCCGTGATGACGCGGGTGAAGACGTCGATGCGCCCGGTCGAGCTCTTCGGGTTGGCGCCCGCCGAGAGATCCGGCGGCAGGGCGAGCGTCTCCTGCAACTCGGCGATGTAGACGCAGCCCGTCTCCAGGACGGCCCCCTCCCGAAGATCGATCGCGTGGAAGGAGAAATCCCTGACGCAGTCCGACACGCTGCGGCGGCTGCCCGGCAGGAAGCTCGTGCGGACGCGGAAGGCGCGGGCCCCGAGGCGCAGATCGAGGCTCGCGGGCTGGATCTGATCGGGCGCGTACGGGTTCGCCGGGCGGATCCCGCCGCTCTCCGTCAGCGCCGCGATGCCGCGCGCCGAGAGGATGCCCTCGCGCGGCGTCTCGCCGGCGGGCTCCCGCGTCGTGTTCTTCGTCACAGCGCGCTTGCCCCGCTCCACCACACGCATACGGCTCCCGTTGTGCCGCGGCTGCCCTAAGGCCGCGTTAAATCCGGGTCCTCCCGAGCAATGCGCAGGATGATCCGGGCAAGGGCGAGCCTGGCGAAGGCGCCGATCGCCACGAGTCCCGCGAGCAGGCTGCCGAGCACCGGGAACGCATCGGGCCGCGCGAGCAGCGCCAGGGCGAGGACCAGGGCGCCGCCCGCGAGGCCCGGTCCGGAGCCGAGGGCGAGGACGAGGGAGGGCAGACTGTGTGAGGGGCCCCGCAATCGCGCCGCGACGGCCTCGTCGCGCCCGGCTCGGACGGTGGCGAGCCGGGCCGCGGCGTCGAGGAGGAGACTGGCGAGGAGGGCTGCGGCCGCCCAGCCATTGGCTGCCGGCGCCCGCCACGCGAGCGCCAGACAGAGGCCCGCGAGGCCGAGGCGCGCGCCCGTATCGAGGAGGCTCGAGCGGCGCTTCGGATGCCGCACGGGCGGCCCACGATGCTGCAGGGTCTTGCCGGCCATGCGGCCCCGATCCCTTGAAAGCGCCGCGCCAAGCGCGACGTACTCCGCCGTGATTGACGGCGTTTTCGCCGCCACGTACCACGGCGCTCCGAGGCTGTCGCGGTGCTTCGCGGACGATGCGGGGCGCGACGCGCGGCTCGGCCAGGGAGGCAGGTCCGGACCATGTACAAGGCCGAGACGCGCGGGATCAGCGTGACCGTGATGCCCCGCTTCGTCGAGGAGGAATCCTCGCCGGGCGAGAGCCGGTACTTCTTCGCCTACACGGTCGAGATCGTGAACAACGGCGCCGAGCAGGTGCAGCTCCGCTCCCGGCACTGGCGCATCATCGACGGGCACGGCGCCTGCCAGGAGGTGCGCGGCGCGGGTGTCGTCGGCAAGCAGCCGGTGCTGGAGCCCGGTGAATCCTTCAGCTACACCAGCGGCTGCCCCCTCACGACGCCGGACGGGCTGATGGCCGGGAGCTACACGATGGCGACGGTGGCCGGCGAGAGCTTCGAGGCCGAGATCCCCGCCTTCTCCCTCGACAGCCCGCACGTGCGCCGCAGCCTGCACTGAGGGCTTGGCGCCGCAGCCGGCGCCCGCGGAAGGATGCCAAGCGATGCCGGGAAACCGGATGCCGGGACACCCGGAGCGCCTGACCCCGCTCGAGATCCTGGAGCGCCTCGTCGGCTTCGACACCGAGAGCTCCAAGCCGAACCTCGCGGTGATCGACTGGATCGCGGCCTATCTCGACGGCCTCGGCGTCGAGAGCCTGCGCGTCCCGAACGCGGCCGGCGACAAGGCGGCGCTCTTCGCGACGATCGGCCCGGTGCGCGACGGCGGCGTCGTGCTCTCCGGCCATACCGACGTGGTGCCGGTCACGGGCCAGGCCTGGACCTCGGACCCCTTCACCCTGCGGGTGGCGGACGGGCGCGCCTACGGCCGCGGCGCCGTCGACATGAAGGGCTTCTGCGCGCTCGCGCTCGCGGCGGTGCCGGAATACCTCGCCATCGATCTCAAGCGCCCGATCCACCTCCTGTTCTCCTACGACGAGGAGACGACCTGCCTCGGCGTCGCCGACACGATCGCCCGCTTCGGCGCCGGCCTGCCGCGGCCCGGCGCCGTCATCGTCGGCGAGCCGACGGACCTTGAGGTCGCCGATGCGCACAAGAGCATCGTCACCTATCTCACCACGGTGCACGGGCACGAGGCGCACTCGGCCAAGCCCATGCTCGGTGCCAACGCCGTGATGGCGGCGGCCGACCTCGTCTCGGAGTTGAACCGCATCGCCGATCTGATGGTCGCGCGGGGCGACCCGTCGGGCCGCTTCGACCCCCCGGCGACGACCGTCCACGTGGGCACCATCCAGGGCGGTACCGCCCGCAACATCCTACCGAAGGTCTGCACCTTCCATTGGGAATTTCGCGGCCTTCCGGATCTCGACATGGCCGAGATCCCGGACCTGTTTTCCGCCAAGGTCGAGGCGGTGACCCGCGAGCGGCTGAACCGCTACGGCGATTACGGGTCGATCGAGACCCTGCAGGAAGTTGCGGTCCCGGGGCTCAAGCCCGATCCCGGCTCCGAGGCGGAGCGGTTGGCCTTGCGGGTCGCGGAGCGCAACCGCACCATCACGGTGCCCTACGCCACGGAGGCCGGGCGCTTCCAGGTCGCCGGCATCCCGACCGTCGTGTGCGGGCCGGGCTCGATCGACCAGGCGCACCAGCCCGACGAGTACATCACCCTGCGGGCGCTCGAGGACGGCGCGGCCTTCATGCGCCGCCTGGGCCGGGCCTGCGCCGAGGGCGCGTCATGACGGGCGGGAGCCCGGGTCCGGGCCGTGTGACGCTGCGGCCGCTCGAGCGCGAGGACCTGCTCTTCGTGCATCAGCTCAACAACAACGACAGCATCATGCGCTACTGGTTCGAGGAGGCCTACGAGTCCTTCGCCGAGCTGGCGCAGCTCTACGAGCGCAACATCCACACCCAGACCGAGCGACGCTTCATCATCGCGACGGCGGCCAACGCATCCGCCGGCATGGTCGAGCTCGTCGAGATCAACCACCTGCACCGGCGCTGCGAGTTCCAGATCGCCCTGCACCCCGCCTTCCAGGGCCGAGGCTACGCGGGGCAGGCGACGCGCATCGCCATCGATTACGCCTTCAGCGTGCTCAACATCCACAAGCTCTACCTGCACGTCGACAAGGACAATGCCCGCGCCGTGCGCATCTACGAGCGCTGCGGATTCCGCCCCGAGGGCGTGCTTCGGGACGAATTCTTCGTGAACGGGCGCTATCGCGACGCCATGCGGATGTGCCTGTTCCAGCCCGATTACCTCGCCCGGCGTGGCGGGGGCGACATCGCAGAGCCTGTCCTGAAGGCGTGACCACGAAAAAGGGGCCGGCGAACCGGCCCCTCCACTCGGACGATGCCGCGTCAGCTCAGTTGCGGCCGCCGCGCTCGCCGCCCGCGCCGCGCTCGCCCCCGGCCGTGCCGCGGTTGCCGGCGTTCATGCCGCCGCGATCACCACCGCTCATCGAACCGCGCTCGCCGCCAGCGCCACGCTCGGAGCGGTCGGCACCGCCGCGATCGGCCGCGTTGCGGACGGCGGACGGGTCGCGCTCACCCTGGCGCATGTTGCCCTGCGCGTTCTCGCGCCCGCCCCGGTTCGCCTGTGCGTCGCGGTTGCCCTCGTTGCCGCGGAAGCCGCGCTCATTGCGGTCCGTGCCGCGCTCGGCGCTACGCTCCTCCGTGCGGCCGCGGCGCTCCACGGTGCTGCGGTTGCGCTCGCTGAAGGTGGCATTGACCGTGCCGCCGCGGCGCTCGCTCGTCGAGACCGTCAGGCGGCGATACTCGGGCGAGCCGTAGAGCACGCGCTGGCCGCGGACCGTGACGTAGCGGACCCGGCTCGGGCGCTCGTCGCGGATCGTCACGAGGCGGCGATACTCGGGCGAGCCGTAGATCACCCGCTGGCCCCGGATCGTGACGTAGCGGCGCGGGCCGCTCTGGCGCCGCTCGACCGTGACGAGGCGGCGATACTCGGGCGAGCCGTAGACGACGCGGCGGCCGCCGATGAACACGAAACGGCCCTCGCGGCGGAAGCCGCCCGAGACGCGCTCGGACCGCACGTCGGTGCGGTCGGTGCGCCGGCTCTCGGTCACGCGGTCGCGGCGGCTCTCACGGATGTCGCCGCGCTCGCTCCCGCGCTCCGCCCGGGCCGAGCGCTCACCACGGTCCTCGCCGCGCGCGCCGTCCCGGCGCTCGGCGCGATCCATGCCGCCCTGACGGTCGCCGCGATCGGCGCCTTCGCGGCCGGCGTTGCGGGCCTGCTGACCGCCCTCGCGCTGGCCGCCGGACTCGCGCTGCGCGGATTGCTCGCGCTGACCGCCCATCTCGGAACCGCGGGCGCCGCCGCGCTCGGCCGACATCCCGGACCGTGCCGCACCGGCGTTGCCGCCCGCGCCCTTGTCCATGGTACCGGCCGCATTCTGCGCGTAGACGGACGTGCTGAACAGCAGAGCCGCCAGACCGACTGCAAACTTCTTCATAGCGTAACCTCCGTGACTTTTGACGCTTCGAAACGCGTCTCGTCGCGAAAGGGTTCAATCGAAGGTTGGCAGCTTTCGTTGGCGAATCATCTGGGCTGAGCTTGGCCGTAACGGCGGTTCAGCTTGGCCGTGGCGCTGGGGATCGCCTAGTGCTTGGCCGCGATCTCGGCCTCGACCTCGGTCGGGTCGAGGTCGTAGCGCCGCGAGCAGAACTCGCAGGTGATCCCGATGCGGCCGTCATCCGCCACCATGGCCTGCCGGTCTTCCGGAGAGAACGAGCGGATCATCCCCATCACCCGCTCCGGCGAGCAGCGGCACTGCTCGGAGACGCCCTGCGCCTCGAACACGCGCACGCCGCGCTCGTGGAACAGGCGGTAGAGCAGGCGCTCCGAGGAGACCGCCGGGTCCACAAGCTCGTGGTCCTGGATCGTGCCGACGAGGGAGCGTGCTTCGACCCAGGCGTCGTCCTCCGGCGCGCGGGCAGCGTCGAGATGGGCATGGCCCTCCGGAATGTCGCCCGGCGGCAGGTCGGCGAGGCGGGCCCGGTCGGTCGATTGCGGCAGGAACTGCACGAGGAGGCCGCCCGCCCGGTAGCGGGCCTCGCCGTCCTCGAACGCCTCGGCCACGGCGAGCCTCACCTGCGTCGGGATCTGCTCCGACTGGCGGAAATACTGGTGGGCTGCCTCCTCGAAGCTCTGGCCCTCAAGCGCCACGACGCCCTGATAGCGGCTCGCGGCCGAGCCCTGGTCGATCGTCATGGCGAGGTGCCCGTCGCCGACGAGATCGGCTGTCTTGAGAGGCCCCGAGCCCAGGGCCGCGACGCGCTCCGCGTCGAAGCGGGCGGTGGCGCGGACGCGGTCCGGCGCTTCGAAATCCACCACGATCATCTCGACCGGGCCGCTCGTCTTGGTCTGGAGCTGGAAGCGGCCCTCGAACTTGAGGGACGAGCCCAGCAGCACGGTCAGCGCCGCCGCCTCGCCCAGGAGGCGCGCCACCGGGTCCGGATAGCCGTGGCGGCGCAGGATCGTGTCGATCGAGGGTCCGAGCCGCACGGCGCGCCCGCGCACGTCGAGGGCCTCGACGGAGAAGGGCAGCACGGCATCGTCGTGGCCCTCGCGGCCGTCGGCGGGGGTGGGGGACATTTCGGCTCCTGCGGTCATCGCCTCTCCGCTCCGTGTCGATCCTGGCGCTACCATCCCCGCATCGCACGCAAGACGGGCACGGCTCCGCTCTCCCGCACGGGAGAGGGGCGCCGCCGCGCCACCCGCGACCGGTTCGGCCGCGCATCGTCGAGTTCATCGCCTGCTGGGGGAGAGCGTGAACGCTCAGAACCCCATATGGGGCTTCGGCAATCGCCCCGCGAGGGGGGATCGTCAGAGCCCGTTCGCCCCGAAGCACCAGGCCAGGATGCCCTTCTGGGCGTGGAGGCGGTTCTCGGCCTCGTCGAAGACCACGGATTGCGGGCCGTCGATCACCTCGGCCGTGACCTCCTCCTCCCGGTGGGCCGGCAGGCAGTGCATGAAGACCGCGTCCTTGGCGGCAGCCGCCATCAGCTTGGCGTTCACTTGGTAGGGGCCGAGCAGGTTGTGGCGGTGGTTGTCGTCATCGTCGCCCATCGAGACCCAGCAATCGGTGACGACGCAATCCGCGCCGTCGACGGCCGCGAACGGGTCGGTGGTGACGTTGATCTTCGCCCCCTGCTCCTTCGCCCAGGCGATCAGCGCGGGCGGGGCCGACAGTTCCGGGGGCGCGGCGATGTTGAGGGTGAAGTCGAGGCGGGCGGCGGCGTGGGCCCAGCTCGCCAGCACGTTGTTGGCATCCCCCGACCACGCGACCGTGCGGCCGCGGATCGGCCCGCGATGCTCCTCGAAGGTGAGCACGTCCGCCATGATCTGGCAGGGATGCGAGACCTTGGTGAGCGCGTTGATCACCGGCACGCTGGCGGATTCGGCGAGTTCGAGCATCAGCCCGTGGTCGAGGATACGGATCATGATCGCGTCGACGAAGCGGGAGAGCACCTGGGCGGTGTCGCCCACGGTCTCGCCGCGGCCGAGCTGCATCTCGCCGCCCGTCAGCATCAGGGTCTCGCCGCCGAGCTCGCGCATGGCCACGTCGAAGGAGACGCGGGTGCGGGTGGAGGGCCGGTCGAACACCATCGCCAGGGTCTTGCCGGCGAGCGGCCGCTCGGCCGGCGGCTCGCCTCGGCGGCGGCGGCTCTTGATGGCGGCGGCCGCGTCGAGGATCGCGCGCAGTTCCGCGCCGGAGAAATCCTTGAGGTCGAGGAAGTGGCGGGGGCCGGCGGCCTGGGGCCGGGGCTCGCTGGGGACCTTCGCGGTCCCGTTCGTCTGGGCGTTCATCTCGGTCGATCTTTGAGAACAGGTGATCCGGGGGCGGCGCGCCTACTCGGCCGCCCCGCGCAGAGGGGTGTCCTTGGGGTGGTCCAGGGAAGAGGCCGCCGCCTCCAGGCGCTCGACCGCGGCCGTGACGTCGGCCTCGCCCACGATGAGCGGAGGCAGGAGGCGGACCACGTTGTCGCCGGCCGGGATGACGAGGAGGTGCTCGGCCCGGGCCGCCGCGGTGAAATCGGTGTTCGGCACGCCGAGCTTGAGGCCCAGCATCAGGCCCTCGCCGCGGATCTCCTGGATCACCTGCGGGTACCGGTCCTTCAGCGCGGCGAGCCTCTGCTTGAGCAGGAGGCCGATGCGGCGGACGTGATCCAGGAAGCCGTCGGCCAGCACCACGTCGAGGACGGCGTTGCCGACCGCCATGGCGAGGGGGTTCCCGCCGAAGGTGGTGCCGTGAGTGCCCGCCGTCATGCCACGGGCCGCCTCGCGCGTGGCAAGGCAGACGCCGAGCGGAAAGCCTCCGCCGATGCCCTTGGCCGCGCTCATGATGTCGGGGGCGATCCCCGACCACTCGTGGGCGAACAGCTTGCCGGTGCGCCCGACGCCGGTCTGCACCTCGTCCATGATGAGAAGGAGTCCCCGTGCGTCGCAGATCTCGCGCAGCCGGCGCAGGTCCGCGTGCGGGATCACCCGCAGGCCGCCCTCACCCTGGATGGGCTCGATCATCAGGGCGGCGGTCTCCGGCGTGATCGCGGCCTCGAGCGCCGCGAGATCGCCGGTCGGCACCTGATCGAAGCCCTCGACCTTGGGGCCGAAGCCCTCGATGTACTTGGCCTGTCCGCCCGCGGCGATGGTGGCCAGCGTCCGGCCGTGGAAGGCGCCCTCGAAGGTGATGATGCGGTACCGCTCCGGGTGGCCGCCCGCCGCGTGGTACTTGCGCGCCATCTTGATGGCGGCCTCGTTCGCTTCCGCACCGGAATTGGCGAAGAAGGCGACATCCGCGAAAGTGGCGTCGACGAGGCGCTGGCCCAGACGCTCGCCCTCCGGGATCTCGAACAGGTTCGAGGTGTGCCAGAGCTTGCCCGCCTGCTCGGTGAGCGCGGCGACGAGGTGGGGGTGGGCGTGGCCCAGCGCGTTGACGGCGATGCCGGCGCCGAAATCGAGGTATCGCTCGCCCCCGCGCGCCACGAGCCATGCCCCCTCGCCGCGCTCGAACGCGATGGGGGCCCGGGCATAGGTCGGCAGAAGGGCGGAGGTCACGTTCCCGTCTCCGTGTCTGGCCTTGGGTCGGGTCGTCGGCGAGCCGCCTCGCGACACGCCCGAAATGAAAGTGCCGCCTCGTCGGGGGGCGGCACGCGCGCGATTACTATGAAAGCGGCCCCGTCTGTCAATCACAGGGCGGGTTCACGGAAGCGACATGCCTCAAACTTAGGCTGCGCCGGGCGACCCGGGAGGCGCCGCCCTTGCGCGCGGGGGCGCGCCTGTGCTGTGAGCCGGAGCGGCAGCCATGCCGCCACGCGGGAGGAAGCACATGAGTTCGGTGAAGGAACGTCTGGAGCGCTTGGGCCTCACCCTGCCGAAGGCCGCGGCGCCTGTCGCGAACTACGTGCCCTTCGTGCGCACGGGCAACCTCGTCGTCATCTCGGGCCAGATCTGCTTCGGGCCGGACGGCAAGCTCGCCCCCGACCATGTGGGCAAGCTCGGCGCGGAGGTCTCGGCCGAGGCCGGGATCGCCGCGGCCCGCCTCTGCGCCCTCAACGTGCTGGCGCAGCTCGAGGCGGCGGTGGGCGACCTCGACCACGCGGTCGCCCGCTGCGTGCGGCTCGGCGGTTTCATCAACGCGGTGCCGAGCTTCTCCGGCCTCGCCCCGATCATGAATGGGGCCTCGGACCTGATGGTGGAGGTGCTGGGCGACCGCGGACGCCACGCCCGCTCGACGGTGGGCGTTGCCGAATTGCCCCTCGACGCGGCGGTCGAGGTCGAGGCGATGTTCGAGGTCGCCTGAGTGACGCCGAACGCTCCCGCCTGGCTGACGGCGCGCCCGATCGCACACCGGGGCCTGCACGGCCGGGCGGAGGGCGTCCCCGAGAACACGGTCGCGGCGGCCCGCGCCGCGATCGCGGGGGGCTACGCGATCGAGTGCGACGTGCAGCCGAGCGCGGATGGCGAAGCGATGGTGTTCCACGACGCCGCGCTCGGCCGCCTCACAGAGGCCACGCACCCCATCGCCTCGCGCCCCGCGGCGGAACTCGGGACGCTGACGGTCGCCGGCACGCCTGAGCGCATCCCGACGCTGGCGCAATTCCTGGCCGAGATCGCCGGCCGGGTTCCCCTCATCGTCGAGATCAAGTCGGTCTATTCCGGCGACCTGACGCTGACCCGGCGCGTCGTCGAGACGGTCTCGGGCTACGACGGGCCCGTGGCGCTGAAATCCTTCGATCCCGGGATCGTCGCGGCCTTGCGGGAGCTGGCCCCGACGATCCCCCGCGGCATCGTCGCCGAGACGACGCAGGACGACCCGGCCTACGGCCCGATGTCCGACAGGCTGCGCCGCTCCCTCTCGAACCTGCTGCATTTCGACGAGACGCGGCCGGACTTCCTGTCCTGGCGGGTCGACGACCTCCCCTGCGCGCCGACCTACCTGTCCCGCCTCCTCGGAGGGCGGCCGGTGATGACCTGGACGGTCCGCACCGACGATCAGCGCCGCCGCGCGCGCGAGCACGCCGACCAGATGGTGTTCGAGGGCTTCCGGCCCTGAGGCCGGACGAGGCGCGACGCACGCCCTCTCCCGCTCGGGATTGGTGAGAGGCGCCAGGATCGCGGAAGACCTGCGACCTCGCCTCCCCGCCCCTCCGCTTGCCCACCCTTCCCGCGTGGCTAGATTGGCTCGCATGGACGAACGCGGGAGTGCGGCCGAGGCCGCTGCGGCGGAGCTTCGGGTTCGCGCGGTCACCGGCCTCGGGGAGATCGGGGCCGCCGCGTGGGATGCCTGCGCCACCTCGGCCGAGACGCTCTCGGCCGGCGACGAGACCTTCAACCCCTTCGTCTCGCACGCCTTCCTGTCGGCGCTCGAGGATTCGGGCTGCGTCTCCCGCCGCAGCGGCTGGCTGCCGCTGCACGTGGCGGTGGAGCGGGGCGAGCGCCTGATCGGCGTCGCGCCCTGCTACCTGAAGTCCCATTCTCAGGGCGAGTACGTGTTCGACCACGGCTGGGCGGACGCCTACGAGCGGGCGGGCGGCAGCTATTATCCGAAGCTGCAGGTGAGCGTGCCGTTCACCCCCGTCACCGGCCCGCGCTTCCTGATCGCGCCGGGCGAGGACCCGGACGTCGCCGTCTCCGGTCTCGTCGCCGGCCTGCGGGCCCTGCGTGCCGAGGCGCAGGCCTCCTCGATCCACGTCACCGTTATGCGCGCGCGCGAGTGGGAGCAGGCCGGGGCGCTCGGCTTCCTGCAGCGGACCGACCAGCAGTTCCACTGGGAGAACAGGGACTACGCGAGCTTCGAGGACTTCCTCGCCGCGCTCGCCTCCCGCAAGCGAAAGGCGATCCGGCGCGAGCGCAGGGAGGCCGTGTCGGCCGGCGTCACGATCGAGCACCTGACCGGCTCGGACCTCAAGGAGGCCCACTGGGACGCCTTCTTCCAGTTCTACATGGACACGGGGAGCCGGAAATGGGGCCGGCCCTACCTGAACAGGCGCTTCTTCTCGCTCCTGTCCGAGCGCATGGCCGACCGGGTCCTCCTGATCCTCGCTTCCCGCGCGGGGCGGCCGATCGCCGGCGCCCTCAATCTCATCGGCGACGCCGCCCTCTACGGGCGCAACTGGGGTTGCACCGAGGACCATCCGTTCCTGCACTTCGAGGTCTGCTATTATCAGGCGATCGACTTCGCGATTCAGCGTGGGCTCAAGCGCGTCGAGGCCGGCGCCCAGGGCGAGCACAAGCTCGCGCGGGGCTACCGCCCGGTGCTGATGCACTCGGCCCACGACATCGCCGACCCGGCCCTGCGCCGGGCGGTGGCCGATTACCTGAGGCGCGAGCGCGCCCACGTCGAGGAGGCCGTGGACGCCCTCGACACCCTGACGCCGTTCCGCCGCGCCTGCGGGCAGGAGGCCGGAGAGGAGACCGGAGAATGAGTCCGATCGACCGCATCAAGACCTATGCCGGGGAGTTGACGGCGCTCCGCCGCGACATCCACGCCCACCCGGAGATCGGCTTCGAGGAGGTGCGGACCTCCGGCATCGTCGCCGACCTGCTGCAGGGCTACGGCATCGAGGTGCACCGGGGCGTGGGGGGCACGGGCGTCGTCGGCGTGCTGAAGGGCCGCTCCGACAACGGCCGGCGGATCGGGCTCAGGGCCGAACTCGACGCGCTGCCGATCGAGGAGGCGACGAACCTGCCCTACCGCTCGACGGTGCCGGGCAAAATGCACGCCTGCGGGCACGACGGGCACACGACGATGCTCGTCGGCGCCGCCCGCTACCTCGCCGAGACCCGCGACTTCGACGGCACCGCCATCTTCGTCTTCCAGCCGGCCGAGGAAGGATTGGGCGGCGCCCGCGCCATGATCCGCGACGGCTTGTTCGAGCGCTTCCCCGTCGACGAGATCTACGCGCTCCACAACGCCCCGAACGGCCCACACGGCCGCCTCAAGACCCGGACCGGCCCGATCATGGCGGCGGCCGACTTCTTCGACATCCGCATCCAGGGGCGCGGCGCGCACGCCGCCGAGCCGCAACGGGGCATCGACCCGATCGTGGTGGCGACCGCGCTCGCGCAGGCCATGCAGTCGATCGTCTCGCGCAACGCCGATCCGCTGAAATCCTGCGTCGTCTCGATCACCCAGATCCACGCGGGCGCGGCCTACAACGTCATTCCCGAAGCCGCCCATCTCGCCGGCACGATCCGGACCTTCGACGGTGCGATCCGGGAGATGGCCGGCCTCCGCATCCGCGATCTGGCGAGGGGCTTCGCCGCGGCCTACGGCGCCGAGATCGAGGTCGAGATCCGCGACACGTTCTCGGTCCTCGAGAACCGCGCCGAGCAGGCGGCGGCCGCAGCCGAGATCGCCACCGAACTGTTCGGCGCCGAGAACGTCGAGGCCGATTGCGTGCCCCGCATGGGCAGCGAGGATTTCGCCGACATGGTGATGGCGGTGCCCGGCGCCTATGCCTGGCTCGGCGGCACGCCGGGACCCGGCCTGCACAATGCCGCCTTCGATTTCGACGACAGCATCATCCCGCTCGGCAGCGCCTACCTCGCGCGGCTGGTCGAGCGGCGCACCGCCGCCTGACCGGAGGGACGCCCGCCTCTTCCCTCGGGCGTCCTCCGCAGGGCATGAGGGGCCCCATGAGCAGCACGATCCACGACTTCACGCCCGAGGCCGCCGACGGCACCCCCCACCCTCTGGAGCGCTACCGCGGCAAGGTCGTGCTCATCGTCAACACGGCCTCGAAATGCGGCTTCACTCCGCAATACGAAGGGCTGGAGGCGCTCTGGCGCCGCCACCGCGAGGCGGGTCTCGCGGTGCTCGCCTTTCCCTGCAACCAGTTCGGCGCGCAGGAGCCCGGCGACGCGGACGAGATCGCCCGCTTCTGCAGCCTGACCTACGAGGTCAGCTTCCCCGTCCTCGGAAAGGTCGAGGTGAACGGGGCAAATGCCGATCCGCTCTTCGTGCATCTCAAGGCGGAGATGCCGGGGCTGCTCGGCACGCAGGCCATCAAGTGGAACTTCACGAAGTTCCTCGTCGGGCGCGACGGCCGCGTGATCGGGCGCTACCCACCCCAGGCGAAGCCCGAGGCGCTGGAGGCGGCGATCATCGCGGCCTTGGCCGAACGCGACGGGATCTACGGCGAGGGGATCTGACTCAGGCCCGCGCGGCCTGCACGGCCCGGATCTGCGCCTCCGCCGCGCTGCGCGCCTGGATCTCCACGAAGACCCGCCGCACCTTGCGGTGCCGCCCCTTGAGGGCTTGGTCGAGGCGCTCGACCATGCGCTCGACCTCGCCGGCGCTGAGGCCGTCGTCCACATCGAGGCTGACGTTGACCAGGATGTCGTCGGGGCCGAGATGCTGCGTCAGCACCTCGTTGACGTGGTGGACGCCGGTCTCGGCGCGGGCCACCTCCCGGATCGCCGCCACGATCTCGGGATCGGCCGCTTCGCCGATCAGCAGGCCGTGGGTCTCGATCATCAGGAAGATCGCCATGCCGATCAGGACGAGACCGATCCCGATCGAGGCCCAGCCGTCGAGGACGGGCATTGCGAGCACATCCGAGAGCACCACGCCGATGATCGCGATCATCAGGCCGAGGAGCGCCGCGACGTCCTCCACCAGCACCGTGAACAGGGCGGGGTCCTTGCTGCGGCGGATCGCGGTGATCGGCGGGCGCTCGCCCTTCTCCGCCCAGAACGACCGGATTGCGACGTAGCAGGAATACCCCTCCGCCGCGACGGCGAAGCCCAGGATCGCGAGGTTCACCCAGAAGCCCGAGACGTGATGGCCGAGGATGACCGCGTTCTCGACGGGCTCCGGGTGCCCGATCTTGTGAATGCCCTCGTAGATCGCGAAGGCACCGCCGCCGAGGAAGATGAACAGCGCGACGATGAAGGCGTAGAAGTAGACCTCGCGCCCGTAGCCGAACGGGTGGCGGGTATCGGCCGGCTTCTTCGCCCGTTTCAGGCCCACGAGGAGCAGGATCTGGTTCGCGGTGTCGACGAGGGAGTGAACGCCCTCGGCGAGCATCGCGGAACTGCCCGTGAGGACGGCGCCGACGAATTTCGCGGCCGCGATGGCGAGGTTGGCGCCCGCCGCGGTGTAGATGGCGCTCGTGCTCTCGTGGGCCATGCTCTCCGTTTCCCTGACGACCGGACATCTCGCCGGCCAAGCCTTGCCGTCATGCGTGGTGGCACAACGCCGCGGGAGGGGCGCGGGTTCGGGCGGAATCGGGCCACGCGCTCCCGTGGACGCGGGCCGGCGCCGCGTGCATCGTGCGGGCGCGACATTCCGGAGACGCCATGACGACCGATAGCCCGGCGCCGCGCGCGCCCTACGACCCGGACAACATCTTCGCTCGGATCCTCCGGGGCGAGATCCCGGCCCACAAGGTCTACGAGGACGAGGCCACCCTCGCCTTCATGGACGTGATGCCCCAGGGCGAGGGCCACACGCTCGTGATCCCGAAGGCGCCGGCGCGGGGGCTCCTCGACGCGGATCCGGCCTCCCTCGCCGCGCTCGCGGCGAGCGTGCAGCGGGTGGCGCGGGCCGTGAAGGCGGCCTTCGCCGCGGATGGGCTGACGATCTTCCAGTACAACGAGCCGGCGGGCGGGCAGACGGTGTTCCACCTGCACGTCCACATCGTGCCCCGCCGCGAGGGCGTGCCGCTGAAGCGCCACGAGGGCGGCATGGCCGATCCCGACCTGCTCGCCGAGCATGCCGAGCGCATCCGCGCGGCGCTCAAGGCCGGCGAGGGCTGAGGCCGCCGCGGCCGGGTGGGGCGCGGGTTCGCTCTCCCGGTCCGGAGAGGCTCAGGGGCGCGGCTCATTCGGCGAGGACCGATAACCCTCACCCCGTTCGCGTTCGGTGCGGCCGACCCCTCCTGAGGCTCAGGCGGCGCTCGCGGGCGGGCTGCCCTGCGCCATCGTGGCCAGCAGCCGGCGGAGGGTCGCGTTCTCCGCCTCGAGCTCGCTCACCCGGCGCAGCAGTACCGCGATCGAGGCGTCCTCGGCCGCAGGCGCCGCCGCGGCGGCCGATTCCGGCCGCGCCGGCTCGTCGACGAAGGTGATCCCGATTCCGTCCGGGCGCCGCCAGCGCAGATGGGCGCGGTAGGTCCGCTCCTTCTGCGGGATGTAGAGATCGAACATCTCCGGCAGCGTCGTCGTCTCGCTGAGCGCGAGGCGGGCGCCTGCGGAGGACAGGTCGCGCACGAGGCAATCCATGCTCGACGCGTTGTTGTTGAAGATGATGCGCCCCTTGAGGAAGACCCTCTGGCGCGCCTCCTTGCGGTTTTCCGACATCGGTCGGCCTCTAGAGATCCGTCAGCGGCCGCAACCTCGCATGGCAGCCCTTAAGGAATGCTCGCCGCGATCCCAGACCCGCGCAAGTCTCACGGGCAGGTGAAGCGTCTGTCCACCGTCTGGAACAGGTAGAAGCCGTTGAAGCGGATCGCCGTGTCGGCCGCCCGGCCGTCGAAATCGAGGGGGGCGGGGCCATGGTCGTCGAGCTTGCCGCCGAAGGTCCAGCGGCCTCCGCCGAGGAAGGCGGGCACGGCGCAGGCTTCCGGCACGGCGCAGCACAGGCCCTCGACGCTCTTGAGCCGGAACAGGTTGTAGCTTCGCATCGGCTCACCTCCGCTTGGCCGCCGGAGAGCGCGCGGGCCGGTGGATCACCGGCCGAAGCGTTCCGGGCTCCTGCAGCGGCACGGATTCCCGCGGGGCCCGAAGGCCGTGAATCGCGGGGTCAGGACCGGGCGGAGGCATAGTCGCACAATCCGTCGCGTTTGTGTCGATCAGGTTTCGGGAACGTTGCGCTCGAGTTCCGCGAGCCAGATCGCGGCGCTCGCGTCCGAGGGCGCTCGCCAGTCGCCGCGGGGCGAGAGGGCGCCCCCGGCCGAGACCTTCGGCCCGTTGGGAAGGGCCGAGCGCTTGAACTGGCTGAAGCCGAAGAAGCGCCCGAGGAAGACGCCGAGCCAGTGACGGATCTCGGCGAGTTCGTAGGCGCCGCGCTTCGCGTCGGGAAAGTCCGGCGGCCAGATCCCGGCCTCCCGGTTCCCCCAGGCGTGGAGCGAGAGGAAGGCGATCTTGGAGGGCCGGAACCCGTAACGCAGCGTGTAGAACAGGTTGAAATCCTGCAGCGCGTAGGGGCCGATCTTGGCCTCCGTGCTCTGCGGGCCTGCATCGGCCTCCGCCGGCACGAGTTCCGGCGAGATCTCGGTGTCGAGGATCGCCTGCAGGATCCGTCCCACCTCGGCCTCGAACTGGCCCGTCCCGATCACCCAGCGGATCAGATGCTGGATCAGGGTCTTGGGCACGCCCGCGTTGACGCCGTAATGGCTCATCTGGTCGCCGACGCCGTAGGTGCACCAGCCGAGGGCGAGTTCCGAGAGGTCGCCGGTGCCGATCACGATGGCGCCGTTCTGGTTGGCGAGGCGGAACAGGTAATCCGTGCGCAAGCCCGCCTGCACGTTCTCGAAGGTGACGTCGTAGACCGCCTCGCCCCGCCCGAACGGGTGGCCCATGTCGGTCAGCATCTGGCGGGCGGCCGGGCGGATGTCGATCTCGGCGGCCGTGCAGCCGATCGCCTTCATCAGGGCGTGGGCGTTGCCCTTGGTCGCGTCCGAGGTGGCGAAGCCCGGCAGGGTGTAGGCGAGGATGTTGGAGCGCGGCAGGCCGAGCCGGTCGAGGGCCTTGGCCACCACGATGAGGGCGTGCGTCGAGTCGAGGCCGCCCGAGACGCCGATCACGACCTTCCTCGTGCCCGTCGCCTCCAGGCGCTTCAGGAGCCCCGCCACCTGGATGTTGTAGGCCTCGTAGCAATCCTGCGCGAGGCGGGCGGGGTCGGCCGGCACGAAGGGGAAGCGCTCGATGGCCCGCATCAGGCCGAGATCGTCCCCGGGCGGGTCGGCGCGGAAGGGGACGCGCCGGTAGGTCCCCTCGCGGGTGCGGGCATTGTCGTCGAAGCTGCCGGACTGGAGACGGTCCTGCGCGATCCGCTCCAGGTCGATGTCGGCGAAGGTGACGAGGGGGCCGGCCGCGAAGCGCTCGCCCTCGGCGAGCCGCTGCCCGAGCTCGTCGATGCTGGTCTGCCCGTCCCAGGACAGGTCGGTCGTGGATTCGCCGAGCCCCGCCGCCGCGTAGACGTAGGCGCAGAGGCCGCGCATCGAGGCGGCCCGCGAGAGCAGCTCGCGGGCATCCGCCCGGCCGACGGTGATCGGGCTGCCCGAGGGGTTGGCAAGGACGCTCGCGCCCGCGAGCGCCGCACGCATTCCCGGCCCTTCCGGCACCCAGAGATCCTCGCAGATCTCGATCCCGACGCTGAGGCCCGCCAAATCCTCGGCCTCGAAGATCAGGTCGGTGCCGAAGGGCGCCTCGAGGCCGCCGACCCGGATCGTCTCGCCCGCGATCCCGGCACCGGAGGCGAAGTGGCGCTTCTCGTAGAATTCCCGGTAATTCGGCAGGTAGCTCTTCGGCACGATTCCGAGAAGCCGGCCCCCCTGAACCGCCAAGGCGCAATTGTAGATGCGGCTGCGCCAGCGCAGCGGCGCGCCGACCACGAGGAGGGGGCGAAGCGCGCCCGATGCCGCGACGAGGTCGACCGCGGCCGCCTCGACCGCGTCGAGGAGCGTGTCCTGCAGGAACAGATCCTCGATCGCGTAGGCCGAGAGCGCGAGCTCGGGGAATACGGCGAGCACCGCACCCTTCCTGTGCGCCTCGCCTGCGAGGCTCACAATCTCCTGCAGGTTGCGGGCCGGCTCGGCCGGGTGGCTGCGGCCGGTGCAGGCCGCGACCCGGGCCAAGCCGTGGCGGTAGAGCGAGCGGAAGCTCGGGGTGGCGGGCTCGGGCACGGCGGCAGCGGACCTCAGGTGACGGGTGGTCGAGGGGAAGAGGGTAGTGCGGGCAGGCTCCGGCCTCCAGGGGAGGGGCCGCAGGGCAGGCCGACGCCGCGGACCGGATCGGCCGAAGGCCGGGCCCGGGCGGGCCGGTTCAAGCGTCTGTTAACGACGATCGGCCTAACTGGCGGGGAGCCGCCCCCGCGGGCGGACCCCCGTTTCAGAGTAATCCTGAGAACCCATGCGCGCATCGGGACGGCCTCCCTACTCTCTCCGTGATCCCTCCCGCCCCGGCCGGGGCGGTGACCGCTCCGGCCTGTCGATCGGCGCCCTCGCCAACCGGCTGATGTCGCTCCGCGCGAGCCTGACCCGCCGGCTCGCGGGCACGCCGCCGCGTCCCAGCTACGCCATCGCCGGAACCCGCCCGGCGCCGAGCTGGCTCACCGCGCCGCAGGCCCTGGTCGGCCGCGACCGTGCCGGCGAGCCGGTCCCCGTGCCGCCGGACGTGCCGCGCTACGTGCCCCCGCAGCCGGACTGGTCGCACGAGGCCGGGGACGCGGCCGCCCCGCGCGAGACCTGGTCCACCGCCTCGACGGGCGCCTGGCCCGAGCACGTCTTCGACGACCGGGCGCATCCCGACATGCTGGCGCAGCCGCCGGCCCGGCCCGAGAGCCGCATCGACGTCGCCGCCTCGGGGCCCGGCGTCCTGATCCGCTCGCCCCGCCGCCCCGCCGCGATCACGCCCGAGGGTGCCCCCGCGCCGGTTCCGGCCCCCGCTCCCGTGCCGGCCTCCGTGCGCTACACGCGGACGCCCGACACGATCCTGCAGGAGCGCCGCCAGCGCGCCCTCGACGCGGAGCGCGAGGCGCTCGCCCGCGCCCATGCCGAGGCCCAGGCCGCCCTCCTCGCCGCCGCCGCGGAGCAGGAGGCGGAGCGCGTCGCCGCCGAGCGCGCCGCCGAGGAGGCCGCGGTCGCCGCGGCGGCCCCGCCGCCCGAGGCCCCGCTGCCCCTGTGGCGCCAGCCCTTCGTCGCGCCCCCCGGCGTCCGCTTCTTCCGCACGCCCGACCGCCGCCCGACGCGGGGGGCGGACGCGGCCACCGCAACGGCGATCCCCGCCGCGGCCCTGCCGATCCCGGCCCCTGCGGCCGAGGAGCGGGACTGGTCCGACCTGCCCGACTGGTCGGCTGTGAAGCCCTGGTTCGACAACCCGGACTGGACCTCCGCCGAGGTCTGGGCCGCGATCCAGGCCGAGGCCGCCCCGCCGGCCCTCCCCGAGCCGCCCGTCGAGACGGCCGCCGAGGTCGCGCCTGCGGCCGTCGCCTCCGCCATCCCTGTGTCGCGGTTCGTCTCGATGCCGCTCGACATCTCGCATCTGCGCTCGCTGCCGCCGAACCCGGTCTACGTGCTGGAGCGTCTCGTGCGCTTCGAGAACATGCAGGCCCCGCGCCCGGCGAACACTCCGGACGGCGGCAGCGCGTCGGCGCCCGAGGCGGCGATCGTCGAAGCATCCCCCGCCGGGACCGTGCCGACGCCGGCCGCCCGCCCCTCCCTGTCCCTGGTCTTCGGCCCCGGCTCCGCGCCCGCTCCGGCCCCCGTCGCGCCCCCCGCGGCGCGCAATGCCCTCTCGGCGATGGCGGCCCGCGCCGCGATCCGCCCCGCCCGCCCGCCCGCGACGCCGGAGGCCACGGCATCGGCCGACATGGCATCCGCGCCCGAAGCGGCTCCGGCCGTGATGCCTCCCCTCGCTCCGCCCCGCCCGGCCGCCCTGCCGATCGCGCCGCGCCCCGTCCTCCTGCGCACCAAGGCGGTTCCCGAGGCCGAGATCCCCGCCGCCGAGGCGGTCGCGGAGCCCGTCGACGCGGCCGCGCCGGAGATCGAGGTGCAGCCTGCTCCCGAGGTCCCCTCCCCTGCCCCGGCGCTGCCGGTGGTCGCGCCGCGCGCCGTCCTGCCGGAGCCGCGCAGCCACCTGATCCCGGCCGGCCGCCACCTGGCCGTGGCGGCGTTCGAGAACGCCGATTACGAGTATCCCTCCCTCGAACTGCTCGCCCTGCCGGAGGAGAGCGAGAGCGAGGAAGTCGATGCCGACGTGCTGGAGCAGAACGCGCTCAACCTCCAGCAGACGGTGCAGGATTTCGGGGTGCGGGGCGACATCCTGGCCGTGCGGCCGGGTCCCGTCGTCACCCTCTACGAGCTGGAGCCCGCCCCCGGCACCAAGTCGAGCCGCGTGATCGGCCTGTCCGACGACATCGCGCGCTCGATGTCCGCCGTCTCCGCCCGCGTCGCCGTCGTGCCCGGCCGCAACGTCATCGGCATCGAATTGCCGAACGAGATGCGCGAGACCGTCTATCTGCGCGAACTCCTGTCGGCCCCCGACTTCTGCGAGAGCAAGCACAAGCTCGCGCTGTGTCTGGGCAAGAACATCGGCGGCGAGCCGATCATCGCGGACCTCGCCCGCATGCCGCACCTGCTCGTGGCCGGCACCACCGGCTCGGGCAAGTCGGTGGCCATCAACACCATGATCCTCAGCCTGCTCTACCGGCTCAAGCCGGAGGAGTGCCGCCTGATCATGGTCGATCCCAAGATGCTCGAACTCTCCGTCTACGACGGCATCCCGCACCTGCTCTCCCCCGTCGTCATCGACCCGAAGAAGGCGGTCATCGCCCTCAAATGGGCCGTGCGCGAGATGGAGGAGCGCTACAA